>DCGE01000056.1 GCA_002314525.1 Prevotellaceae bacterium UBA1786 | reverse complement strand
CGATAACGATGACGATAACGTAAACGCAAACATCTCACCTGACTCTCTGGTCTACCTGATATACACCTCAGGTTCCACAGGTCGTCCGAAGGGTGTGATGCTACGCCACGAGGCAATCTGCAACTACCTGTATGACCACGAGGCAAACAAGCACATCCATGCACTGAAGACAGAGAACGTGAGAAACTACCTGTGCATCACGACACTCTCGTTCGACATGTCGCTAAAGGAGTTCGGAGTGGCTCTGCATAACGGACTGACCTGTGTGCTTGCCAATGAAGACGAGACCGAGAACCCGATACTGCTTGCCGAACTCATGGCAAGAACGAATGTGGAGGCTCTCAACGGAACACCTTCGCGTCTGCTTGGGTACATGGAAATACCAGAATTCGAACAGGCTCTGAGAAGATGCAAAGTCATCATGAGCGGAGGAGAGAAGTACTCACCTGTACTGCTTGACAAACTGCACTCAATCAAGGGACTGAGAGTTTTCAATACATACGGTCCTACGGAAATCACTGTCAGCAGTAATGCTGCAGAACTCACGGGCACCAATCATGTGACAATAGGAACGGCATTGCTCAACTATCACGAATGGGTGGTTGACTCCGACGGAAATGAACTTCCGATTGGGGTAGTCGGCGAACTGTGGATAGGTGGTATCGGTGTTGCTGCCGGCTATAACAACCTGCCTGACAAAACTGCGGCAGCCTTCATCAACTACGAAGGGATGCGGGTATATAAGTCAGGCGACTATGCCCGTTGGACCCGCGACGGCAAGATAGAGATTTTAGGCCGTATGGATGGACAGATAAAGCTACATGGACTTCGTATAGAAATCGGTGAGATAGAATCATGCATCAACCAGTATCCTGATATCAGACAGAGTCTGGTGAAGGTATGCCAGAAAAACGACGACGAATTCCTGGTGGCGTACTTCACAGCCGAATCCAGGATTGATGCCGATACACTGAAAGCAGAGATCAGCAAGACACTTACCCACTATATGGTGCCGAGTGCATTCATGCAACTAGAAGCCTTTCCTCTGACTCCAAACGGAAAAACCGATGTCAAGAACCTGCCAGTCCCTGATGTTCAGCCAAAGTCACAGAGTACAAGTTCAACACATGAGAGTCGTACCTTCAACATCCTTGAGCAGGAAATAAAAAAAATCATATCCCCTATCATAAATACCGAAGACTTTGGAGTTGAGGATCAATTGTCGCTCTTCGGGCTCAGTTCTCTTTCTGCCATCAAGCTGGCCACACTTATATTCAAGAAGTACGGCATCCAGATTAAACCTCAGCAACTCTCCAAGGAAGGTTCAGTGATGATGATTGAGAACGAGGTACTCAGGAAGCTTATGAACGAGGACAATGGTTCTTCGCAAAGCACAGGCGAAACGATAGACTTGCCACAAGATAACGATAATATCCGGAAGGCACCGCTGACTTTTGCTCAGGCAGGCGTATATTACGACATCGCAAAGAATCCGGAACTGATGGCATACAATATGCCGACTTTGTATTCATTTCCTGACGGAGTGACATCCGAGCAGATAGCATTGGCACTGAAATCAGTGATTGCGGCACATCCTATCCTCGGCACACACTTTGAGATTGACGGTACCGATGTCATTCAGGTCAATCCAAAAGATTTTGAACCTATTGTCGATATAGTCAGACTAAGAACTCAGCAGGAATTTGAGAAGTTCAAGATGGAATTTATCAAACCATTCAAACTGTCAACAGGTCCGCTGTACCGTGCCACAGTAGTGGAGACAGAAGGTCAAGTCTCCCCAATCCTACTTCTCGACACCCTGCATCTCGTCATGGACGGAGCATCGAAGGCCATCTTCAACCGCCAGCTGGCCGAAGCACTTGAAGGCAAGGCACCTAAAGCAGAGACCTATACATACTTCCAGCATGCCAACAATGAGAAAAACACTGTCGGCACTCCTGAATACAGGGAATCGGAGCAGTTCTTCACAGAACGTCTGAAGACCGTTGATGGAGTAACCAATATCACAGAAGACCTCGTACCGAAGGAAGGTGATGTAGCATCACTTGAATATGCAGACTACACAATAGATCACACATACATAGCAAAGAGTGCCAAGGAGTTGGGAGTCACTCCTGCCCAGCTCTTCCTTGCAGCAGCCTTCTATACTGTCAGTCGCTACACCAACACGAAGGATATCTGCCTGTGTACTATCTCAAACGGCCGTAGCAACCTTGCAGTGAGCGACACCATCGGAATGTTCGTCAATACGATTGCCATCACTTCACACATAACCGACTGCTCAGTACTCAATTTCATCAAGACTACGGCAGAAGATTTTACACAATCACTTGACCATGAGTTTTATCCATTCGCCCAGATCGCAAATAAGTTCGATCTCATCCCTACCCTTTTCTTCCAATATCAAGTAGGTATCAGTGAGGCACTGGCTATCAACAATCCTGATTCAGGCATCAACGGTAGGATGCAGTTCTGTCATTTCGGTAGTTCAAATCCGAAATTCAAATTCACCATCAGCATCGAAGAGAGCGGTATTCAGATTCAATACGATAACACCCTCTATTCACATGAATTGGCACAGGGATTCGCTGATGCCATGGGAACGGTACTTCATAACATGCTCAAAGCACCTGAAGCATCGCTGAAGACCATATCGATGCTCACGCCGGAACAGACAGAACTCATCAGTACCTTCCACGAAACCAAGAAGGCCGAAGTACCGATCCAGCTCTATCACAAACTTTTTGAAGAAAGTGCAGAGACTCATGCCGACGATACGGCACTGGTAGCACTCAATCCATTCACTGGCTTATATGATTCATTCACATATGCTCAGTTGAACGAGCACATGAACCGAATCGCCCACTCTCTTATCAAAAGAGGTGTCAAGACAGGTGACCGCATCGCACTTCTCCTGCCTCGAACCTCCCGACTGATCATGTCGCAGTACGGAGTGCTGAAAGCCGGCGGAGCCTACATACCATGTGACCCGAAATATCCAACAGAGCGAATAAACCTCATACTTGAAGACTCAGGTTCAAAGTACATCATCACCACCCAGGACCGCCTCGGTGAATTCCCAGAAAAGGCGATTGATATTGAAGAGTTGATGATAAAAGGGAACGATGGCGATAATGATAACGATAACGTAAACGTAAGTCCTGAGGACCTTGCATACTTGATATACACCTCAGGTTCCACGGGACGCCCTAAAGGAGTACAGCTCATGCACAAGGGTGTATGCAACTATCATCACCCACAGAACATCATCCAGGAATGTCTCCGCGAAGAATGTCATGCCGCATTGGGCATCACAACAATCTCATTTGATATGAGTGTATGGGAGACGGGATCTCCGCTGATGCTAGGAAAGACTTTGGTTCTCGCAAGCGATGATGATTGCAATGACCCTAACCGACTGGCATGGCTCATCAACACATACGGCATCGACTGTATGACAGCAACCACGAGCCGGTTTATGCAATTACTCGAAAGTCCGGCCTTCGATGAAGCATTCTCACACCATATCCACCTTGCATACCAAGGTGGTGAAGGACTTTCAATGGCACTACTTCAAAAGTTGCAGTCATACCCGAACGTACGTATCTTCAACGGATATGGTCCGACAGAGACAATCGCAAACAGTCATGCCTCAGAACTGACACATGGCACAATTCCACATATTGGGAAACCATGTGTCAACTACACCAACTTCATAATCGACAACGATGGCAATGAACTGCCAATAGGAGTTGTCGGAGAATTAGTCATCGGAGGAAATTCTGTTGCACTAGGCTATAACGAACTACCAGAACAGACCGCAGCCAGATTTGTAGAATACAAGGGCAAGAGAGTATATAAGTCGGGCGACTATGCCCGTTGGTTGCCAGACGGCAACGTAATGGTTCTCGGTCGTAAAGACAATCAAGTCAAGCTACGCGGTCTTCGTATAGAACTCGGCGAAGTTGAGACGGCAATCACTAAGGTTCATGGAGTCAGGAACGTGGCTGTAATGATCAAGAAACTTCAAGGTAAAGACCATCTATGCGCATACTTCACTGCCGATCATGAGATCAAGGTTGAGGACTTGAAGGCTGAGATCAGTAAGACTCTCACTCACTACATGGTTCCGAGTGCCTATCTGCAGATGGATGCCTTCCCACTTACACCTAATGGGAAGACGGATGTAAAGCATCTCCCTGATCCTGTTCTCGCACAGGTAGGAGGTGAATATATTGCACCTACGAACAAGATTGAAGAAGACTTCTGCAAGATCTTCTCGAACATTCTCGAAATTGACAAAGTAAGTGCAGCAGACTCCTTCTTTGAACTCGGAGGTTCGTCGCTTTCGGCGACACGGGTGGTAATTGAAGCAACTAATCTTGGATATACCATCTCATACGCAGAGGTATTCAAGAATCCGACAGCACAACAGATGGCTGCATTAATAGGAGGAGGCACAACAGAAGACATTGACGCTGATCCTGAAGTCAACAACTATGATTATGCAAAGATCGATGCTTTGCTCCGAGAGAACACACTCGAACACTTCCAAGCAGGTGATCGCATGCCACTTGAGAACATCATCCTCACAGGAGCAAATGGATTCTTAGGCATTCACATCCTTCACGATCTGTTGGAAAATCATCTGAAGGAGAATCCACAATACAAAGTCATCTGTCTTGTACGTCACGGACATAACGGAGTCACGAGCGAGGCACGCCTTCGAAATCTTCTCTTCTACTATTTCGAGAAGAACTTCAAAACAATGTTCGGCAGTCAGATTATCGTCATCGATGGTGACGTCACCAATCCGGAAGCCTTCACGAAGATTGAAGAGAAGGTCGGTACTGAACTAAGTGACTATACCCTCATCAATTGTGCAGCCATCGTGAAGCACTTCTCCGAGGGCACAGAGATAGAGGATATCAATGTAGGTGGACTGCAGAACTGCGTGGATTTCTGTCTCCGTACAAAAGCGCGGCTTATCCAGACAAGTACAGGCAGTACAGCCGGACAATCAGTCAACGGCAATCCTGCAACTGAAACCACCCTCACTGAACAGACGAGTTATATAGGTCAGAAGCTCAGATCCAAGTATGCACACTCCAAATTCATTGCCGAACGCATTTTGTTTGAGGCCGTCACAGAGAAAGGTCTCATCGGAAAAGTCATGCGATTAGGCAACCTCTCTCCACGAACCGACGACGGAGAGTTCCAGATCAACTTCCGTAGCAACTCATCAATGGGTCGTCTTCACATCTTCCAGATGCTCGGAGCTATCAGTTATGGCAGAGCCGAAGGTACGATGGAATTCTCTCCGATTGACGAAGTGGCAAGAGCAGTACTTCTGCTTTCCGAGACACCGAAGGAATGTGTGGTATTCCATCCTGTCAACAACCACCGCATCATACTCGGCGACGTAGTCCATGAGATGGCAGTTACACTCGGAGCTAACATCAGGGAAGTTGAGGAAGACCAATTCCAGTCACTCCTACAGGAAGCAGGCAAAGACCCTGAGAAGGCAGCCATACTTCAGTCAATGCTTGCCTACACAGCAGGCAAAGACAAGGTCGTCTATCTTTCAGCCGACAACCAGTTCACCAACCGCGTACTTGCCCGACTTGGTTTTCATTGGAATATGACGTCATGGAACTATGTGAGCCAATTCATCAGTGCAATAGCTGCATTTGATTTCTTCAAGGATAAACGATAATACAATGAAACGGATTTTCATCACACTCATCACTACAATTGCGGTATTCGTGGCAACTCTTATTGTCACGAACATATACACAAACAAAAAAGCAGAAAAGGCAGCGGAGCAGTTGAACGACATAATGCTTGACCGATTCTGCAAAGAACTTGAGGGCGACATACTGCTGACACAAAGATCAGCCTATAATTTCCTTTCATTCCTCTTCTATTCCGAGTCAACTGACAAAAGCGACCAGCTCATCATCAACCGGGACTATTTGATTTTTTTCAAGCAATATGTCTATGACTATCTGGAGCAGTTCATCAATCTGAACCAATACTACCAAAGTGCCATGTTTGTCGTTGACAGCACTGTCTGCCATGACTATTTCAACATGCAGCATGCATTTGTGCCTACCATTGAACATGGGGACACGGAACGCCATGAATTGTCAGGCGTCTACGATTTCATGAAATCGGAACATTACCAGAAGTTGAAAAAAAGCCGCAAGACTTTCTGGGCCATGCCTTCGAATAAGTCACGAGTACAAGGTCTGTTCATAAACATATATGTACCGCTTGCTCTTGATGACAATCGGTTTTTCGGAGCTTTCATCATCAGCATTGGAGTGGATGCTATATCTGAAAAACTGCGGTATCATCTACCATACGGAGAAGAACGATCACAGATGCAACTTCTAGACGAGCATGGAAAGGTGTTCGCATCATACCCGAAGGAACCGATACAGAAAGACGACGACAAAGAATACTGCACCTATATGCGTAATACTGACTATGCTCCATGGACAATCAAGACGACATGTCTGGAAGATGCCGTCTATCAAGAGGCAGAAACAACGAATTGGGTTATCACGCTCACATCCATATTCGGAATGTTCCTGATGTTCTTCTGCTGCTACATCATATTCCGTCAGATGAGCAAGAACATGCGGCAGAAGGCTGCCGCAGAAGACGAGCTCAAGCTTGCAGCAAACCTACAGATGAGCATTCTTAAACCGACAGAATATACAGTTAAAGACCTTCACCTCGACAACTTCCTGAAACCAGCCATAACAGCTGGAGGTGACCTCTACGACTACATATTCAAGAATGGCAAACTCATCTTCATCATAGGGGATGTATCTGGTAAGGGGATGTCTGCCGCACTCTTCATGACACAAGTCGTATCCCTGTTCCGCAATGCAGTTCGCTACACTCAGGACCCAGTTGGAATCATGAGCCAAATCAATGACAGCATTTCCGAGAACAATCCATCCATGACTTTCTGTACTGCTATTATCGGCTGTGTTCATGGCGACAGCATCACTTTGTGTAATGCCGGTCATACACGTCCGATTATCATACCAGCCGACAGCAGAAAACCAGAATACAAGAACCTTCTACCTAATATCGCACTTGGTCTGTTTGAAGGATTCAACTACCGATGCGATGAAATTCCTTTCGCCAGTCAGGACACACTGATTCTCTACACCGACGGGGTTACAGAAGCCAAAGACGAAAAAGACAAGTATTTCAAGGAGGATAGTCTGATTGGCATCCTTAAAGATGACAATACTATCAGTAATATCGTGAAGGAAATACGTCTCTTTACCGGCAAGGCTCCTCAAAGCGACGACATCACTATCTGCCACCTGACACGAAGTTAGTAATATTAATGCTGCAACATATGGTGAAAAAGAAGTGCCATCCAAAATCGGACGGCACTTTTTTACTATATGACAACATTACTCCTACTCATCTCCAAGAGCTACGGCATAGCTGCCAGTCTTTCCTGATGGATACTTTCCCCAGATGAAGAGGGTTTGAGTCTCACTGTTCTGAGCAGCCTTGAAGGCTGATTCAAGATCTTTCACCGTCTTGATGTTCTGGTTGTTCACCTTCATAATTATGAAATCCTTTTCTATGCCGGCATTCTTCAGCGGACCATCCGAGAGTTTATCCACCTGAACACCATACGACATCTTAAGATCCTTCTTCTGACTGTCGGTCAGTTCCTTGAACTCAGCACCGAGTATTGCAAAGTCCTGAGGTTTTACCACCTTAGTGCTACCCTGAGAGTTCTTGAATATCACAGTAGTTGTCTTTTCCTTCTTGTCGCGGATATAGCCAACTTCAGCCTTGTCGCCCGGACGGTATTTGGTTGTGGATTCCTGAAGTTCCGACATCTTTGTAATCTTCTTGCCGTCAACGCTTACTATCACATCACCTTCCTTCAAACCAGCCTCAGCTGCAGCACCGTCATCAACAACCTCTGCTATGTAAACCCCCTCATTCACACCGAAGTCAGCCTTGAATTTCTCGTCTTCCTGTTTCTTTGAATCGATGTAGTCGTGGAGAGTCATACCGCTCACACCGAACATTGCCCTCTGAACCTTACCATACTGCTGCAGATCGCTTACCACCTTCTTTACAATGGAAGTTGGGATGGCAAAACCATAGCCTGTGAACGAGCCTGTCTGACTGTAGAGCATGGCATTGATGCCTACAAGTTCACCACGAGCATTGATCAATGCACCGCCTGAGTTACCTGCGTTGATGGCAGCGTCGGTTTGAATGAACGACTCAATACCACCCTTGTTAGCACCCATACCACGAGCCTTAGCGCTCACAATACCAGCTGTCACAGTACTTGTAAGGTTGAATGGGTTACCTACTGCCAGTACCCACTCACCTACCTTCA
>DCGE01000050.1:2285-3274 GCA_002314525.1 Prevotellaceae bacterium UBA1786 | reverse complement strand
TCCATGTTCTGTTCCTGGTCCTTGCCTACCGGAACCTTGAGGGCACGGTGCTGAAGGATGTCGGCTGCCATGAGGGTAGGGTAGGTGAGGAGTCCGGCATTGACATTGTCGGGTTGTTTGCGAGCCTTCTCCTTGAAGGTTGTCACGCGTTCAAGTTCGCCGAGGTAGCAGTTCATGTTGAGGTAGAGATAGAGTTCGAGCGTCTCAGGTACGTCGCTCTGAATGTAGATGGTTGCCTTCTCGGGGTCGATGCCGCATGCCAGATATTCGGCGAGAATGGTACGTGCGCTCTTCTGTATGTCCTCAGGTTTTGGATGAGTGGTCAGAGAGTGCCAGTCGGCGATAAAGAAATAACAGTTATATTCATCTTGCATCTTCACAAAACTCCTTGCAGCTCCGAAATAGTTTCCGAGATGAAGGTTGCCCGTAGGGCGCATTCCACTTAATACGGTTTCCATAATGATATTTTACGATTTACTATTTATGATTTCTATTTGCTGTCGGACAGATTCCTGATGGATGTCCTCGAATATTCTCTTGATGCAGTCGGTTCCCACACCGAGTACCATGCCTTGCGACTCGCGGTTCTCGATGATCTCAGAGTAGCGGCTGGTGTGTACGACCTTCATGCCTTGTTGTTTCTTGTATTTGCCTATCTCGCGGCAGATACTCATGCGACGTGAAATGACATCGATGAGCTGGTTGTCGAGTTCGTCGATCTGCTTGCGGAGGACGCTGATGTACTCTGTCTCCTGGATGTCGGTACGGAGTACGAGTTCGTCGAAGAGGTGCTTGAACTCATCGGGAGTGATTTGTTGCTTGGCATCGCTCCATGCACAGTCGGGACAGCAGTGGCATTCGACCATGAGTCCGTCCATGTTTATGTCGAGAGCTTGCTGGGCCAGTTGTGGAACGAGGTCGCGACGGCCTCCCATATGACTCGGGTCGCATATCATAGGCAGCTGCGGAAGTCGGCGGCGCAGTTCGAT
>DCGE01000050.1:0-2248 GCA_002314525.1 Prevotellaceae bacterium UBA1786 | reverse complement strand
TTCGATAGGAATCTGCCACATAGGGTGGTAGCGGTAGATCTTCTTGTCGTAGCTGGAGAATCCACGATGGATGACTCCGAGCCGTCGGATGCCGGCGCGGTTGAAACGCTCGACGGCACCAATCCAGAGTTCAATATCAGGGTTGATAGGGTTCTTTACCAGAATTGGTATGTCGACACCCTTGAGAGAGTCAGCTATCTCCTGGACAGCAAACGGATTGGTACTGGTACGTGCTCCGATCCAGAAGATGTCGATGCCTGCCTTCAGTGCCTGTTCGACATGCTGAGGAGTGGCTACTTCGGTTGCCGTGAGCATGCCAGTCTCTGCCTTTACCCTCTGGAGCCAAGGAAGAGCCTTCTCGCCGTTGCCCTCGAAACAGCCCGGTTTGGTGCGTGGCTTCCAGACTCCGGCACGGAAGATTCTGACTCCCTGAGTGGCTAATGCCGTAGCGGTACTCATAACCTGTTCTTCGGTCTCAGCACTGCAAGGTCCGGCTATGAGCATCGGTTTGCCTTCTTCATGCGGAAGGCCGAGAGGTAGTATGTTCAGTTCCATATCCATAATCATGCAAACGGGTTGTTGCCCTTGACGGCCTGTTCCCAGTTGGTGAAATTTCCGTTGATGTCCTCCATTGCTTGAGGAGCATACTCCATGGCTTCCTTAGCCAGCTGCTCAGCCTCATCCTTGCGTCCGAGCTTCATCATGAGGGCACCGAGGTCCATGTAGGCTTCGGAAGAGAAGGGATTGAGTTCGATGGTGCTGCGGAAGTATTTCTCAGCTTCCTCGTCCTTGCCGAGTGCCTGTGAGATGCGGGCTTTGAGAAGAGAGGTCTCGTCGTTTTCCTCACTGTTGGCAAGCACCACGTCAATGTCCTTCTCAGCCTCCTCGTACTGTCCCATGGAGTGGAGGACGGTGGCACGGAAGAAGTATGCATCGTAGTAGTCGTCTTTGGCAGAGATTGCCATGGTAGATTGTGCGACGGCGTTGATGGCATCGTTCTGTGCAAAGGCTTTCTTTGCAAGCGTGTGGTGAGGTATGGCGAGGGTGGGGTCGATGACGAGAGCCTCGTCGCAGTATTGCTGCGTGCGTTCGTAGTCCTCAATCTGGAAACAGAGTTCGGAGAGAAGCATGAGGTTCTCCGTGTCTTGTGGCTGGGATGTGCGGACATATTCCAGTTCCTCGACAGCTCCCTCGATATCGTCGGCGCTAATGAGTGCATTGGCATAGTACTGATGAGTCTCGACATCGTCGTTAATGGCCAGTGCGCGTTCAAAGCATTCCATTGCATAGTCCAGACGGCCCATCCTCATTGCCTGGATGCCGTCGTACTTGAACATGCTGAAATCATCTTTTGTCTTTATGTAATCCACTTTTCTATATTGTTTTTTGAAGTTATTTTCTTAGTCTTATCCGGGTGCCGTCGATGATGATGGCTTCCTCGTCGGTCATGTTCCTCAGAACTATGTCGATGAGGCGGTTGCTGGCAGGAATCTCCGATAGTTCCTTGACTGGATGGTACTCAAGATCGGAAAGTAGTTGGCGGATCATGGAGGAGACATGCTCGATGTCGTCCTGACATATATGCTTCTGTGCAATACATACATCGCACTGTCCGCAGTCGTGGGAACTATCCTCACCGAAATAGCTAAGGAGTGACTTGCTCCTGCAGCATATATTCCCGGATGCGTATTCGAGTACGTAGCGTATTCGCTCAGCGTATTCCTTCCTGCGGATGTCATAGACGTCGGCCGTCAGTCGGACGTTCTCTGTGTCGGTACGCGGTACGGAGAACTCGATTGTCGGCATGCTGGAATACGGTATGTAGTCGACGATGTGGGAATGGCTGAGTGCCTTCAGTATGTTGTAGATCCTATCGGACGACAGACCAGTGAGGTGGGAGAGTAGGGTTTCCTCGATCCTGACATAGTCGGAGAACAATCCGGAGTAGTTTCTCAGCAGTGCACGGATGACATCCTCTGTCTCCGGTTCCTGGTTGTAGAGATGATACAGTCCCTCCTTGCTGGTGACGAACATGAGACGGGACTTTATGTCGTTGTCGCTCTTGTAGTTCAGGTATCCGGCATTGGTGAGCAGTTGGAGACTGCTCTCGGTCTCTACGGGATACTGGTGGAAGACACGGCAGAACTTGTCGAGTGAGAACTCAAATGTCTTGCCCAATCCTTCGCCGACACCGACCTGAAGGAAGTAGCACACGTTCTCGTATGTCTTCTGGATATATTCGACATCG
>DCGE01000092.1:2931-9592 GCA_002314525.1 Prevotellaceae bacterium UBA1786 | reverse complement strand
CCACCCATCTTCTTGATCCACTTCAGGTTCTGGAGGGCACAATAGATTGGTACAACAGGCGGAGTGTTGAACATGCTTCCGCCATCGATATGAGTACGGTAGTCAAGCATTGTAGGGATTGTACGTGTTACGCGTCCGAGTGCATCGTTCTTGATGATTACGAAAGTCACTCCTGCCATTGAGAGGTTCTTCTGTGCACCACCATAGATACAATCGTATTTGCTTACGTCGATAGGACGTGAGAAAATATCGGAACTCATGTCGGCAATCAGCGGGATTGGTGAATCAAGTTCCTTCCTGATTTCGGTTCCGTAGATTGTGTTGTTTGTTGTGATGTGGAAATATTCGGCATCAGCAGGAATTGTATAGTCTTTCGGGATATATGAATAGATTGATTCTGCACTTGATGCTACTTCAACAACCTCACCGAAATTCTTTGCTTCCTTGATGGCTTTCTTTGCCCACACACCTGTGTTGAGATAGGCAGCCTTCTTCTCAAGGAAATTAAAAGGTATCATGCAGAATTGAAGACTTGCACCTCCGCCAAGGAAAAGTACCGAGTATCCTTCCGGAATCTGAAGGAGTTCTTTGAAGAGTGCTACTGCTTCGTCAACTACTGGCTGGAAATCCTTTGCTCTGTGGCTGATCTCCATAAGAGAAAGTCCTGATCCATTGAAATCAAGACATGCTGCTGCTGTTGCCTCAATCACCTCGCGAGGAAGGATTGATGGACCTGCATTGAAATTAATCTTCTTCATATGTTTTTATAAAAATGAATTAATGTTGCAAAGTTACTAAATTCTTGACCAATTCTATTCTTTCTGGAATAGTTTTTTCAATATTTATCCAATTTATTTTAATTCCACGTCTTTCTTCCATGCCTCGGAACCACGTCATCTGCCTCTTTGCAAATTGGTGTATGGCGATTTCAAGGAGAGAAACCATTTCGTCGTATTTCAATTGTCCGATTAAGTATAGAGTTATATATTTGTATTCTAATCCATAGCGTATCAGCCGCTCTGATGAAACTCCGCTGTCAAGAAGATGCTTGACTTCGTCTACCATTCCTTCGTCAAGACGTTGGCGTAGTCTGTTGGATATTCGCAAGCGACGAAGATCTCGGTCAATCATCAGTCCGACAATGACACTGTCAACCGATGGCATTTCCCTTCCATCGAATTCATAGTTCTTAAGGACGCTTTCTATATATAAGCCAGTTCCTCCGCATAGAATAGGGTAGTGCCCTCTGGAAAGAATATCATTATATGCAACATGAAAATCGTGTTGAAACCGATACACGTTATATCTCTCACCTGCCTCTGCAATGTCAATGAGATGATAAGGGATTTCTACACCGTCAACTGTGTAATCACAGATGTCTTTCCCTGTACCAATATCCATACCTCGATATACCTGACGACTGTCGGCACTGATTATCTCACCTCCTAATTCTTTTGCAAGATGTGCTGCAAAGGTTGTCTTGCCACATGCTGTCGGTCCAAGTATCGTGAGCATCTTCATGACTATTGGCGTTCTTCTATTGATTCTTCTTTTACAGGTGTCCTATCTCCAAATAATAATGTCATCTCTCTTTCCTTGGCTTTCTCTACCCATTCTTCTGGAATAAAGTGCCAATGTTCCATTGCCTTCGGAACTATGATTCCTTCTTCGCGGAAATATTCCATAAGGTAATAACGTATATCCTGTTCGGTAAAAGAAATGATTCTTTTTTCAATCTCTTCTTTTGTGAGCCCTGCGCCTTTTGTCAGCAGTTCACCGCCTCCGTTTGATCTGTAGGCAGTCATGGCAACAGTGTACATACGACTCATGTCAAATGGACTTCCGTCAGCCATTGATTTTATAATAATCCGTTCTCCGTCAGGTTTGCGTAGGTCAACATCATATATGATACCTGCAGCAGAGTCAAAGTTGAAGAGGTAGTTCTTGAAGCCCATCCTGTTCGGATTTTTTTTCATCGGACATATCTGAAGCATTGGATCGTCTGCTGTGCTCATCTGATTTACCCAGTTGGAATAACTGAATTCCAGATATGATTTCAACTCCTGTCCGGAAAGGCGCAGCGTATATAGTCTATCCTCAAATCGGTATAGATTGAAAAGGTCGCTTATCTTGAAATCTCCAGAGTTGATAACGGCATTGAAGAAAAGAGGAGCAGCAAACGAAATCTCAGCTTTTGAAACTTTTAGCTGGAGTTTTTGGATGAGATCAATATAAGATGATGAACCGAAATATGCATCTGCAATATTGAGATTCTCTGTGACTGAACCGATTTTCTCTGTAGCATATTTCTGGACTTCTTCAAACTCACTCCGGAAATGCTTCTGGAACTCCTTGGCATGGAGATTGTTCATTGTCCCGATAAAACAGAGATTGCATACTTGATCATAGTTCTTCACACGTCCAAGACTGTCGATGTTGAACTTCACCTGAATCTCTGCGACGCACTGTGCATAGCTTCCCGGATTGACACATAGAACGCTCTTACCAGAAGGACTTTCAATCTCTTCCATGTTGCTTGTATGGTCGTGACCATATAGAACGAGGTCATATCCGTCGACTGAAGAAACAGTCTCACGTGTTGCATTCTCGTGGTATTCAGGCGTGACAATCCCTTCGTCCATACCTGAGTGGAAGAGTCCTATGATGTAGTCTGGGTTATGAGTCTCCTTAACGTGCTTGATCCATTTTTCCGATGACTCCTTTATGTCTTCAAAACGGATTCCGGTCCATGCTCTTTTCGGAATCCAATGTGGAATGGCGGGGGTAATCATGCCGATGACTGCAATTTTGATCCCGCTTCGCTTGAAGATAGTGTACGGCTCAAAGTACGGAAGCCCCGTATCTTCATAGACGGCATTGGCACCGAGTATTGGGAAGTTACAGTCGCGAACGAAACCATCGTATATCTTATGGCCGGATTCGATATCGTGGTTGCCGATGACACTGACGTCATATCCTATGAAGTTGCACATGTCTGCCACCTTGTGTCGTTTGTTCTTGGCTACATAGTTGAAATAGTATGATGTCGGTTCTCCTTGCAGCATGTCTCCTCCGTCGATAAGAAGACATCCACCTGCATGTCGTTTTACCTGTTGCGCTACAAATGCATGAACCCTCTGCAGACTGCCCTTGCCCCAGCGCTCATGGCGGAAGTCATATGGAAAGTAATTTCCGTGTATGTCAGATGTGAATATTATCCTTAATTTCCGTACACTGTCCATGTAGTTGCATATTTTCTGCAAAGGTAAGGAAAAAATGGCAGATTTGCAATTTATCTTTGATAAAATTGGTGTTGTCATACGTATTGCATACAATATCCGAAAATGGTATTTATTTTGTTGTATTGAAGACAAAAAGATTATTATGGCAAAATTTGTTGACTATTACAAGATATTGGGTGTGTCCAGAGATATACCACAGAACGATATAAAAGCTGCATTTAGAAAACGTTCCAAACAGTTCCATCCGGATCTACATCCAGACGATCCAAAGGCAAAAGCCAAGTTCCAGATGCTCAATGAAGCATATGATGTGCTCAGTGATCCTGAGAAGAGAGCAAAATATGATCAGTATGGTGAACAGTGGAATAAAGTCGGACAGGACTTTGGTGGTGCTGATGGTGGACATGGCTTCAATGGTAATCCATTCGAGGGTTTTGACTTCAATGTCGGTGGAGGTGGTTTCAGTGATTTCTTCTCTCAACTTTTTGGCAGACAACGTTCTTCCGGAACTGATAGAGGTGGTTTTGATACCTTCTTTGGCGGACGAGGCCGGTCAGAACAGCCGTCTCCAGATGTACAGGCAAATGTTGATATTGATATGTACCAAGCATTGCTCGGAGGTGAGATAATACTTCAAGTAGGTGGAAGTAAACTGAAGTTGAAAATCAAACCAGGTACTCAGCCTGGTTCGAAAGTCAGATTGAAGGGTAGGGGTAATGTAGGTCTTAATGGTCTGGTAGGTGATTTGATTCTTACTTATAATGTCGTTCTTCCGACAGACCTTACTGAAAAACAAAAACACCTTCTCGATGAGATGAGAAGGTGCAGATGATTTATCGTTTGAACATTCGGTCCATTTCACGGCGGTCTTCTTTTGCTTTGAGAGACTGCCGTTTGTCATATTGCTTCTTTCCTTTTGCTAGTGCAATCTGAAGTTTGGCTCTTCCGTTCTCGTCGATGAAGAGTAGGGTAGGGACTATGGTGAATCCCGGATTCTTGCATTCGTTTTCCAGTGCACGTAGTTCCTTACGGTTGAGTAGCAGTTTGCGTTCGCGTTTTTCAATGTGGTTGGCAAATGATCCCTGCAGATAATGTGCAACATACATGTTCTTCACCCATAGCTCTTTGTTGATGAAATAGCAATAGGTATCCACCAAACTTGCCTTGCCGGCTCTGATGGACTTGATCTCTGTGCCTGTCAGTACGATACCTGCGGTATATTGATCAATGAACTCATATTCAAATGAGGCTCTTTTGTTCTTTATCTTGATGTTCTTGTTAAGTGTATTCTTTTCTTTTCCCATGTAATTATTTCAAATTTTGCTTGATTAGACCGTGACGGTAGGCGTATAGCAATTTACGCAGGTTTTCCACATTGCTCATTAGTTGACGTCCCTTGTCCGTGTCTTTAACATATATTCTTCCTTCCGACATCTCAATAATCTGTGTACTGCTTTTGATGTCTTCTCCCTTTTTGATTGCTTCCTCTGCTGAAAGAAATGGTTGATGCTGTACGAGTTCCAGACCTCTTGAGTGATATACCAATGTGTATCCGGCTATGCCGGTCTTTGGCTGGTATGCCAATGAGAACCCTCCGTCGATAACAAGATGTCTTCCATTGGCTTTCACTGGTTTTTCTCCTTTTATGATTCTTACAGGCACATGTCCGTTGATAATATGACGGTTCTTCCCCTTTACACCAAACGCATCGAGGATGCTGTTCATCACATTCTCGTTGTCACTGTACTGGTAGTAATAGCCCTTCACTTCTGCATGAGCTGATTTGTCTTTGATGAAATACCGTTCGAACGTTGTCATCTTGTCTTTGTCGTAGAGTGGCGAATCCTTACCGCACCACAGATACCAGAGGTAGTCAATATCAAAGAGCTTCTGTTCTTGATCGAAGTCGTTTTGGAATGCTCCGTGAACAATCTCGTTGATCTTCTTCATAAGTCCTATTCCATAATACCTTCTTCCTCCGATTGTGATTTCTTTCATTGTACCGTCTTCGTTTAGCGGAACAGATGCATGGAACATAAGATTGCCGTTCGAGATATTATATATGCTTCCATGTGACAGAAGACATTGTATGTGTCTTCTGAGTTCCTCACTCGTACAGAAAGAATGTTGCAGTCGTTCTATTACGTCTTCTTCCTCAGATGTCAGTTCATATGGCTTGTTGGGATTGACGGTCGGGAAGTTGATATCTGTCATCTTGTATTTCTTCTTTCCGATGCTGATATGACTTTTGCGGAAATCAATCAGGTGAAGCATCTTCCTGTCTTCCATTCCGAATTCAGGTCTTCTGTCGATGATTTCGGCCTCAACCTTGAACTGAATCACACTGATTGCTTTGTGCATCTGGGCGATGAGACGTTCCATCTTTGTCTCATGATTGTTCTGACCAGCATCGTTGACCTTCACAATCTGGAATTGTTCACAAGGATCGTCTTTGTATGTCTCCATTGCGAATGTCGCCAATGGTAGTAGGTTGATTCCATAGCCGTCTTCCAATGTGATGAGGTTGCCATAGCGGAGAGCTATTCGCAGTACGTTACAAATACAAGCCTTATTCCCGGCTGCGGCACCGAACCACTCAATATCGTGATTACCCCAGACTATATCGAAATTGTGAAAGTTACATAGAGTGTCAACTATCAGGTGTGCGCCATTGCCTCTGTCATAAATATCTCCAAGAATGTGTAGGTGATCTATTGCAAATCTTTGGATGACTTTGCTTATCGCGATAATAAATGACTCTGCTTGCCCTGTATCAATGATGCTGTCTATGATTCTCTGGTAGTATTTCTGTTTTTTTCCTTCATCAGACTCATGGAGTAGTTCCTCAATAATATATTCAAAGTGTTTCGGCAGGGCTTTCCTGATCTTGGAGCGTGTGTATTTTTCAGATGTGACACGGCAGACCTGTACCAGTCTTATAAGTGTCTTTGCGTAGAATTCATCAAGTTTATTGCCGCTGAGTTGGGTTTTGATGATATGTATTTTTTGTTCCGGGTAATATATAAGAGTACAGAGGTCTCTACGTTCCGTCTTTGTGATGGAGTCGCCGAGAACCTCTTTTATCTTTCGTTTTATGTAACCTGAAGCGTTTTTCAGCACGTGGTTGAATGCGTCGCTTTCACCATGAGGGTCAGAAATGAAATGTTCTGTTGGTTTTGGCAGGTTTAGGATCGCTTCCAGATTGATTATCTCCGTACTTGCTTCTGTTATCGTCGGATAACTTTGTGCCAGAAGTTGCAAATATCTTAAATCCCCTCTTATCTGTTCATCGGTCAGGTTGTTATCATCTTTCCTCATACCTGTCGGTTATTGTTCTTCTATTTTTGACCTTGTCCTGGTGGAGTCGGCATCTTGAACTGCCCGTTGCCAGGATTCCATTGCCACGGTTGCCCTCCAGG
>DCGE01000092.1:1060-2898 GCA_002314525.1 Prevotellaceae bacterium UBA1786 | reverse complement strand
TAGGGCAATCATGTTGTATCTTTCAACAGATGTGCGGACTTTGAATATTTTTTCCCATGACAATACTGTATGGAATTTCTTGTAGTAACTGTTCGTCAGTTCATTATTGGCCTTTTCGAGTTGGATGATGTATGTAAGTATCTTGCCGTACTCTTCATCGCTCTTTGCGTTTTGACCTTTGCGCATCTGTTCACTTATCAAACGTGTGTTCTCTCTTTGTTTGCTTTGCATCTCTGCCAGCATTGGGAAGAATTTTTCAGCCTCGTCATCTGTCAGGTTGGCATGAGACTTGATATAGGCTTCCATGTTCTTCCTGAAAGCCTCTGGTGAGAACTGCTGTGGTTGCTGTCCCGTTGTCTGATGGCCGCTGTTTTTGTTCCATTGTGCATTTGCTGTCACACATGAGAACGCCAGTGCCATAATAATAATCAATTGTCTCATTTCTGTTGTTTTTGTAAAATGACTTCTATCTACGAATTTGTTCTATCAATATTCTCCGGACAGATAGTTGTATACGTCGTTACCATCAACCATAGCGTATTCCATCATGTCTTCCTGATATTGTTCGTCATAAACAACTGTTGTCTTTGCTTCTGCCTTCATGTCATTCTTTGGACTTCCGGCATTATAATGAGTGAATATAACGAAACCGGCAACACATGCAGCAGCCACTGAAGTCCATTGCATCCAGTGGGTGTTCTTCTTTGTCGGCAGTGCAACAACCTTGCTCGTCTCAGGCAGGTTGTTCATGACACGTGCAGTGAGGCCCTCGAAATATCCTTCCGGAACCGTAAACGGACGGTCTTTGCCACAAAACATTTCTATGTCTTTTTCAGTCTTCATAAATCCTAAATTATTATATCTTTTATTGTTAAGACCCACGAACTGCGATAAGGTTTAATCGCGGGAGTTAAAAAAGTTAGTAATTTTTTCTACTGCAATATGAAACGAGGCCTTGAGCGCTCCTACTGATGTTCCTGTTATCTCGGCAATTTCCTCATATTTCTTTTCCTCGAAGTATTTCATCGTAAACACAGCTTTCTGTTTTGCCGGCAGGGTATTCAGTGCTTCTTCAAGCATTCGTTGGGTTTCATCACCATCAAAGTACGGGTCTCCTTCAAGAGTGTTGGCAACACCTCCTTCTGAATCGTCAAGAGAAATGACTTGTTTCTGCCGTTCCAGAAAAGTCAGACTTTCTCTATATGCAATCTTGTTCAGCCAGGTCGAGAGCTTTGATTCTCCTCTGAATGAATCAATGCTGGTCCAAGCTTTGATAAATGTATTCTGAAGAACATCGTCGGCATCGTCATGATAGGTTACCAGACGTCGTATCGTCCAATACAAACTTTCGCTGTACTGGCTGACAATCATCTCAAATGCCTTTTCCCTTTTTGCAGGGTCTTTCAGCCGTTTGATTATTTCTTCTTCGTTAATTGGCATCCCAATTTTTATAAAAACAGCCCTTGTTTAGTTTTCAATTCAATGACCACGTAAACAAGGACTTATCCGAGTGTGTGCTATTTGTGAAATTTATTTCAGATATACTTTGCGCACCGTCTTTCCTATTTTCAGTATGTAACAACCTTTCGGGAGATCTGAGAAAGTCAGAGTCTTGCTTTCACTGTCTATTCTTACTGATGCGACTTTTACACCTGCTAGGTTGTATACTTCCAATACTTGCTGTGAAGCATTTTTAATCATAACAGTAGATTCGCTTGCTGTGATTGTCACAGCGTTCAACTCTTGCTCGGTGTTGTGCTGTGAATCAGTTTTATAGTCCTGTGCAGAAATCTGCACTGGAGCAATGAACGTTAATACTGTTATTAATATTATGAGTA
>DCGE01000092.1:0-1020 GCA_002314525.1 Prevotellaceae bacterium UBA1786 | reverse complement strand
ATAGTTTCAAGTGCAAAAGTACTCAACTTTTTTGAATCTACCAAACTTTTTCCTTGTTTTTTTTCAAAAAACTTTATCTTATTAATTCTATAGTCAAAATAATAAGGTGTGCTCTGTTATCAGGACACACCTTATTTGATATTACGCGTATGAGGAATTAAGCCTCACCGCCAGTCATTTGCTCTTTGAGGTTTGCGAGAACGTCAAGGTCACCAAGTGTAGTGCTTGCAGCCTTGTTCTGGATAGCAGGAGCTTCATCCTTCTTCTTTGCAGTCTTCTTTGGAGCGTTTTTCTTTGCTTCAGCGCGGAGGGCATCTTCAAAGATGCGGCTGTGAGAGAGGATGATTCTCTTAGCGTCCTTGTTGAATTCGATTACCTTGAATTCAAGTGTCTCACCAAGCTGTGCCTGAGTACCGTCTTCCTTAACGAGGTGCTTAGGAGTAGCGAAACCTTCAACATCGTCTTCAAGTTTTACTACTGCGCCCTTGTCGAGAACTTCGATAATCTTACCTTCGTGGATACTGTCCTGAGTGTATTTCTCTTCGAACTTGTCCCAAGGGTTATCTTCGAGCTGCTTGTGGCCGAGGCTAAGGCGACGGTTCTCCTTGTCGATGTCAAGAACTACAACGTCGATAGGCTCACCAACCTTACATGACTCTGATGGATGCTTAACCTTCTTTGTCCAAGAGAGGTCGCTGATGTGGATGAGACCGTCAACACCTTCTTCAATTTCAACGAATACGCCGAAGCTTGTGAAGTTGCGAACTTTTGCAGTGTGCTTGCTTCCGACTGGGTATCTCTCTTCAATGCCTGCCCATGGGTCGTCCTTGAGCTGCTTGATACCAAGAGACATCTTTCTGTCTTCGCGATCGAGGGTGAGGATGACTGCGTCAACTTCGTCACCAACCTTCATGAAGTCCTGAGCACTGTGGAGATGTGCACTCCAACTCATTTCTGATACGTGGATAAGTCCTTCAACACCTGGTGCGATTTCAATGAATGCACCGTAGTCAGCCATAA
>DCGE01000084.1 GCA_002314525.1 Prevotellaceae bacterium UBA1786 | reverse complement strand
CTACTCCTCTTACCAGTTGGCCACAGGTACCGAACTGAAAGATATTGACCTGCACCATCTCACATATTTCGCAGTCAACGGTGTGCTGCTTCTCTTTACCTATCCTCTTCTGTGGCTTATCGAGAAGATGTTCGGATTCGTGTCCGATGTCACTCTCGTTGAGCTCTCCAATATCAACCATCCTCTTCTCCGCCAACTGTCAGAAGAAGCTCCGGGTACTTTCCAGCATTCCATGCAGGTGGCAAACCTTGCTGCCGATGTTGCAAAACAAATTGATGCAAAGGCCCAGTTGGTACGTACCGGAGCCCTCTATCACGACATAGGGAAGATTGACCGTCCGGTATTCTTCACTGAAAACCAGAACGGGGCCAGTCCTCATAAGCACATGTCAAGCATCAAAAGCGCGGAAGTCATAATAGCTCACGTTAAGAAAGGTCTTGAACTTGCCGACAAATACAAGTTGCCGCAGGCTATCAAGGACTTTATATCTACTCATCACGGACTTGGCAAGACGAAGTATTTTCTTGTTACATACCAGAACGAACATCCCGATGAGTCTGTTGACGAAAGCCTTTTCACTTATCCTGGTCCAAACCCTAAGACCAAAGAGGAAGCTATCCTCATGATGTCTGATGCTATCGAGGCGGCTTCCCGAAGTCTTCAGGAATACACTGAGGACAGTATCAGTTCCCTTGTTGAGAAGATTATCGACTCTCATGTCTCTGAAGGCTATTTCCGTGAATGTCCTGTCACCTTCCGTGATATCCACAAATCGAAGGAAGTGTTCAAGAACCGTCTCATGAACATCTATCACACTCGCATCTCATATCCTGAACTCCAGACACCCAATCACTGATAAAAGGGATTGGTGCCACCAAGTATGTTTTGCATATTCAGATAAAATGCTTACCTTTGCATAAGAATAACGAAAAAACTGATATGAATATAATAGTTTTAGCTAAGCAAGTACCTGATACTCATAATGTAGGACCGGATGCCATGACTCCTGAAGGCACTGTGAACCGTGGTGCTCTGCCTGCTGTTTTCAATCCTGAAGACCTCAATGCTCTTGAACAGGCACTGAGACTCAAGGAGAAGTTTGGCGCAACAATCACCATGCTGACAATGGGTCTGCCGAAGGCTGCCGAAGTACTGAAGGAGGGTGTGTTCAGAGGTGCCGACGATGGCATTCTGCTGACCGACCGTGCTCTTGGCGGTGCCGATACGTTAGCTACAAGTTATTCGCTTGCACAGGCTATCAGGAAAATGAGAGACGAGTTCTTCGACAGGGCTCAGGAACCGAGACGGGAGACGGGAGATGACTTCCTGATTCTCTGCGGACGACAGGCTATAGACGGCGATACCGCTCAGGTAGGTCCTCAGGTAGCCGAGAAACTCGGCCTGCCTCAGGTTACTTATGTCGAGGAAATCCTTGATATTGAAAACGGAACTATCAGAGTACGTCGTCATATCGATGGCGGTATTGAGATTGTTGAGTGTCCTATGCCTTGTGTGCTCACAGTCAATGGCAGTGCAGCACCTTGCAGAAGCCGTAACGTGAAACGTGTGATGGCAAACAAACGTAGGGAGTTCACTCAGTGGGGCACTGCTGATATCGATGCCGATCCTATGCAGATAGGCAAGGCCGGTTCACCTACCAACGTGAAGGCAGTGAAGAACATCGTCTTCAAGGCAAAGGAGAACAAGACTCTCACTTCGTCTGACGAAGACATACGTGACTTGATAAACGAATTGAAGGCTAACAACACCATCGGATGATGAACAGCGTATTTGTATATATAGAGATAGGTGAGGGGTGCAAGGTGGCCGATGTCAGCCTTGAGCTCCTTACCAAAGGCCGTCAGCTGGCTGACGAACTGGAAGTGAAACTGGAGTGTGTGTGTCTTGGTGATTTCGCCGGACAGACTGACACTCTTGTCGGAGAACTGAAGACGTACGGTCCTGACAGGATTCATGTCTTCGACGACACACGTCTGTTCCCTTACACCACACTGCCTCATAGCAGTGCCATCGTAAGACTGTTCCGTGAGGAGAAGCCTCAGATCTGTCTTCTTGGTGCTACGGTAATCGGCAGGGATTTGGGACCGCGTGTTTCAAGTGCATTGGGTTCCGGTCTTACAGCCGACTGCACTCAGTTGGAGATAAGCGATTTCGACATGAAGGTCAAGAATGCCGACGGTGAGTTTGAGGATCGTCACTACGAGAATCAGCTGATGCAGATACGTCCTGCTTTTGGAGGCAGCATCATTGCCACTATTGTCAACCCTGAACACCGTCCTCAGATGGCTACAGTACGTGACGGAGTGATGAAGAAAGAGCAGTGCAAGACCGTTCATGACACAGAGGTCGTCAATCACGATATCAATGACTATACTGACGACTGCGACTTTGTCGTCAAGGTTCTGGAACGTCATGTTCAGGCGGCACGACACAACTTGAAAGGTGCTAATATCGTTGTTGCCGGCGGCTACGGAGTAGGCAGCAAGGAGGGCTTCGACCTCTTGTTCGATCTTGCCAAAGAGCTCCATGCCGAGGTTGGTGCAAGCCGTGCGGCAGTCGATGCCGGATGGATTGACCACGACCGACAGATAGGCCAGACCGGTGTGACGGTCCGTCCTAAGGTTTATATCGCCTGTGGAATAAGCGGTGCCATACAGCATATCGCCGGTATGAAGGAATCGGGCATCATAATATCCATCAACAGCGATCCTGATGCTCCGATCAGTCAGGTGGCAGACTACAACATCGTCGGAACAATCGAAGAGGTGGTTCCGAAGATGATCAAAAACCTCAAAGGATAATTTATGAACACATATACTGACAATCCCGAATATAGGTTCCATCTCCGTAATAACGAACTCTTGGAGAGAATCGTTGAACTGAGAGAGAAGAACTTCAGTGAGGCAGATGAATTTGACTATGCTCCTGCTGATCTTGATGATGCAGTCGACTCTTATGACAAAGTCCTTGAAGTAGTTGGCGACATCAATGCGAATATCATCGGTCAGAATGCGGAGGATGTTGACCTCGAAGGTCCTCACTGCGAGAACGGAAGGGTACGCTATGCGTCGAAGACTGTCGAGAACCTTGATGCAACAGTCAAGGCAGGCCTTTGTGGACTTACCATGCCACGACAGTACGGCGGACTCAATCTGCCTTTCTCTGTCTATACTCTGGCCAACGAGATAATCAGTTCCGGCGATGCAGGGTTTGAGAACGTGTGGTCACTGCAGGACTGCATTGAGACGCTTTACAGTTTCGGTACTGACGAACAGCGACAGAAGTACATACCATTGGTTTGCAACGGTGCCACTATGTCGATGGACCTCACAGAACCTGACGCAGGCAGCGACCTTCAGTCGGTCATGCTCAAGGCTACCTATTCCGAGGACGATCAGTGCTGGTATCTCAACGGAGTGAAGCGCTTCATCACAAACGGCGACTCCGACCTTCACCTCGTGCTTGCACGGAGTGAGGAAGGTACCACCGACGGACGAGGGTTATCTATGTTCCTCTACGACAACCGCGAGAACAAACGCATCAACGGCAGGGAACTCACTGTGCGCCGCATCGAGAACAAGCTAGGTATCCACGGAAGTCCCACTTGTGAACTCGTATTCCGCAATGCTAAGGCAGAGATAGTAGGTGATCGTAAGCTTGGTCTTATCCGCTACGTCATGTCACTTATGAACGGTGCCCGTCTGGGTATTGCTGCTCAGTCGGTAGGACTCCAGCAGGCTGCATGGGAAGAGGCGTTGGCTTATGCCAAAGACCGCAAGCAGTATGGCAAGGAAATCATACAGTTCCCGGCTGTATATGAGATGATTGCACGTATCAAGGCACGTCTCGATGCCGGACGGACCTTGTTGTACGAGTGCGCGAAATATGTCGATCTGTACAAGATATTGGAATATACCTCACGTGAACGCCAGCTTACTTCCGACGAACGGAAGGAGATGAAGCAGTATTCACGTCTGGCTGATGCCTTCACCCCACTTGCAAAGGGCATGAACTCTGAATTCTCGAATCAGAGCACATACGATGCCATACAGGTTCACGGAGGAAGCGGATATATGCAGGAATACCGTTGCCAGCGACTGTACCGCGATGCACGAATCACAAGCATCTACGAAGGTACCACACAGCTACAGGTCGTTGCCGCACTGCGCTACATAACCAACGGTACTTACCTCAGTTTCATCCGTGAATGGAACGTCGAAGACGAACGCATCAAGGATATGATTGCCAAATTGGAAACTGCCGTCGAACTCGTCAAGAGTCATGAGAATCAGGATGTGCTGGATATCTGTGGAAGAAGTCTGTACGAGATGACCTCATACACCATTATGGCATTACTCCTCTGTCGCGACAGCAAAAAGGCACCCGAACTCTTCGGCAAGAGTCTTCAGGTCTTCCTCAACCTTGCCCAGAGCGAGATTGCACGCCATGCCGACTTCGTCTCACACATCTCTCCCGATGTGATGGAAAACTACATATAGTCTTTTGTGTAATACGTGATTTTCTATGAAATACTATCTGTCGTTAGTGACTTTGTTCCTTTGTGGAATTGTAGCAAATGCTGCGGAATATACATTGTTTTCGGCTGGAATGCCTGAGAACGCAGTAATAACCATCTTCGGCACTGAATACCGAGGTGTAAATGCACAGGGCGACACCAAGTTCGATGCCGAGTCCGTCACGGATGCCGACATTGTCGTCACAGTCGGAGGTGGATATGTCTATCGTGTATCCATCGACAACAACAACTATCAGGTCAGCGTAGATTTCAAACAGTATTTCACACCTTCCGAATCGGCGAAGGCAGAGGTACTGTACCAGTATGTCATGAAGATGCCGGTGGCCTTCCTCAAGGTGGTGTCGTCGAATATCGTTCATACCAAGAAGAAGAACGAGGCTGACAGGATTGTCTTCATTGAAGACACGAAGAACACAGGTTGTTACTACATCTATGATGTCACCGCAAAACGCTACATAACATACTCTTCCACCAAGGAGGGCAGTACCGTAAAAGCCACCAGCAACAGCAATGTCAAACTCACGAGTCTTTCCTCTCAGGCCAAGACTTGGAAGTTCATTCTCCGTGACGACAAGGTGACCGTCTCTGTAGTTCCCGGTTCGGTGACTTCACCTACCGACGCCACACCATCATGGAACTATACAGGCGGTGTCGACAACGGCTGCGTACTCAATCTCTACCGCGCCAGCGACCGCGACAGTGCTTGGACCATCATGGACTCGTCGCAAGGCAGTCTTGCGTGTGCCACCACCTTGTTCGCCGTTCCTGGTCAGGAATTCATGCATAGGGTAGTATCTGAAGAAGGACAGACGGTATGCGATGTCGATTTCGGATCTGTAACTACGTTGAAGCTCTACGACGACCGCTCATCTGTAGGTAACAAGTATAAATATATAAAAGGTACAGCTCCGTCAGAAGAGGGTATATATACATACACCGTCAAGGTACAGAACTCTGACGGCAGTACCGAGACGGTTCCCGTCAAACTGACCGTAAGCAGCCACCTCCAATCACCGACACCTATGATGGGTTGGCTGACATGGAACTGGTTTGCTCGTGCCATTTCCCACGATAAGATACTGAACATCGTCAAAGGTATGGAGTCGCTTCAGCTTATCGATGCCGGATTCAATACTATCGTACTCGATGACGCATGGGGAACGAACCAGAAGGACAAGGCTCAGCTGACCTACGATCCGGTGAAGTTCCCGGAGGGAATCAGCGGATTCATAACCGCTTGCAAGGATGTCAACCCGAAGATACATGTGGGCATCTACTCCGATGCTGGAAGCATGACATGTGAGAACTACCAACCGGGCTCTTACGGATACGAGAAGCAGCATGTCGCGCTCTTCGACAGTTGGGGCGTTGATATGCTCAAATACGATTTCTGCAACAGTCAGGGTCCTGCCTATTCAAGTTATCTCGCTATGGGTACTGCCATTGCTGAAATCAACCAACAGCGTCAGCAGGACGGGCGCAGTCCGTTCACCTTCAACATCTGCGAGTGGGGTAGCAACCAACCTTGGACATGGGGTTCGGAGGCTGGTGGATGCAGTTGGCGTTCTACCAACGATGCCCGTGAATGCTGGATCGGCAACCATACCCGTCCGGGTGTGCTCGGTGGGGTTGACGAGGTGCGTGACTTGTGGATGTGGGCTGGTGTCAACCGTTTCAACGACCTCGACATGATGGCCATAGGTCTTCATGGTCTCGGAGGTCCGAGCAACAACACTCCCGACCATATGAGCAATGGCGGTGTAATCACCGGACTTACCGACGAACAGGCTCGTACACAGATGGCACTTTGGTGCATGATGTCAAGTCCTCTTGCTCTCACCTGCGATTTCCGCACATCGCCTAAGGCTGAGGCAAACGGCAGTGCGGGTACTCTTCCTAATCCGCTTATCACCAAAGCCGACATTGCCACTCTGTCAAACAAGTATCTCATTACCATCGATCAGGATCCTATGGGTCAGCAGGCTGAGTACATGGCCGAACTAAGTACAGGCACCACCGACTTCTCAAAGACTGGCTATGATGTCTATGTCAAAGACCTTTCGGAAGGACGTGTAGCGGTGGCTGTCACCAACCGTGCATCAACCACACAGACTTCTGTGTCACTGCCACTTACCGAACTCTACCTCCGGCCGTCAATCAGCTATATCCTTACCGATGCATGGACTGGCAGCACGTCGGAAGTCACCGACACTCTCCCTACTGGCAACATCAAGCCATACCAGACGAAGGTATATATCATCAGTCCGAATCCCACGGGAATCGAAGGAGTGAGAGGCGTGAATGGGCAACAAAGTGAGAATGTATATGACCTTCAAGGTCGCAAGGTCGTATCACAGTCAAACGGCATAGTCATCCAAAACAACAAGAAGGTTCTTGTGAAGTAGGTCACACATATCTACATCTAAGCGTTACAGCGTTACAGTGTTACAGTAAAAATACATGCAGGTGGTGTCTTGCCCTGAAAATAGTTGAA
>DCGE01000031.1 GCA_002314525.1 Prevotellaceae bacterium UBA1786 | reverse complement strand
TATGACTATAGTTTCTCAGGACTGAAGACCTCGTTCCTCTATTCACTTAAAGAATGGATAAAAGACGATCCCGACTTCGTGGAGCATCATATGAACGACCTTGCAGCTTCATATGAAAAAACCGTAGTCGATGTGCTGATGAAGAAACTGAAGATGGCAGTGAAAGACACCGGAATCAAGGATGTGGCAGTTGCAGGAGGTGTATCAGCCAATACATGTCTGAGAAATGCCTTCAAGGATGCCGAGAAAAGATATGGATGGAACATATATATTCCTAAATTCAGCTATACGACAGATAATGCCGCAATGATTGGAATAGTAGGCTACTACAAGTTCCTTGACGGAATATTTGCAGATGTTGACGATCCAGCGTATTGCAGAAACATACAATAGTCCCCTACCCCAACAAACGATGAAGGAACTCAGATTTTTCTACAACCCAGAACCCGAATGCGGTGAACTTCCAGAGGAAGAGGCAGGTCATGCAGTGAGAGTGCTGAGGCTCAACGGAGGTGACGAGATATGGGTGATGGACGGCAAAGGAACGTTCTTCAGATGTACCATCACGGAAGCCACGAAAAAACGGTGTCTGTATAATATTGAGGAATCCCTGCCTCAGACACCCGAATGGAAGGGGCATATCCATCTTGCCATAGGACCGACGAAGATGATGGACAGGATGGAATGGATGGTGGAGAAAATCACAGAAATCGGAATTGACGAAATCACCTTCCTGAACTGCACATGGTCGGAACGGAGAGTGATGAAAGAAGAGAGAATAGAGAAGATTGTAGTATCTGCAATGAAACAGAGCCGGAAAGGTTGGAAGCCCCGGGTGAACGGGATGGTCGACGTATCCGAATTCATAAAGAACACTGCCGATAACAGCACAGGACAGAAATTTATATGTCACTGCCACGAGGGAGAGAAGCCACTGCTTAAGGATATGCTGAAAGATGGTGATGTCACCTTAATGGTTGGACCGGAAGGCGACTTCAGCAAAGAAGAAGTGGAACTGGCGGAGAAGATGGGGTTCGTATCAGTCAGCCTCGGTACAAGCCGACTGCGAACCGAGACGGCAGGAATGGTCGGAGTATGTATTTGCCAATTAAAATAAGAAAGACATCAATATGAGAAAAATCGTTTTTATATTATTGATATCAATTCTTTTTGCAGGGTGCAAGAAGAAAGATAGCTATATCATTCCGAATAATGCCAGTATCGTAATATCAGTCGATTTTGTCGGTCTGGCTGATGAGACAGACTTAGTTGACAGCTCCGTATTCGGAATTGCATGCAGGTTCCTGAAGGCCAATCCGATGGAGATAGGTATTGATTTCATGGAGCCGGTGATGCTGTTTGAGTTGTCTGACGGAACCAAAGGTGCGACCATGGCAGTAGATGACAGAAAGACTTTGACCGAAAGCCTCAAGGGATACGCACGGGACAACATTGCAACCACGCCTCGGGAAAGCGGAGGACTTACATGGTCGAAGGTTCTTGGAGAGGCACAGTTGGCATACGATGACAACACCCTGCTGGTGCTTGTCAGTGCAGATAAGTCCGACAGCCAGAAAAAACGTATGGCAAAAGAACTGTTTGCAATAGACTATGAGCACTCATTCTACGCGACTAAAGATTATGACAGGATGGATGACTTAGGAGGAAAGGACGTGGTAGTATATGCGAATCTTTCGGCTTTGCCAGACAACATCATTGATTTGTACAAGATAGTACTTCCAAAAGGTGTGAAATGCAGTGATATCGAGACTGTTTCATCATTTGATTCGGAAGACGGTCAGTTAGTCATGAAATCGGAACTCTTCAGTGATGACGAGAAAGCCCAGATGATGATTGACGAACATGAGAAAGCAATCAAGCAAATAAAATGGGATCACCAGAATGACATCCCAAAAGAAGCCATCGTAACTGTGATGGCAGGTGTGGAAGGAAGCAAGATATACGAAATCATAAAAAACAATCCTAATCTGAGCAAGCAGGTAACCATGCTGGAATTGGCATCCGGCATAGATATCGGAAACAGGATAAAGAATGCACATGATGATGTTATGATATGCATGGATCAGGAGGAGATATTGAATATCACACTGGACGGAGAGGAATATAAAATATCAAACAACTGGACAAAGGATGTGGTAGAGCCACTCCCAGTCAGCAAAGAAGAAGTCGGACGGTATTCACTGTTTGCATACGTCGATCTGGAGAAGATTGACAATCATTCTTTCTCAAGCACAATACCGATTCCATCCGTATATAGATGTCTGAACCAGCTCCATGCTGTTTCTGTACGTTCAGAAGGCAAAGGTGACATCACCGTCATACTGCATTCGAACTGCAAAGAAAACTTCTTAAAGCAATTGTTACAGTGAAAGAAATAAGACTTCATAATCTGCTGCCAAACGTATTCATCGGAAAGGAACAGGAAACCGACATTTCTTCCGGCGATATATGGAAACAGAATATATCATTAGAAAAAAACAAACTATATCTGGTTGAGGCCAATTCAGGTACGGGCAAATCATCGCTCTGCAGTTTTATCTATGGATACCGTTCAGACTATCAGGGAGATATTCTTTTTGATGACATAAAGGCGGCAGGACTGAGTATCAGTAATTGGTGCGAAATCAGAAGAAAGCACATCAGCATACTTTGGCAGGAACTGAGATTGTTCCCGGAACTCTCAGCCATAGAGAACATTGAACTGAAGAACCGTCTCACAGGCTTTCAAACCAAGAAGCAGATAGAAGCATGGTTTGAACAGTTGGGCATTGCCGATAGGATGGACTACAAAATCGGAAAGATGTCGTTTGGACAGCAGCAACGAGTGGCAATGATACGTTCGCTTTGCCAGCCGTTCGATTTTCTCTTTGCAGACGAACCAATCAGCCATCTGGATGACGAAAACAGCAGGATTATGGGAGAGATCATGATGAAAGAGGCTCATAGGCAAGGAGCCGGAGTCATTGTGACGAGTATCGGCAAACACATGGATCTTCCATACGAAAAGACATTGAGATTATGAAACTGATCTGGAAATTACTTAGACAACATATCAGCATTGCCCAGTTTACCGGATTTGTGCTTGCCAATCTGACAGGAATGGTTATCATCCTGCTTGGCATACAGTTCTACAGTGATACTCAGGCAATATACAATGGAGAAGACAGTTTTATGAGGAGTGATTACCTGATTATCAACAAGCAGGTAGGCACACTATCAGGACTGACAGGAGGTTCCACGGCATTCTCAGATGATGAGGTTGAGGAAATCAGCAGCCAGCCATTCGTAAAGAACATCGGATGCTTCACATCTTCGGCATTTCGTGTCAGAGCATCATTCTCGATTGACCAGCTGACCAGTTTTTCGACCGACATGTTCTTTGAATCCGTTCCTGACGAATTCGTTGACATCAAGAGTCAGGACTGGACCTTTTCAGAGGGGCAGAGAAATATACCGATTATCCTCCCGAAGAACTACCTTGATTTGTATAATTTCGGTTATGCACAGACGAAGAGCCTTCCGAAACTGTCAGAAGGTATTCTTGGTGCCTTATCTTTGGATATTACGATATACGGAAGCGGTACAAACGAGCAGTTCAATGGAAAAATCGCAGGATTCAGCAGCAGACTTAATACCATACTCGTTCCGGAAGCTTTCATGCACTGGGCTAACGAGAAATTCTCGGATAGAGAGGCCGCGAAAGCGTCACGCATCATAATGGAAGTCAACAATCCTGCCGATGACGAAATAACGACATACCTACAAGACAACGGGTACGAAACTGATCAAAGCAAACTGGATGCAAGCAAGACTACATATCTGCTGAAAGTAGTTATGGGTATTGTGATGTCTGTAGGACTGATAATATGCGTATTGGCATTCTACATCTTGATGCTCAGCGTATTCCTTCTCGTAGAGAAGAACAGTCAGAAACTGGAAAACCTGCTCCTAATCGGGTATTCTCCAACAAAGGTTGCCATGCCATACCAGGTGCTGACAATAGGACTTAACGTAATAGTACTGATTATTGCACTGGCAATCATGATCTGTGTGAGAGGCATATACCTTGATCTGTTCCTGCAATTCTTCCCAGATATGGAAGTACCTTCATCATGGCAGGCAATGGTTGTTGGGGGCGTTCTGATGCTCTTGGTTTCATTCGTAAACATTTTCACCATTTACCATAAAGTAGTATCGATATGGAAACGCAAAAATTGAGTGAACTATACAGAAGATGCACCGGCAAGGATGTTGCACATGTAGAAAAGATACATGGTACAGGAGGTGGTGGAAGAGTTTATTTCAGGCTGACAGATACCGATGGTGATACGGTGTTCGGGATACATGGTACGAATTCCGAAGAGAACGAGGCATTCTACAATCTTTCACTTTTGTTCGCCGCAAGAAAATTCCGTACCCCTATGGTGTATGGTATCAGTGATGACAGGATGTACTATCTCCAGGAAGACTTGGGCACCACAACATTGGCAGACTTCCTTAAGATATGCAAGAATGAGGACGGCAGCTATAACGATACAGCCCGGAACCTATTGAAGCTCGTCATCAGCGAACTGCCACGCATGCAATTCGAAGGAGCAAGCGAATATATATATGAGCAATGCTATCCAGTTCCGGAAATGGACGAGATGAGCATAATGTTTGACCTCAACTATTTCAAATATTGTTTTCTGAAACTGCGGAATATTGAATTCAATGAGGTTAAACTTGAGAACGACTTCCGGAAATTCGCAAAAGACATCCTCAATGAAATGACAGACACGTTCATGTATCGCGACTTTCAGTCAAGGAATGTCATGATATTTGAAGGAAAGCCCTATTTCATAGATTATCAAGGCGGAAGGAAAGGTCCGATTTTTTACGACGTGGCATCATTCGTTTGGCAGGCATCGGCCAAGTATCCTGATGACCTGAAGGAAGAACTGATCGACTCCTATCTGTGTTCGCTCAGAGAATATATGGATATCCACCGCAAAAGTTTCATTGACAAGCTTATGAAATTCGTGCTCTTCCGTACCTTGCAGGTTCTTGGAGCATACGGGTTCAGAGGAATGTGGGAAAAAAAGCAACAATTCATCCAGAGTATTCCTCAGGGGCTGAAAAACCTGGAAGATCTGGTTAATAACGGAAGCCTTGACACATATCCAGAATTGAAATCATCGGCAATCAAGCTGGTTGAGCAAGAGGTGGAAAAATCCAATAACCTTTACGGAATACGTGTCATGAGTTTTTCATACAAGAAAGGAGTTCCGGAGGATGAATCAGGTAACGGAGGTGGTTACATTTTTGATTGCCGCAGTACTCACAACCCCGGTAGATATGATGAATACAAGAAACTTACAGGATTGGATCAGCCGGTGAAGGATTTTCTGGAGAAAGATGGAGAGATCACAACATTTCTTGAGAGTGTTGACAGAATCGTGGACTTCCATGTACAAAGATATCAGGAACGAGGATTCAATGATCTTATGATATGTTTCGGGTGTACAGGAGGACAGCATCGAAGTGTGTATTGTGCTCAGCATGTAGCAGAACGCATACATAATAAATTCGGAATGGCTGTTCATCTCATCCACAGAGAACAAGGTATCGATACATTTTTGACATAGGACTTATGAACATACTGATTTTCGCAGCAGGACTTGGAACACGGCTCAAGCCAATGACCGACTACATGCCAAAAGCATTAGTGGCGGTTCAAGGTAGGCCGCTGTTACGCATTCTCATTGAAAAGCTGAAAAGGAACATGATACAAGGTGAGTCACTGGAAATAGTGGTGAATGTTCATCATTTTGCTCAGCAAATCATTGACTACCTAACCGAAAACGACAATTTCGGTGTTGATATCAGAATCAGCGACGAGCAAGACATGCTTCTGGACACAGGTGGAGGTTTGAAGAAAGCCATAAGTCTATATGATAACAGCAAACCAATTTTGATACATAATGTTGATATCCTCAGCAATCTGGACACAACGGATTTCTACTATAGAGCATCGAAGACGATATCAGAAGGGGCAAATATCGGAGCAGTACTGGAAGTCAGCAGAAGAGAATCATCGCGCTATCTGCTGTTTGACAAGAACAAGAAATTGTGCGGATGGACAAATGTAAAGACAGGAGAGATAAAAAGTCCCTACCCTTCAATTGATGTCAATGAATTGGATAGATATGCGTTTTCAGGCATCCACGTGGTTAATCCGACAAGGCTATTGCCGATTTTGGAAACATGGGAAGAAAAATTTCCGATTATAGACTTTTACCTATCGGTATGTGACAAAATTGACATATTATGTGAGCCTAATGACAATTTATCTCTCGTTGATGTTGGAAAATTGGAAACTTTGAATTATCTTTGTAACGAAAATCTTAACTCATTGACATGAACAAGAAAAAAATAGTATTACCTATTATCTTATCAGCATTGTTGCTGAATAGTTGTACATCATATAAAAATGTTCCTTATCTGCAGAACAGCGAGGAAGTGAATGTCAGCACTGCAAACCTTTTTGATGCAAAGATAATGCCGAAAGACATCCTGTCAATTACGGTAAACTGCCCAGAAGAACCGAAGGCTGTTGCAATGTTTAACATGACGATGCAATCAAGCTATACGACGAACAGCACATCGGCAAACTTCTCATCACAAATTGCATTGCAATCATATCTGGTTGAGAATGATGGCACGATCAATTTCCCGATTCTTGGAAAACTGAATGTCATGGGATTGACAAAAAGCCAGTTGGAAGATAAAATTGCCGGAATGATCTTCCCGGAACATCTGAATAAGAAACCGATTGTTGTTGTCAGTATGGCAAACTATAAGGTTGCAGTTCTTGGTGAAGTAGCAAGCCCTGGTGTATATACCGTGCAGAATGGCAAGATAAACATTCTGGAAGCTCTTGCAATGGCAAAAGACATGACGATATATGGTAGGCGAGACAGCGTTAAAGTCATCAGAGAAGATGTCACAGGAAGAAAGACCGTAGCAGTTCTCTGTCTTAATGACGCAAATATCATCAATTCACCATATTATCAACTGCAGCAGAACGACGTAGTATATGTCGTGCCGAATAAAGCAAAAGCCAAGAATTCAGGAATCGGTTCAGAGACCACCCTATGGTTCTCGTCAGTCAGCATCCTGATTTCATTGGCAAGTCTCCTATACAACATCCTCAAATAGCATTGGAACAGATAAAGAAATATTTTCCAGAACTGACAGAGGAACAAGTGCGCCAGTTTGGCATGCTGTTTGATCTCTACTATGACTGGAACCAGAAAATCAATGTCATTTCAAGAAAGGATATTGATAACCTCTACGAGCATCACGTACTTCATTCGTTAGCCATCGCCAAATTGTTTGATTTTGAAGATGGAGCTTCCATCATGGATTTAGGTTGCGGAGGTGGATTTCCTGGAATACCGTTGGCAATTATGTTTCCGCACTGCAAGTTCCATCTGGTAGATAGCATCGGAAAGAAAGTCAGAGTGGCTCAGGCTGTTGCTGATAGTATCGGGTTGCATAATACAAGATTCTCACATGCCCGCGGAGAGGAAATAAAAGAGAGTTTTGATACCGTGGTGACTCGTGCAGTAATGCCTATGCAGGATTTGATTAAATGTGTAGGGAAGAAGACATACTCCATAATTGCTCTCAAAGGCGGTGAACTGAATGAGGAACTATTGTATATCAAGCGTCCGTATAAGATTTGGAACATCTCAGATATATTTTCCGAAAACTATTTTGAGACCAAGAAAGTAATCAAGGTTGAAACCAAATAATCAAGTCATATGACTACAATAAAGACCTTTCCAGTAAATCCACTTGAAGAAAACTGTTACATCATCAGCGATGAAACAGGTGAAGGTTGCATTATTGACTGCGGCTGCCTTTATGAAGAGGAATGGATCAACATAAAAACATATCTATGTCAAAAAGGCATCAAATTGGTACGTTATTTAAATACACATTGCCATTTCGATCATATTTTCGGTTCAGGATATGTCTTTCATGATTTCGGACTCAAAATTGAGATGCACGAAAATGAGAGGGATCAATATCTCAATATTGAAAAGCAGTTGAGTGCATTCGGCATTTCATCACTGAAGCACTCACCTTTGGCACCGATTTCAAAGTATCTTGTCGAGGGAGACAAAATCACATTCGGAAACAATAATTTGGAGGTGATCGAAACACCAGGGCATTCCGCCGGAGGCTTATGTTTCTACTGCAAAGAAGGGAAATGCCTGTTCACAGGAGATACGTTGTTTCAAGGTTCAATCGGAAGAACAGATTT
>DCGE01000053.1:5242-12176 GCA_002314525.1 Prevotellaceae bacterium UBA1786 | reverse complement strand
GATCCGGCCATGATTCCGGTACGTAGGGAGGATAAGTCATATTTTTTGAAGTTCGGGTGTTCTAATTCTGCAATGAACATCGTTGGAACACCATGAACCGCAGTACATTTTTCCATTTGAATGGCATGAAGAACTGCTTCCGGATCAAATGCCGGTGAGGGAATTACCATGGTCGTTCCATGAGTGACACATGCCATGTTTGACAGAACCATTCCGAAACAGTGGAACATAGGTACCTGAATCATCATCCTGTCGGCTGTTGAGAGTCCCATGCGGTCACCGATGGCCTTTCCGTTGTTTACCACGTTGTAGTGCGTGAGCATCACGCCTTTAGGAAAACCGGTAGTACCGGAGGTGTACTGCATGTTGCATACGTCGTCAGGCTTCACGTCGTCAGCCATTCCTTCAATCACCTCATGCGGAACGAGATCCTTTCTTGCCATCGCCTCCTCAAAAGTCAGACAGCCTGCCTGACGGAATCCCACCGTGATGACATTCCTGAGGAAAGGCAGCTTCTGGCAGTGCAGAGGTTCGCCTGGCTGGCTTTTCTTGATTTCCGGACAGAGTTCGTTGATGATTTTGCTGTAATCCGAGTCAAGACTTTTGTCTATCATCACCAGCGTGTGTGTATCCGATTGCTGGAGTAGGTATTCTGCCTCGTGCGATTTGTATGCAGTGTTGACAGTCACCAGTACCGCACCAATCTTCACTGTTGCCCAGAATGTGATGTACCATGCCGGTACGTTTGTGGCCCATACCGATACCTTGCTTCCGGGTTTCACTCCGAGTGATACAAGTGCCCTTGCGAAGTCATCCACGTCCCTGCGGAACTCACTGTAGGTACGGGTGTAGTCAAGTGTGGTATATTTGAAGCAATACTGATCCGGGAATTCCTCCACAAGTCTGTCGAGTACCTGTGAGAAGGTCAGGTTGATCAGTTCGTCCTTCTTCCATATATAGAATCCCGTACCGTCGTGGTTTGGGAATAGTTTTACTTTCTTGTCGCGGCTCCTCTCGAACCGTTCCATGTAGTTGACGAAATGTGGGAAGATGACATCCATCTCCTTCAGGTCTTCCATCCAGTTGGGCTTCCATTCCAGTGAGATGAATCCATCGTAGTCAATCGACCAGAGGGCATCCATCACCTCTTTGATCGGAAAGTTTCCCTCACCGATGAGATTATATGTGTCGGCATCGTCGCTGTCGCGCAGATGTACGTGTTTCACGTATGCGCCGAGGTTCTTGATCGACAGTGCCGGGGTCTCGCCGTTGTCACGATATGGATGGTGAACATCCCAGAGCACAGCCATCTGGTCGCATGCAAAGTCGTTCATCAGGTCTCTCAGCAGTGCAGTGTCGGCATAGATGCCGCTTGTCTCTATCAGTATTGTGACCTTGTTCTGTTCTGCTGCTGGAATCAGAGCCTGAAGGTTCTTCCTGATGACGTCGGACTTGTCCTCACTTGCACAGACGCTCACATACGGACTTTTCATGTCCGATGCAATCCTCATGGTGCGCATCAGCACGTCATCGTCCAGTTTCCCGGATATATCGACCGATGTGTCGAAACAAGGCACTGAGAGCTTTTTCTCCCTCAGCTCTCTGAATGTCCTGAGGATGGAGTAGGAGTCCAACGGGCTTCCGTTGCCAGTGAACGACTGGTATCGGCAGGCATTATATACCTCAATGCCCGAGAATCTCATCTCGCATGCACTGGCTGTCAGTTCGTCCCAGCCGACATTCTCCCATCCTCGTGTTGAAAATGACAGTTTCATCCTTCTTGTTCTTCGTAAACTATTTTGTTGAGTGCATTCAGATATGCAAGGATACTTGCCTCTACGATGTCGGTCGAAGTTCCTCTGCCTGATATCACGTTCCCTTCGTGGCGGAGTCTTACCGTGGCTCCACCCATTGCCCCGCGACCTCCGGTTACTGACTGTATCTGGAAGTCGTCAAGTTCATATTTCGTTCCTACCAGTTTTTCGATGGCCTGGAATGCAGCATCTACAGGGCCGTCGCCGATACACACACTCTCAAGCAGTTCTCCGTCTTTCCTGAGTCGCATGTGGCAGGTAGCCGAAATCACGTTGCCAGAATTTATCAGGTAACTCTCAAGGTTGTATGTAGGAGGTGCCTGGAATGCCACCGATGCCACGATGGCGTCGATTTCCTTCGCACGTACCGTCTCGCTCTTCTGAGCCAATAGCAGGAAGGCATCATAGACTCTCTGAGTGTCATCCTCACTTAAATCGTAACCAAGTCTCTGAGTCACTTTCTTCACTGCGTTGATATCGTCGTTGATACTCAGCTGCAGGTCTTCGTCGTCATTGCGGGTCCCTCCAATAGCGGCGAACGCACTCTTCTTGTCGGTTTCGCAGAGCGACTTTATCTGACCTACTACTCTCTGCAGTTCTGTCAGTTTCACGTCGCAGCTTGCATCACATACATCAGCCTTCATGTTCAGAATCTTCACGAATCGCTTTATTGAGGCTGTCGTGTTGCCGTAAGGAGTTACCTTTACTTCGTCGGCTCCAGCAGTAACCGCTGCTACGGCACATGCATCAGCCATGAACATCTCGTTCGAACACCATACTCCCAAACCTACATTATCAGGTATCGCCTTGCGTACCATCAGGGTCTTCTCGTAGAACTCTTGGCCGAACAGTGTTCCGGCTGTGTCGTATATGGTGATTGTAGTAGCACCGCTTTCCACTGCCGACTGTATCATACCCATCACGAACTCCTGTTCACCTCTTCCGAAATCTTCGGCCAGAAACTCCACTTCATCACACAGACTCCTGCACTTTGCGATTGCCGTCTTTACGAGCTCCATAATTGCGGCTGGCTTCTTGTGGCATAGGTATTCCATCTGAACCGTACTTACAGGCACTGATACCTGCAGACGAGGGTGGCGTGCTTCCTTCAGTGCTGCCCATGTCTCGTCTATGCTGTCCTTACGGAATATGTCAACGGGTACGGTGAGCGTGCTGTCACCTACTGCAGTGGCGAGCGACTTGACGAGGAGGCTGTCCCTCTTTCCGTTCATTATCTTACCAGTCTCTATCACCGAGACGCCGAGTCGATGGAGCAACTTGGCCAGTTCTATCTTCTGACGGAACGAAAGCGGGTTGCCTCCTTCCGTGTCGGCCAACTTCATCGTAATATCACATACCTTAATTTTCCTGCTCATAATTATTGGGCTGCACAAACTTTTTACCTTGAAAAGGTGTGAAAATACCACCTTATTTTATTTAAGGTGCAAAGTTAGCAAACTATTTTCACTATACCAAACATTTGTTTCAAAATCCACCAAGAAACAAATGGTGTTTGTCATTTTGATAACGATAATGCTTTAAATGCTCTCAAAAGTGTGCGTGGGTGTGACATTTTATCACTTTGGTGCAATAGGCTGTGTGCTTTCTTACTCGGAATAATTGTTGTCTGCTAAAACTTGATTTGCATAGTCAGTACTGCGTGTTATGTCGTCTGACTGGATGTGCTGTTGCGGCAGACTGAGGGTGTGTTGCCGGAAGACTAAATGTGGTATGAATCCAGAATAAATAAAGTGTCTGTTCAATCTATTTGTTGGCTGTCAGTACCGACTCTGTCAAAATGTCAGCTTTTTTGACTTAAAGGAACTGATACTCTGTTAATTTCGGTGGGACTACATCGTCTTCGGCTTAATGAAACTTAAAAAGTATGACAACCGACATGACGGGTATGGCTTTTGTAAGTTATGGGTTAGGAACGAGGAATGAAATCAGAACCCTCAATCCGATAACATTAACAATTTAAAAGAAAGGAGATTCAATTATGTTACCAACTATGTATTCAGAAGCAAACGGATGGATTCCGACAATTTTCAGTGATTTCTTCAACGAGTCACTCACACCTAAGTTTCGCGGTACGACACCTGCGTTCAATGTCAGCGAAGATGAAGCTGGTTTTACTGTTGATGTTGCAGCGCCTGGAATGACGAAGAACGATTTCAATATCCAACTCACCAGTGATGGCGACATCGTCATCAGCATGGAGAAGAAGGAGGAAACCAAGAAGGAGAACAAGCAGAAGACCTATCTGCGTAGGGAGTTCGGATACTCCAAGTTCGAGCAGCGCCTCACACTCCCTGACAACGTAGAGCGCCAGAAGATATCAGCCTCAATGGATAATGGCATCCTCACTATCCTCATCCCTAAGATGACTGAACAGGAAAAGGCCAAAGCTACCCAGTTCATCGAGATCAAGTAACACCTCCACTCCACTCAACTATTCAACGAAACGCCCCGGAAACGAGGCGTTTCTTCGGTTTGTCAATCACATAGTGGAAAACTGCAGTTCAATCAAAAATTGCATTGAATTTATTTTGCCAGAAGAAAAATATTCCTTAACTTTGCATGCGGAAAAGGATTAAGATTGTGTGTAACCAAACGCATAGATATCAAAAAGAAAAATTGAAGGTTGGAGGCATTGCTTCTGACAATGCTTGTCGCCCTTGCGCGCCAACTGAAAAGATAACTGCGGACTGCCATTGTGGCAGTCCGTCTTTTTTTATCCAAGCGTCAGATGGAATGGCGAGAATTCCTGCTTTGGTTGATCTTCATGTTCATCTTCGTGAACCTGACTGTCCTCAGAAGGAAACTATAATGTCGGGTACTCAGGCTGCAAAAGCCGGCGGATATTCTGTGGTTTGTGCTATGCCGAATGTGAAACCTGCTCCCGATTGTTTGGCGAACCTGAAAGTTCAGCTCGACATCATCAATCGTGACGCAGAGGTGAAGGTGTTACCATATGGTTGTATAACAATGGGCCGGATGGGTAAGGAACCTGCCCGCTACGAGGAACTGATGCCATATGTTGCCGGATTCAGTGATGACGGTACTGGCATTGAAGATGATGACCTGATGCGCGAATGTATGACTCGCATCGCTGGGTTGGGTGGATTGATTGTGACGCATTGCGAAAAGGAGCCCCCTCTCAGTCTCCCCGAGGGGAGAAGTAAAAACCTGTGCAGTGCGGATTTCTCGGAGGCTTGGCAGAAAGTCCGCATGGCGGAGGCCTGTGAGGTGGGAAGGAATATCCGTTTGGCAAAGGAAACAGGTTGTCGTCTGCATCTGTGCCACATATCCACGAAGGAAAGTCTTGATTTCATCCGTAAGGCAAAGGCCGAAGGGGTGAACGTTACTTGTGAGACGGCTCCTCATTATCTGGTCTTCGACACTTCTATGAAGGATGACTCCTGGGATGGCAGGTTCAAGATGAATCCGCCGATCGGTACTCCTCTCGACCGCGAGGCCCTGATAGAGGCTCTGAAAGACGGCACTATTGATGTGATCGCTACTGATCATGCTCCGCATACAAGCGAGGAGAAGTCCAAGGGATTCGTAAACAGCCTGAACGGTATCATAGGTCTTGAGACTGCTTTCCCTGTGATGTACACCAATTTTGTGAGGACTGGCATCATAACGATGGAGCGGTTAGTGGAACTGATGAGCCTCAACGCAAGGAAGATATTGGGATTGGATATTGACTCATACATTGACGTGGATCTGGAAACTCCTTATGTCATCGATCCTGAACAGTTCAGGAGCAAGGGCAGGAGTTGTCCTTTTGAGGGAATGAGGGTATTTGGAAAAATTAATCTAGAATAGCTAGAACAACCAACAGCATATGGCAAAACAAGGTAAATATATTATCACAGAAAACGGAAGGATCGCCCGTGGCATCTACCGGATGGTTCTTGAAGGTGATACTTCGGCTGTCACAGCTCCGGGACAGTTTGTGAATATACACCTTGACGGACATTATCTCCGTCGGCCTATCAGTATTTGCGATTGGGATGAGAAACATATAACTTTATTATATAAGGTGGTCGGACATGGTACTGAAGAGATGTCTCAGCTGACTGTAGGTACTATTCTCGACCTGCTGACTGGACTTGGCAACGGATTCACTGTCAATGAGAAATCGGAGCATCCTCTGCTCGTTGGCGGAGGAATCGGATTGGCTCCTCTCTATGGTCTTGCAAAACGGGTGGGATCTTGTACGGTTATCATTGGTTCGGCTACAAAGGAGGAACTCTTTTATGTCGAAGAGTTCCGCAAACTCGGTGCTGAGGTCATCGTCGCTACCGATGACGGCAGTGAGGGAATCAAGGGATTCGTAACTGATGCACTCTCATCTCTCGTCTCTCATCTCTCGTCTCTCGACTATTTCTACTCTTGCGGTCCTATGCCTATGATGCGTGCTCTGTGTAGGGCTGCTGACGGAATGGATGGGCAACTATCGCTTGAGGAAAGAATGGGATGTGGCTTCGGCGCATGTATGGGATGCAGCGTGAATACGGCTGATGGCCCTAAACGAGTTTGCAAGGAAGGACCTATATTCAGAAAGGAGGAAGTGATATGGTGAACATGGCTGTGAGGCTTGCTAATGTCGAACTTCAGAACCCGGTGATTCCTGCAAGTGGGACATTCGGTTTCGGCAATGAGTTCCGCGACTTCTACGACCCGAACATACTCGGTGCAATATCCCTGAAAGGCACCACTCGTGAACCTCGTTTCGGAAATCCTACTCCTCGTATTGCTGAATGTACCGAAGGACTTATCAACAGTGTCGGACTTCAGAACCCTGGAATAGAGCGTGTCATAGAACACGAAATTCCATATCTCAGGACGTTCTATCATCAACCCATAATCGCAAATATCAGCGGTTTCTCGATTGATGAATATACAGAGTGCTGCAGTAGGGTCGATTCACTTGCCGATATCATAGAGGTGAATGTGAGTTGTCCGAATGTGCATAATGGTGGAATGAGTTTCGGTACTGACCCAAAGTGTGCCGCAGAAGTTACTGAAGCAGTGAAACGGGTAACCACAAAGCCTGTCTTCATCAAACTCACGCCGAATGTCACCGACATAGTTTCTGTGGCTCGTGC
>DCGE01000053.1:0-5204 GCA_002314525.1 Prevotellaceae bacterium UBA1786 | reverse complement strand
ACTCTCCTCGGAATGAGGATAGACATAAAGCGCAGACGACCTGTGATTGCCAATAAAATGGGTGGATTCTCAGGTCCTGCAATCTTCCCAGTAGCAGTTAGGATGGTCTATCAGGTTGCCTGTGCATGCAGGATTCCTGTGATGGGCTGCGGTGGAGTGTCAACTGCTGAGGATGTGCTTGAAATGATGATGGCTGGTGCTACCGCTGTTCAGGTAGGTGCTGCCAATCTTGTTGAGCCGACGGCTTGTCAGCAGATTGTCAACGACCTGCCTGTTGTGATGGAAAGACTGAAGATCAACGATATCAACGATATAATCGGAATATGCAAAGAGATGTAATCATAGCCTGCGATTTCAGTAGCAGGGAACAGACTATGGAATTTCTTGACAAGTTCAAGGATGTGAAGCCATTCGTGAAGATAGGCATGGAACTCTATTATGCCTGTGGACCTGAGATTGTAAGGGAGATCAAGGCAAGGGGTCATAGGATTTTCCTCGACCTGAAACTCCATGACATCCCGAATACGGTAAAGAAGGCCATGAAGGTATTGTCACGATTGGATGTAGATATGACCAACGTACATGCTGCAGGTGGTGTGGAGATGATGCGTCAGGCTCTCGAAGGACTGACCCGCGAGGATGGTACACGTCCGCTGCTTATAGCGGTTACGCAGCTTACCTCGACAAGCGAGGAAGTCCTGCATAACGAACTGCTCATCCCTCAGACCATCCAGGACACTATCGTGACTTACGCCTGCAACGCAAAGAAAGCAGGACTCGACGGTGTTGTCTGTTCACCTCTTGAGGCTGGAATGATAAAGGAAGGTGTAGGTGGTGATTTCATGACTGTCACTCCGGGAATTCGTTTCGCTGACAGCAAGAAGGACGATCAGGTGCGTATCACCACTCCTGAGCGTGCAAGGGAGATTGGTTCCGACTTCATAGTCGTAGGCCGTCCTATCACGGCCGCCGAAGACCCGGTTGAGGCCTATAAGACATGCCTCCGTGCCTTCGCCCCAGAGGCCCAGACATAATCCCTCCTTCTCCCCCCTAGAATAGCTAGACTTGCTAGCCCCCCAGACTTGCTAGAACCAAATACCAAAATAATATGTATTCTGAACAACAAATTGCAGAACAACTGCTGAAAATCAAGGCTGTTTACCTGAGTCCGAAGGCTCCTTTTACTTGGGCCAGCGGAATCAAGAGTCCTATCTACACTGATAACCGCATTATTCTCTCTTACCCAGAGTCAAGGGAGATAATCGAGTCGGCTATTGCCGAGACAGTCAAGCGTGAATATCCTGAGTGCGAAGTACTGATGGGAACAAGTACTGCCGGCATCCCTCATGCTGCCATTGCTGCTACCAAACTCTCGCTGCCGATGGGTTATGTTCGTGGAAAGGCCAAGGATCATGGTCGTGGAAACCAGATCGAAGGTCGCTTGGAGAAGGGACAGAAGGTGGTTGTCATCGAAGACTTGATATCGACCGGAGGAAGTTGTATTGATGTAGTGAATGTTCTCCGTGAGGCTGGTGCTGAGGTGCTCGGAATTGTAAGCATCTACACCTACGGCCTGAAGAAAGGTCTCGACCGCTTGGCTGAGGCAAATGTAAGAAATGTCAGTCTGACCAACTTCGATGTTCTCATCAAGGTAGCTGCCCAACAGCACTACATCGACGAGGAAGAGGTAGAGGAAATAATCAATTTCAGAAATAGCTTATGAGACACCTTATTGATATAATGGACCTGAGCGTCTATGAGATCAACGAACTCATAGACACTGCTCTTGATATCATTGAATATCCTGAGAAATACTGCGAAGTCTGTCGTAACAAGAAACTGGCGACTCTCTTCTATGAACCAAGTACTCGTACCCGTCTCAGTTTCACTGCTGCGATGATGGAACTCGGCGGTCAGGTACTGGGCTTTGCCGAACCTAACAGCTCATCGGTAAGCAAAGGCGAGACGGTTCAGGATACGGTAAGGGTCGTCGAGAACTTTGCCGACATCATCGCAATGCGCCACCACACTGAAGGTGCTCCGCTTGAGGCAAGCAAGGTGTCAAACGTACCTATCATCAATGCCGGTGACGGAAGTCATGCTCATCCTACCCAGTCACTCACCGACCTTCTCACCATCAAGCGTGAATTAGGCCGATTGGATAATCTGACAATCGGATTCTGCGGTGACCTGAAGTTCGGTCGTACTGTTCATTCCCTCATTCAGGCCATGTCACGCTATGAGAACATAAAGGTAATCCTGATAGCTCCAGAGGAACTTCAGTTGCCTGAGCGCTTCAAGCAGAAGACGCCGAACCTTGAGATGCGTGAGGTTGCGACGATGGAAGAGGTCTTGCCTGAACTTGATATATTGTATATGACACGTGTTCAGCAGGAGCGTTTCCTTGACAGGGAAGAGTTTGAACGTGTAAAGGATAGTTTCGTACTGACTCTCAAGAAACTGGAGAAAGCAAAGCCATCGATGCGCATACTCCATCCGCTTCCTCGTGTCAACGAGATACTTCCGGAAGTGGATTCCGATCCTCGTGCGGCTTATTTCCGTCAGGTAGGCAACGGAAAACTCATCCGTATGGCTCTCATCTACCGCCTGCTCCTATGGGCAAAGAAGAACAGATGAGAAACAATAACAAATAGAAAACAACATTATCAACTCAATAAAACAATAAGTATTATGGAATTAGTTTACAGAGGCAAGACAAAGGATGTCTTCAAGTTGGAGAACGGCAATTATCTTCTCAAATTCAAGGACGATTGTACTGGTAAGGATGGTAAGTTCGATCCGGGTGAAAACAGTGTAGGACTCACAATCGAAGGTGTTGGCGACGTCAATCTCCGCATGTCAATCTATTTCTTCGAGAAAATCAATGCAGCAGGCATCCTCACTCACTATGTCAGTGCAAATCTTGATGACACTACAATGGAAGTACTGCCTGCAAAGGTATTCGGCAAGGGACTTGAGGTTATCTGCCGTCACAAGGCAGTAGGCAGTTTCTATCGTCGCTACGGTGAGTACATCGAACTCGGTGCCGACCTTCCTGCATACGTGGAGACCACTTTCAAGAACGACGAGAAAGGTGATCCGCTCGTAACGAAGGACGGTCTTGTGGTTCTCGGTGTGATGACTGAGAAACAGTATGACGACATCAAGTCAATGACTCAGAAGATCACTCAGATCGTTGCCGACGACCTGAAGGATAAAGGTCTTGTACTCTATGATATCAAGTTCGAGTTCGGTTACGACAAGGACGGCAACGTGATGCTTATCGACGAGATTGCATCAGGCAATATGCGTGTATATAAGAATGGTGAGTACATCGAGCCGATGGAACTCTCTAAACTTTTCTTCGCTTGATTATGGTAGGTATCATCATGGGCTCTACCAGCGACTTGGAGGTAATGGCTCCTTGCTGGAAGACTTTGGAGGAATTCGGCGTCGAATACGAAAAACGTGTCATCAGTGCTCATCGTGCTCCTCAGTTGCTCACTGAATGGGTGACATCTGCAAAGCAGCGTGGCATCGAAGTCATCATTGCTGGTGCTGGCGGTGCCGCTCATCTGGCTGGTGTCACGGCGGGTCAGACCACCCTCCCTGTCATTGGCATTCCTATTCGCAGCAATACCCTCGACGGACTCGACTCTCTGCTCTCGACGGTTCAGATGCCTTCTGGTATTCCTGTCGCAACCGTTGCCATCAACGGCTCGAAGAATGCCGCACTCCTTGCCATTGCCATGCTGGCACTGAAGGATGAGGTACTCGCAGAGAAACTCGTGGAATTCCGTCGCAAACAGACTGAGAAAATCGAAAATACAGTAATCTAAATGGACTATCGAATATACGTAGAAAAGAAACCTCGTTTCCGTGTTGAGGCTGAGAGCTTGAAAAGGGAACTTAATGAAAGTCTGTCCCTCTCTATTGAGGAATTGCATTTCATCAATGTCTATGATCTTTTCGGCTTCTCGTCTGAACTCCTCGAGGCTTGTCGGTATTCAGTGTTCGGTGAGGTGGTTACGGATACAGTGACTGACTCCTACGACCTCCAAGGCAGGAAGTACCTTGCAGTGGAGTTCCTCCCTGGTCAGTTCGACCAGAGGGCATCGTCGGCAGTCGATTGTGCTCACCTTATTGAACCTGACGCAGATATCGACATCCGCAGCAGTCGTTTGCTTGTCTTCGATGACAAGGTGAGTGATGCTGATATCCAGACAATACGTCATTATTATATCAATGCGGTCGAGTCGCGCGAGAAGGACCTCTCGGTACTCTCCAACAAACTCGATGTCGATGTGAAGCCTCTTGCTTCGCTTGCAGGTTTCACTTCAATGAAGACCGACGAGTATGAGGCCTTCTGCCGGAAGTGGGGCTTGGCTATGAATGCCGATGACCTCGGCGAGGTTGTGGCCTACTTCACAAAGGAGGGACGTGATCCGTCGGAGACTGAACTCCGTATCCTCGACACATACTGGAGCGATCATTGCCGTCACACCACATTCACGACCGAACTCACTGAGATAACTGTCGATGAGTCGTTCATGAAGCAGGAACTTGAGGAGAGTCTCGGACTCTTCCACAAGATCCGCAGGGAACTCGGACGCGAGAAGAAACCGCTCTGTCTCATGGAACTTGCTACCATCGGTGCAAGGTATCTCCGTAAGATAGGCAAACTCGATGATCTCGAACAGAGTGAGGAGAACAATGCCTGCAGTATCTTCGTCAACGTCGATGTTGACGGAAAGGATGAGAGATGGCTCCTTCAGTTCAAGAACGAAACCCATAACCATCCTACCGAGATCGAACCTTTCGGAGGCGCTTCCACCTGTCTTGGAGGTGCTATTCGTGATCCGCTTTCAGGTCGTGCATACGTCTATCAGGCAATGCGTGTAACTGGTGCTGCCGATATCACCAAACCTGTCTCTGAGACTCTCCATGGCAAACTGGCCCAGAAGGTCATCAGCCAAAAGGCCGCTCATGGCTATTCAAGCTACGGCAACCAGATAGGTCTTGCTGCCACTCATGTGCGTGAGATCTTCCATCCGGGCTATCTTGCCAAACGACTTGAGGTCGGTGCCGTTGTCGGTGCCGTGAAGGCAGAGAACGTACGTCGTGAATCTCCTGTGGCAGGGGATGTAATCCTGCTTCTTGGAGGTCGTACGGGTCGTGACGGAATAGGTGGCGCTACTGGTTCT
>DCGE01000131.1 GCA_002314525.1 Prevotellaceae bacterium UBA1786 | reverse complement strand
CCAGATTGCCATCTTCGTTCCAACGCACAAGGTCTCCTGTGCGGTACATCTTCTGCCCCTTGATGTATGGGCAATCCACGAATTTATCCGCAGTCAGTTCCGGACGGTGCCAGTAGCCTGAGGATATCTGCTGTCCCGCATAGCACAGTTCACCCACAGCTCCTCTTGGCATAAGTAATCTTACACTATCAACGACAAAACACCAACCATTGGGAAGAGGTCTTCCTATCGGGACATTATCGTACTCTGCCTCTGAATTAGTCTTGAATATGCTGATGTGATTTGTACACTCCGTCGGTCCATAGACATTTATCACCCTTGTCCCGCATTTTTTCAAACTCCTCAATGCCTCCCCATCGCAAGTAATGAATCTTTGATTCAAAGTGAACGTATCCAGCAGCATCTTCGCAATTGATGTCGTGTATCCGCCACCAGTAATTCCGTGCTCTTCAAGGAAGTTATGGATTGAATTTATATCTGTTCTTGTCTCCTCAGGCATTATATGAATTGACGCTCCAACCGACAATGTCGGGAATATGTCCTCGATATGAGCATCGAATGAGAATGAACGATGAGAACTTATTCTGTCATCATTTCTAAGTTCGTTGATGGTTATGGTGGAAAGGGTGAAATTTATCAACGAACTGTGGCTTATTGTCACGCCCTTCGGTTTGCCCGTGGAACCCGAAGTATATATCAAATACGCCAGACCTTCGGAGGTTGCTCTGTTGACTGGAGCCGTCTCGTAACTGGGAGAAATATGAAGCGGCACATTTTTGACTAAAGTTACGTTCGCTTCACTGTCCTCTATCATGAACCGTTTTCTTTCTTCCGGATATTCGGGGTCAATCGGTACATATGCTGCCCCTGCTTTCATGATACCAAGAATTGATATGACGAATTCCTTCCTTCGCGGAAGCATTACAGCGACGAAGTCATCAGGTCTGATGCCCCTGTCTTCAATCAGCCAATGGGCTACCGCATTTGATTCCTCATCAAGTTCCCTGTAGGTCAGCTGACTCTCCTTGTCAACCACCGCCACCGCATCCGGAGTTCTCCGTGCCTGCTCAATGAACAGGTCAACAACGGTCTTTGTCCGGTCATAGTCCAGTTTTTCTCCTGTGCCTAGTGCTATAAGGGAGCGTTCCTCATCTTCGCTCACAAGACGACCACTGACCGCCATGTTGGATATGCAGCTCAGGAGAGTCTTCATGTCGCTCTCGCTGTATTTGCTGTCATCGTACTCCAATACTATCTCATAATTTTCCGCACCGTCAGGGTTTACAAAGATGCTCAGCGGAAACTTCGGGGTGTCGAGACTCAGCGGGATTGCTTCCATCTCCGATACGGACGCACCGATGCCCAGTTCACCCTCGTAGGCGTACATTATCTGAGGACGGATGCCGAAGCGCTCCGCCATCTCAGTCAACGGATACTCCTCGTGGCTGATGCTCTCCAGCACCTCACGCTGAAGAGTCCGGGCACTTTCTGCACTTACCACCGGAAGGGTCTTTACAAAGAAACCCTGACAGTTTTCCCGACTGGCGTGACCACGACCGTTGCTTGCCGAACCGATAAGGACTCTGTCCTCACGTGTCATACTCCGGAGCACCTGCATCACGCTGTGAAGGATGTAGTTGCTTGGTGTCACAAGCTCATCCGAACATTTACTGTCAATCAAGTTTTTCTTTATGTCAATGCTCACATAACGGCACTTGCCGTCTCCATCGGCATTGGACGATTCCGGATACGAAGTTGCTTCAAGACCGGACAGAAGAGCTTCGAAATACTTTTCGTCACGGCTGTACTCCTCAGTTCGGGCATATCTTTCCGACTCCAACGAGTAGTCAAATGCCGTGTAGGTCTCAGGAATGATAGGTTCACCTTTGACTGCCGACAAGATTTCTTCGAAAAGTCTGCCCTCGGACAGACCATCACTCACGATGTGGTGGATATCCTTAAACAGGTAGCAATCTTTGCCAGAGTGGTAGATTTCAAAGCGATATAGGTTCTCACCTAACAGGTCGAACGGACGGACTCTGCTCTGGAAAAAGGATTGGAGGCTATCTTCCGGCGACTGTGGCAATTCAGCCACACTTACCTCCGGGGCGAGAGTGTCATCCCTGTGCTGCATCACTGTCCCATCCACCATGGCAAGTCGTATCTTAAGGACTGGATGAGCGTCAATTATTGATGTCAATGCATTTTTCAGGATTTCAGGATCAATACCCTTGAACCTGATTGCATGCGGAAGATTGTATTGGATTTCGTTTCTGTGGTTCTCCCAATCAATGTACACGCCCAACTGATTGGGAGTCAAAGGATAATACTCGAGTGGCGAATGAACCGTTCCGAAGTGGGACTCCCGTTCGGCCCCGGCATCAACCAACGAGGAGAGACTCTCCACGGTTGGGCTGGACATGAACTCCGTCATACGGACCTGAACTCCGTAACGGCAGTTCACCTTCACAGCGATGCGCATGGCGGAGATGGATGTCAAACCTGCAGATATCAGGTTCGTCGTTACACCGAAGGTACCTAGACTTGCAGTTTCACGGATGATGTCCACCAGTTCCTGTTCCTGAATGGTTCTTGGAGCAACAATCACTCCGGCGGTCATCTCCACCGCAGGCAGACGCCTGCGGTCTATCTTGCCGTTGATGTTGAGTGGCATCGATTCCAGATGAATGTATGATGACGGAACCATGTACTCGGCAAGACGTTCGCTCAGACAGTTCCTTATCTGGTCCTCGGTAGATTCACCACACCAGTACAGTACGATGTTTTCACCCTTGACGGCTGCTGCGGCTTGGCTTGTGCCATTCACTTGAATTGCGACGCTCTCAATCTCGCCGAGTTCAATTCTATAACCACGCAGTTTTACCTGATTGTCGATACGGCCGATATATTCCAGATTGCCATCTTCGTTCCAACG
>DCGE01000217.1:5070-5262 GCA_002314525.1 Prevotellaceae bacterium UBA1786 | reverse complement strand
TGGTATCGGCTGTGATGATGAGTTCGTCGGCTGCCATCGATGCTTGATAGGCCTTTGATTTCTGCTTACATATATAAAGAGGTATTTCCTCGCCGGTGAGATGGGAGGGGTATGACTCGTCGATTCCGCTGAGTGTGCGGACGGTGAAGTCGATGTCGAGTCCGGCAAGCAATTCCCTGCGACGCGGGGAGC
>DCGE01000217.1:3999-5038 GCA_002314525.1 Prevotellaceae bacterium UBA1786 | reverse complement strand
GTATTTGTTGAGATTCTGAAGAAACATATAATTCACTTACTTAATCCTACCAGCCGAAGGCAGTGCGGTCGTGCATCCAGAGGCCTTTGACCTTGAGGACCTGACTGATGACGTCGCGGCCACAGCCGTCGCCTCCGTTGACGGGTGAGATGTACTTGCTGATGGCCTTGATCTCAGGGGCGGAGTCGGCCGGACAGCATGGGAGTCCACATCGCTGCATGATCTCATAGTCGGGGATGTCGTCGCCCATGTAGAGCACTTCGTCTTCACGGAGTTGGTATTTGCGAAGCAGGGCATCGTAGTGTTCAACCTTGACGGAAGCCCCGAGGATGACGTCTTTGACTCCGAGTCCTTCGTAGCGCATGCGAACGGATTCGGTCTTGCCGCCAGTGATGATTCCGATAATGAGTCCGCACTTCACGGCATGCTGAATGGCATAGCCGTCCTGGATGTTGACCGTACGCATTGGTTCACCATTGGGATGGAGGACGATGGTCTGACGACTGAGTACGCCATCTACATCGAAGATGATGGCACAGATCTTAGATAAGTCGTAGTTAATCATATTCTTTTTCAATATGGGATGACAGAACATTGTATATCTCGAGCAGGTCGGGACTGTCGCTGAGCAGCTGACGGTCGGCATCCATGACCTCGCCGTCGTGACGGCGTGCCGGACCTGACTGAGCGTCGTGAGGTGAGACAGAGAGTACGGAGTCGGTAGTGGAACGGATGATATGATGCATGGAACTGAACGGCACTCCGCAGCGGCTGAGGATCTGTTCGGCGATGGAATAGCAGTGGTTACTGAAGTTGTTGCAGAACTCCGCTGCCAGATGGATGCGAGGCCGTACGTCTGAGTCTGCCTCATAGACGTGGTCGGAGAGAGTGAGGGCAAGGGCTTTGAGGAGTGCGAGGTCGTGAGGACCGGAGGCCTCGACGAAGAGAGGGATGTCGGTCCAGTCGGAGGTGACAAGACTGCGGCTGAAACTATGTATCGGCCACATCACCCCACGCCGGGCAGACGGCAGGACATCCA
>DCGE01000217.1:0-3988 GCA_002314525.1 Prevotellaceae bacterium UBA1786 | reverse complement strand
GATATGCCGCCAGCCACATGGACGAAAAGAGATTCTTCATGCCCGAGGACGATGTCGGCAGCCTGAGTGATCAAGACCTCGTCGCTGAGACATATAAAATAAACGTCTGCACCCCCGAGAAGAGAATGCAGACTTGTAGTATATTCGCAACCAAGCTGTTTTGCAAGACCTGATGCAGACGTTTCGGTACGGCTATAGACCTGAACAACCTTATGTCCCCTACCCTGCAATGCAGGTCCGAGACTGCAGGCCAGACTTCCGGCACCGACCAATACTATCTGCATGACTTAACAGCCTCCCATTTCAGTTTGTCCTCGTCCTGAAGCTTACGTTCAACGGCAGGATGACCGAAACCGATTATGCAGACGACCTCCTGATTGGCATCGAGCGAAAGCAAGGAACCGATGTACTGCTGAGAAGTCTGTCCGTCGGCTGTCTGACGGTCACGCACCTGAGCCCAACAACTGCCGAGTCCGAGTTCGGTAGCCTGATACTGCATGGTGACTGCAGCGATGGAAGCATCTTCGATCCAAGTCTCGAAGGTATTGTCGTAGGCTACGACAACAGCCATAACGGCACTGGAGAGAAATTCAGCACCATTGGTCTTGGAGAGTGAGAGTTTCTGGAGCAGCTGCGGATCGGTCACGCATACAAACTGCCAGTTTCGGTAACCATGACCTGTAGGAGCCATGAGTGCAGCACGGAGGATGGAACGAATCTCGTCCTCAGTGAGAGCCTCATCAGTGAACTTACGTATGCTGCGACGTTTCTGAACGATATCTCTGAAATCCATATTATCTGATTCTATCTAATGATCTGACAAGACGTTCATCCTTGCGAATGCCGTGGATGGCAAGCAGATTGAAGATGATGCTGAGCAGAGGGAATATAGTTGCCACATGGAAAGAGAGCGACTTGGCACTGAATCCGGCGGCATCAATATCGGCTGAGAACTTGAATGCAAGGAACGCATATAGTGCGATATATCCCAAGAGCATCAGAGTGGAGAAGATGGTCAGTCGGAGCTGACGCATCCTGTAACGGAAGAGCATGATGGAAGTCAGCGACAAGAGGCCGACAAATATCAGCAGACCGCCCAGTGCCAAGGGAGCAAGACTCTCAACGTTCTCCAACTGAGGTACATCGGCTGAGAGATACCAGTTGTTGAGCTGTGCTATCTGCTGAGCATCCTGATAGAATGTCAACAGCGGACACAGCATGGATGAGAACGAGAGGATGGCCACCAATGCCAGATAGACTGACTGAATGCGCTGGATCATCAGAAATCTTCCGCGTTGTCCTTAGCAGGGTTACGGTAATTCAGACGACCCTCGAGAAATTCCTGAGTAGCGATGAGAGTAGGCTTCGGGAGTTTCTCGTAGTGCTTTGAGACAGTGATCTGCTCGTCGTTGTGGAATTCCTCCTCAAGAGCATCGGTTGTAGAACCGAACTCCTGAAGTTTCTTGTTGAGTTCCTCCTTCATCTCAGCCGACACCTGATTGGCACGCTTACCTATGATAGCCACGCTTTCATATACATTACCTGTCTCACGACTGATGTCAATCAGATTTCTTGTCACCGTACTAACCGGTGCATTTACTTTTCTGTAATCCATGGATCTTGTTTTATAATAAATTCAATTTTATTTAGCCTTTCATTAATTGTTCCTCCTTCTTGTTGAGCTTGTACTCAATCTTCTTGACCTTTGCATCGCTCTGACGGAAGATAAGGTCGGCCTCCTTCATGTACTTGCTGTCGGGGAACTCGTTGCGGAATCCGTAGTATTCATCGATAGTCTGACGGAAGCGTTCCTCAGCCTTCTGTGCAACACTGTTCTTAGCCAGACGGAAGCGTGAACGGAGAATCATCATGTAGAGGTCCTCACGGAGATTGGTGTAAGGATAGTTCTTCAGAGCATTCTCAGCAGTTATGATACATGCCTGGAAGTTACTGCCTCCGTTGGCACAGTTACCTACGTAGTCACCGAGTTTATAGTAGAGCAGAGCCGACTCATACTCCTTCATGACGAGACGGTCCTGGAGCTTGTACAATGTAGCCGTAGCCTCTTCGCGCTTGTCGGAATAAGGAAAATGCTCGATGAAACTCTGAAGGTCGTTGATGGCCGTGTATGTAGGCGACTGATCCAGACGGGAATCAGGCGACTGATAGTACGACGCCATGCCGCAATAGAAGCGTGCATCCTCCGCATACTGTCCCTTAGGGTATGACTGGACATATTTGTCGAAATACAAGGATGCAGTCTCGTAATCCTTGATCTTGTAGTAGCACATGGCATTGAGGAACAACGATTCCTCAGCCTTGTCAGAGCCCTTGAAAATCATCACCATCTGTTCGAGCAGTTCATAGCACTGAATGTACTTGCCACGGAAATACAGTTCCTTGGCATACTCGTACCGATAGACGTAGTCGTCGCTCTTGAAAACGTTGTTGAAAGTATTCTGACAGGATGACGCCGAAAGTATGGCACACACCACACCCACGACAAAAACAGCCTTTTTAACAATCCTCATCATAGACATTATATACATAATACGACGCAAAGGTACTACAAAAAGCCCAAAGGACAAAAAAAAATTCGTTAAATAAACCTTATCTCAGTGATAACTTGCGCATCAACCGCCTTATTGAGCCGGTCGACCAATGCCGTACGAGTCATCATGAGATTCTGTCGGAGCGGTGCAGAGAGTATTTTCACGAAGAGCGTCTGGTTCTTTATGAACATCTCGCCCGTATAGAGTTCGATGGAATGTCCCATGACATCCTTCCATGCCTCCATGAGCCGGAACTGGTTCAGAGGAGTCTCGAGACCTTCCTGACGTATGAACGACCTGACGAGTTCACCGATAGGCTGACTGTTGCTGCGTCTCATATTACCACCCCTCCTTTCACAGTGAAAAGTTTATAATCCTTGCCTGTCATATCGAGTATCCGGTCGATGTTCTCGCGGTTGGTGTCGGTGATGAAGATCTGTCCGAACCGCTCGTCGCTTACCAGACGTACGATCTGCTCGACCCTCGAGGCATCGAGCTTGTCAAAGATGTCGTCGAGAAGCAGGATGGGAGTCGTACGGCTGCCAGTCTTGCAGAGGAAGTTGAACTGAGCCAGTTTGAGAGCGATGAGGTATGTCTTGTTCTGTCCCTGAGAGCCTTCACGCTTGATAGGAAAACCGTCGAGCGTCATCTCGAGTTCATCCTTGTGAATGCCGTGAAGCGAATAGCCAACGGCAATATCCTTATTTCTGTCGCGACGGATAACATCAAGCAACGGTCCGCGTTCGCAATGACTGCGATAACACAGTCCCACCTTTTCCTTGCCCTGAGAAATGATGTCGTAGTACTGCTGGAACACCTGAGTCAGTTCCTCGATGAAGACCTTCCGGACCGCATAGATAGCCTCACCCTCCTCAGCCATTACATCCTCATACATAGACAGCAGTTCGTCAGTACCAGAAACGGTACCATCCGACATCTGACGAAGAAGAGCATTTCTCTGCTGGAGAGCATGGTTATAGCGTATCAGGGCATTGAGATAGGCCTTGTCATATTGTGAGACGACGACATCGACGAACTTCCTACGTTCATCGCTGCCACCGCTGATGAGTTCCGTATCATTGGGAGAGACAAGGATGACAGGCAGCAGACCGACATGTTCAGACATACGCTTGTAGAGTTTCATATTGCGCCGCATCTGTTTTGCCTGTCCGCGCTTCAGTCCGCACTGTACGTTCTCCTCCGCACCGTTGAGGTCGTAGGAACCCTTCAGCATCATCACATCGACACCATGACGGATATTCATGGAGTCGACATGGTTGGTGGAACTTTTCGTGAAGGAAAGGAAATAGATGGCATCAAGAAGGTTCGTCTTACCTTCGCCGTTGCTGCCGATAAAACAATTGACATTGGGAGAGAACTCCAGTTCAGCCTCACCGATGTTCTTGTAATTCAATATTTCAAGTTTCCTGATTACC
>DCGE01000240.1 GCA_002314525.1 Prevotellaceae bacterium UBA1786 | reverse complement strand
TACCTGACGGATCTCGATCAGATGTCGAGGACATGCCTTCGCACAGGCACTGCAGCCGCCGCATTTGTCCTTGTCAACCTCTGGCAGTCCTGTATGAGGGTTCATCCTGATAGCACCGAACTGGCATGCTTCCACGCAGTTGCCGCAACCGAGGCATCCGAATGCACATGCAGTCTCACCCTTACCTGTGGTGTTGACAACCTTGCAACTCTTCACACCGTCGTAGCTGACTGTTCTCGGACGCAGGTCGCATGTGCCGTTACAACGAATCACCGCCATCTTCGGAGCCGACTTCTCTGCCTTCATGCCAAGTATGGCAGCAATCTTGTCCATGCAAGGCTGGCCGCCCACAGGACATTCAAGTCCTTCGAGCGAACCTTTGTCGGCAGCTTTCACACAGGCATCGGCCATAGCCGAACATCCCGGGAATCCGCAGCCACCGCAGTTGGCCTGTGGCAATACCTCGCCCATCTGGGCGATGCGCGGATCTTCTTTGACTGCGAATTTCTTGGATACAACCCACAATACCAAAGCTGATATCAGGGCCACGATGCCAAGAATCACAACAGCAATAAGAATCTGTGTCATAATCTGTTTTTATTTTAGTTTTGATTTGAGAATCATGTAATACACTGCAAGCACGCCGATCACCACTCCGAACGACAGCAACTCGTCCCATGCCATCAGTCCGACCATCACGAACAGCCCCACGGAGAGGATTATCAGCGGAATCCAGAACATAAGCCACGAAGCCTTGCGGCGCATGCCAGCGTCACACGTTTCTCCGTCGGCTCCCCCTATGGCCTTGCCACTGGCATGGCACATACGTTCCAGCGCACATCCACTGCATATTTCATCTTCGTTAGTCATGTTAATATCGACGTTTTTGCATAATGTCTTGCAAATTTACAAAAAAATCTTGATAACGTCGACATTTTTTTTCACCAATTATCTCTTTCCCTTGAAGAGAATTAGTTTCATGGAACTTCTGAAGCTGAAATAATTGATAACCCAGTCTATCAGAACCACGAATTTGTTCCTCACACCGAGAATCGACCGTAGGTGGATGAACATCCATATCACCCATGCGGCGAATCCGCTGAGGTGCACTCGCCCTATGTCTGCCACAGCCCTGTTGCGACCTATGGTAGCCATCGAACCGAGATCTTTGTATCTGAACGGTCTGTCACCGCCTGAATCCGATAAAGCGTTCAGGTTCCCTGCAATCAGTTTTCCCTGCTGGATGGCAACCTGAGCCATCTGAGGATGACCCTTCGGGAAGGCTTCCTCAGAAGTCAGCGACATGTCTCCTGCACAATATACACAGTCCATTCCCTTCACTGCCATATGTTCGTCACACAGTATCCGGCCACCGTGACCTAAACTCTCTTCCGGTATTCCCTTTATGCTGGTGGCTTTCACACCGCTGACCCATATCAGAATCTCGCTGTCGATTGATGCCCCATCGTCCAGTATCACCTTTTTATCTTTGTAGTCAACCACCTTCTTCCCTGTTATGATGTTCACACCCATCTGCCTGAGTGCCTCAAAGGTCTTCTTCGAGGCATGGCTCGACATCGTCTTCAGGATTCCCGGACTGATTAGGACGATCTTGGCATAGTTCTCCGGATTGAATTCTGCATTCTGAACCGTAGCATATCTTATCATCTCACTGAGTACACCTGCAATCTCCACACCCGTAGGACCGCCACCTACAATTACCAGATTGCAGTATGGCTCCAGTTCGTCATCTGGAACCACAAGACTCCGTTCGGTAGTTTCAATGATCTTGTTCCTTAGATATATTGCATCCTCCACCGTCTTCATCGGTATNNNATGGCGGCTTTCTCAATGTTCGCATTGCCGAAGAAGTTCGTCGTAGCCCCTGCACATACAACCAGATAGTCATAGTTTATGTCGCCCTTTGAGGTGCGTACTGTCTTTTCTTCTCCGTCAATCTCCTCTACCTCCGCTACCCGGAAATAGAAGTCCTTCTTATTCTTGAACACCCTCCTGAGCGGAAAGCATATCGATGCAGGCTCCAGTCCCGATGAAGCCACCTGATAAATCAGAGGCTGGAACTGATGATAGTTGTTCTTGTCGATGAGAACTGTCTGAAATTTTTCTGAATCAAGTTTTCTTACAAGCGTAATACCTGCAAATCCGCCACCAATCACTACGACCCTCTTCTTCCGGGTAGCCGGTATGTTCATGTCTTGAATGTTCATATATTTATATCATGTTTTTGATTACATTGCAAAGATACAATAAAATCCCAAAACCTCCAAATTTCTTTCCGAAAGCCAGCTTGGTGCTTGCAGAATGGGTATGCTGGAGGAAGGCGTCAGTAGCTTTTTCTGTACGCAACATTGGCTGTTTCGACATAATTATTTGCATGTGTGGGGAAAAGTTGCTACCTTTGCAGTTGAAAATAACTGTGTAAATGAGTCTTGCGAATTTTATAGCGCGTCGTCTGTATTCGGACAGGGAGGTGAGGAACCGGATTTCGAGACCTGCCGTACTGATTGCCATGTTGGGAATCTGTGTCGGGGTTGTGATTATGATTGTGAGCATAGCGGTGGCATATGGCTTCAAGCGTGAAGTGACGGCGAAAGTGGTGGGGTTCGGAAGCGACATTCAAGTGCTGAGTCTTACACAGGACCAGAACTACCAGTTGCTGCCTGTCATTACCAGCGACAGTCTGAAGCGGGTGGTGATGAGTGCGGGCGGAATCAAGTCGGTGAATGAATTCGCATCTGTGGTGGGGATGATAAAGACCGACGATGATTTCGAGGCTGTGCAGTTCAAGGGGTATGGTGAGAAATATGATCTGTCGTTCTTCCGCCAGTACCTGCAGGAAGGTAAGGTGCCTCAGCTGAGCAGTAGGGAGAGCAAGAACCAGCTGCTAATCTCAAGGACTATTTCCGATGCTCTCGGCCTGAAGGTCGGGGATAAGGTCTTTACATATTTCGTGGGCAATGGAAATATGAGAGCCCGCAGGTTCACTGTGTGTGGAATATACCAGACCAACCTCACTGATTACGATAAAAATGTCGTAGTAACTGATATATATACTGTCAGACGTCTAAATGGCTGGGAGGATGATGAATCGTCTGGTTATCAGATATCTGTCAATGACTTTTCTCAGGTAGATTTAATAACCGGCAGATTGGTGTCGCTGATCAATCATCACTACGACAGGAAGGGCTGTACTTATGGCGCATTCAGTATCAAGGAACTGGTCCCGAGTATCTTCTCATGGCTTGGTGTGTTGGATATGAACGTGGTGATGATCCTGGTATTGATGCTGTGTGTGTCGGTGTTCACCATTATGTCGGGTCTGCTGATTGTGATGCTTGAACGCATCAATATGGTGGGTGTGCTGAAGGCTCTCGGTGCCACGAACTTCATGGTGAGGAAAATCTTCATGCATTTCTCCATACGCGTGGTGGGTGAGGGTATAATAATAGGTAATGTGGTAGCGCTGGGATTGCTGGCTGTACAGTATTTTTTCCATTTGATGCAGCTTGATGCCAGTGTGTATTACATCGATTTCGTGCCTGTTCAGTTTGAGTGGCTGATGTTCATAGGTGTCGATGTAATCACTGTCATAATATCTGCAATTGTCATCTTCGGTTCGTCGTTCTTCATGTCATTAGGCAAACCGGCGGAGACCATCAGATTCGAGTGAGGAAGGCCTTGCATTGAAGTCAGGAGTGAGGAGTTGAGAGTGAGAGGCGATGTGTGATAGATGCAGGGAGTTCGGCTGGGTAGTGGGTTACCATGATCAGAGTCTTGTCAGGACGTGAGCAGAAAGCTTCGATGATGGTCTTGACCCGTATGCGGTTGATGGTGTCGAGTCCGTGGAGGGGCTCATCAAGAATAAGAAGTTCGGGATCTTTCACGAAGGCGCGTGCCAGGAGTACCAACCGCTGTTCGCCGCTGCTCAGATTGAGGAACGAACAGTCAGCCTTGTCATCAACACCGAAAATCTGCATCCACATACGGCACTGTTCCAGTTGTTCTTGTTTCGGTTGGACATAGAGTCCGATGCTGTCGTGAAGTCCGCTTGCCACAATATCGATGGCAGGTATGTTTCTCATGTAGCTGCGGTGCATCTCGGGACTGACATAGCCGATATGCCGTTTGATTTCCCATATACTTTCGCCCGAACCGCGTTTGCGACCGAAGAGTGAGATGTCGCATGCGTATGATTGTGGGTTGTCGGCACATACCAGACTGAGAAGGGTCGATTTGCCGCTTCCGTTGGCTCCCTGGAGAGCCCACCGTTCACCTTGACGTACGGTCCAATTGACGTTGCTGAGAATGGTGTGACTGCCGTATCGGATGCTGACGTTGTTGCATCGGATTATCTCCTCGCTCATGAGGTTTGCGGTTTTGACAGGTATGTCCAGGACTTTATCGGTGAGGGATGAGAGCTGCTGAAGGAGGGTGGGCTGAATGTTTTCCCGCCAATAGCCGAGATATGAAAGATACTCCTCGCGCGTTGTTTTCGGATAGACTTTTCCCTTCTCCATCCGAATGACGTGGGTGATGAACGGAGGGATGTCATCGAGGATGGAAAGTACAAGGATGATCTGTATCTGTCCGGTACGGCTCAGTGATGTAAGGACGTCAGTGAGCAGTGTACGCATGTCGGCATCGAGTCCGATGAACGGGTTGTCGAGAATCAGTATCCTCGGTCCGGAAAGCAGAGCCTTTGCCAATTGGAATTTACGGAGTTCTCCGCTTGAGAGGCTGATGATCTTTTTCGGGAGCATCGGACGGATGGAGAAAATGTCGTAGATTGCTGTTTGTTGTTCATCGTTTGTTGTCGATGAACAACCTGTCGTCAATAATTCACCGACAGTTGGTACGTCATCTTGTTCGGTCTGGTTCCATCGCTGCTGATAGCAGGCGTCGGCCGAACCGTAGGTGTCGCGGAAAGAGATGTGTTTGATGTTCCGATATACTTCGGATGTCTCTGATGGTGTGAAGTCGTAATTGATGGTTCCTTCGCGAAGCATCGTCTTGCCGATGAGTATGTCGGTCAGAAGGGTCTTGCCCGAACCGTTCTCCCCAACTATGGCAATCTGCTCGTTATGATCTAATTCGAGCGATGCGGGGTAGGGCAGACGTGTCAGAGGATTACGCCCGACTGCGTCCTGGAGTATGATGGTGTATGGTTTCATGTGTTGTCCTAACTGAAAAACAATGCGATGGCGGCAACTGCGACGATGAGTCCGATGATCTGTACTGGCTTTATCTTCTCCTTGAAGAAGCAGATGCCTATGACGGTTGATATGATTACTATGCCGATGTTGTACAATGGATAGAACAG
>DCGE01000209.1 GCA_002314525.1 Prevotellaceae bacterium UBA1786 | reverse complement strand
TTCCACTTGTTGTAGCCCTTCTTGCAGAACAGAGGTGCATAGGCAGCCATCACAACCATGTCGGAATTGCGTTCAAGACTCGTCCAGTAGGCAGCCTCAGCCATGGTAGAAGCATAGACGTTGTTGGTTCCGCTGTTGGCGAACTCACCCACGAAGACCCTTGTAGGACGGCTGCGGTCGTAGGTATTGCCCTGATTGCCACGAACCTTGTCGGCATTGTAGCGATCCTGCTGAGTATAGAACCACTGGTCACTCTTGTAATAATGCTCATCAACATAGGTATCCTGGTACTTAGCATCGATTTCAGCATAGTTGGCATTGAATTCCCTGCCGGCATCTGCAGCACCTGCAGTCGATACGATGATTATCTCCGGATACTTAGCCTTCACAGCCTTGTACATGATGTCGAAGCGTTCCCAGAACTCAGGTCCCTGATTTTCGTTGCCGATACCCAGATATTTCAGGTTGAACGGTGCAGGATGTCCCATTTCGGCACGGACCTTACCCCACTTCGTATCGACGGCACCATTGCAGAACTCAATCAGATCGAGGGCATCAGCCACGAAAATGTCGTTGAAGCGTTTTCTGTCGGCTTCAGTATTGAGAGGAGCGATATAGCTATGACGCGCAAACTGACATGTCACACCGTTGTTGAGCACAGGCAGCGGACTTGCACCCAAAGCCTCCGCCATGAGGAAATACTCATAGAAGCCCACATACTGGGAAGTCCAGTATCCCCAATGATTGCGGAATCCGAGACGTTCCTCCGGAGTGCCGACGGAATTCTTCCAGAAAGGTTGTCCGAAGTAGTTCGGACCTTCAGATGCACATCCGCCCGGGAAACGCATGAAACGAGGATGGAGGTCATAGAGAGCCTGCATGAGGTCCTTGCGGAACGGACCGTCCTTTCCATCGTTCCAGAGCTGTGAAGCTTCAGGAAGCAGAGTGACGAAATCGAGATAGAACACGCCAGCCTTGTCGGCCACGATTGCCAGACGGGAGTCAGCCTTACGGATGGCCTTCAGAGAGCCGTTGTATTTCGTCCAGCTGCCCTTGAGACCGGTGAAAGTAAGTACGTTTGAGTTCTTCTCGCCCTTGGCGTCCTCAAGATACACGCTGATGGTTCCTGTGTAGTTCTCACCCTGCAGATACAAACCGAGATCATATGTCACATCCTTCTCAGCAGGTATGGAAGGAACCTGAGTGTTGTTCGAGTAATAAGCATTGCGCGACTCAGGACCCCTACCCTGAACATACGGCGAGATACCGTAGCCGTTGGCTGCTATGCCATATCCAGAACCCGGATTCTGAATATCGAAACGCACGCAGTACTGCTTGTAACGGAGTTCGTCGTCGTACTGATCATCAGGGTCATAGTCATAATGGCGCTTGAGATCCTTTATCAGAGGATGATCATCAACGGCACGGGCCGTACCCACTGCATCACCGTTCTTCACAACGGTCCAGCCATAGAAGAGAGTATCGGACTGGGAGAACTCACGCGGGTCATTCGACCCAGGGACATTGTATGCCTGGAAAGAGTTGTTCTGAATAAGCTGGGCGCAGATTCCTCCATCGACAGACTGGTTGATGTCCTCGAAGAAGATACCTGAGAGAGTTGGACTCACCTCGATACCGAGTTTCTTGGTATTGAGAGCCACCTGACGAGTCTCAGCCTTCTTGAATCCCTCGAGCTGGAGCATTTTCTCAGCCATACGGTAACCCATCAGACGCATGCCTTCAGTATTGAAATGGAAGGTGTCGCCCGTACTCTTACAGCCTATGGAGGAAATCACATAACCATTCTTCATGGTCTTAGGCAGGTTGGCAAGCACAGCCTTGTTGAAGCCGGCACATACCCCACCCTCTTCAGCCTGCTTGAGTTCGCCTGCGAGCAGAGGAATGGCATCAGGATCAAGTCCGAGACCGGCACAGAGGTCGTCATGGATTTTCTTCTCTNNNNGGATTTTCTTCAGTCGTCCGCACCACTCAGGATCATCCGGGTTCGACTCACCCTGATGAACCAACATGCCCTTGATGACACCGCTCTTCTGAGCTATCCTGGCCATGTCGAGCAAACGCTGGAACGGATTCATGTCATACTGCTTAGCCATATTGACCAACCAGCTGCGACTCGGATCAGCAGCCTCCTTGGCAAGATAGTCAGCACAGGCATCCTTGTCCCACAGTTCGAGTTTGGCTCCGGCAACAGACACATTGATGACACCTATCCTGTATTGCGAAGGGAGTGACTCAATCATCTTACGGCCGAAGAAGTCGACAGGTCCCATGTTGTTGCCTTCACGGCAGATAGGAGGAACGGCAGTGTACCAGTTGCCCATAGTGCGCTGATAGCGAGGCATATCGACAGCAGCCATAAACTGGAAACGAGGGTCGTTGAAGTCCTTATCCTGTTCGGCAGGACGTGCACCGGCCTCCATGTTCGACTGACCGAAACACAGATAGATATGGAAATTTGGGTCGACCTGAGCCGAAAGAGCCATCG
>DCGE01000132.1:7775-14486 GCA_002314525.1 Prevotellaceae bacterium UBA1786 | reverse complement strand
TCACCCTGTACCAGAACCTGCATACCAGCCGACAGAGACTGAGATGTAGCTTGTTCAAAATAGGGTTTCAGCAAGGTCCAAGTACTCTTCCATATCACAGCCGACGACCTTGCAATAATGTCGTTGCCCTTGGGATCCTTTTCGATGAATTCCAGATAGCAATGACCGCCACGTTCCCTGACCTCACTGATTTCAGTCTGAATCCAGAGAGGGGTGAGGAACGATGACTCAAGGGCGTCACGCACCCTTGAATTGAGTTCGTGAAGGGTTATTGACCTTTTCCCGTCTGCCATGCTTTGTTGAAGTCAGGAATACCCCAACCATATACATTGTCAGGATGATCGACATTGTTGCCGGCATTCCTCACAAGATCCATAATCTGATAGGCAGTGAGTTTTGGCAGTGCCTGCCAGAGACAAGCCACCATTCCACAGAGAATAGGCGATGCGAATGAAGTGCCGGAACCAGGTGTCAGCATTCCGTCAGTTCCACATAGCCATACACCTTCTCCGAGAGCCATCACGTCAGGTTTGATTCTTCCATCGGATGTATTGCCAAGAGAAGAGAAATTGGTATTGCTATAGGAATTGTTGACCGCACCTACCGTCAGAACATCTTTTGCATCGGCAGGAGCCGTGATGAGTTTCCAGGCATCATTACCTGAATTGCCAGCACTGTTGACCAGTATCATACCCTTCTTTGCACACATCGAAGCCGAACGGGATATATTCTCGGTTACACCGTCAAGTTGCCAATACTTCAGACAATCTTCCTTTGCATCGAAGTTGGCATAGCCCAGAGATGTGTTGACGACATCAACACCCACACTGTCTGCAAACTCAATGGCAGCACACCAGTTATCCTCCTCAACCAATTGTTCAGAATCTCCGTCCTCAGAAAGGAGAAGCCAATAGGATGCCTCCGGAGCAGTACCGACGATTGTACCAGGAACGTTGGTCCCCATACAAGACAGTACCATCATTCCGTGACTTCCAGTATTGTAGAAGTCATTCCTACGATGAACGAAGTCCTTTGTGCCAACGATCTTTGTATTCTTCAGGATAGGCATGATATCGGCATTGGTGAAGCCTCCGTCGATGACTGCAATTGTCATTCCCTCACCCTTATAGCCCGACTGGTGCAGAGTCTTACCGTTCAGTTGCTTTATCTGAGTATTCGATACAAAATAATATGAATCAGTCGTATCAGGTGCGATTGCATAATAACGTTTAGGAATTGACCCCTTCTGTTCCGCAATGCCAGCAAGCCTCTCTCTGAAACTTGTTATCGCAGAGTCAAGCGGAGAGACCTTCCCTGACCTGGCTTTCTCCAAAGCCCCGATTCCCTTCTTCGACGGATAGAAGGCGACCTTCCTCACGTCCTTGACACAAGGGAGCGACTTAAGTTTTGACACCACATTAGTATCTACAGTACTGATCACCACCGTGTTGTTCCATTTGCTCGTATGGTCGATTTTCACTCCTGTCTCAAGGATCATGTCGATATACTTACGGCTTACAGGCAAGTCAGTCTTGTCAATCTTGAGTTTCTGTTTCTTGCGGCGTTCGATGGCCTTCTGGGAAAGGAATGCCTCAGGGTGCTTGACTGAATACTCGTTATTCTTCTTGTCTCGAAGCGTCACCCTATATTTATAATAAGGTAGGGTGTCGTAAGGCGTGACTATGCCCAGGCCTTCGAACTCCTCAGCTGGAATGTTTTGTGCATTAGAGTTGATATGGCAACACAAAGCCAACAATAGTAATGAAAGTAACTTGCTCTTTTTCATAATTTTGGTCTCCTTCCGTTTAGAATATGATTGAAATTTGCAAATGATTGGTCCATGTGGCTCAGTTCGTATGGTTCGACCCTGAGCGAGAAACTGATATTGATATCGTCAATGCCGAAATAGCTTTTCAGGATGCTCGCCATATTGAATGACAGGTCATCGTGTTTCTGTACAAGAAAGACGATGCATTTCCTTATGAGTTCAAGACTGTCAGCCTGTTTCAGTGCCTTGAACATCATATAGTATGCAAGCGGAGTATCCTGACGGACAAGCACCGGCACACAAAGGGCATCAGCATTCCGATTGAAAAGATGCAGCAGTCCTTCAGCCTGTGCTTCAGAAGTCAGCAGCGGAATAGCCATACTTATGATTTTATGCACCGATTCAGGCGAATGTTCCTGCAACCACACATTCAGTTCGCGTGCACTTTCATGGCTGAAATCCAGTTCTCCGGATTTCACGAGATGTCTGATTGAAGTGATACAAGTGATGAACGACTGATGTCTGTATTTCATCAGAAAAAGATAGGCATCCCAGAAAAGAGCATTTGAAACAGATGACAATATCGTTCTGATATTTGTCTCTGCCCGCCTGAACTGGGAATTAGTCATGGCATCAAGATTCTTCTTGAGTCCGTCCCAGTCTTCCTTTTCTATGAGTTGCTTAAGTGTCATTGCCTTGTAAGCGAGAACTTCATGCTGACTCCGAAATCAGCTGTAGTAGTTGGGTATGAATTGGTTGAAACCAATGGTACATTCTTCTGCCAGTCAAGGAATCCGCTGATTGTCAGCATACGACTGAAAGTATAGTCAGCCGAAAGGGCAATTTTGTAAGCAGTACTACCATTCGTACCAGTATTGATACGCGTCTGGATATTCCTGTTGATGGCATTCTGCATACGATATGAGAAGTCGCATCTGAGATTCAGGTCATGACTGACAGTATTGCGGGTTCTCGACGTAGTTGTCCTCGAAGACTGTGTATCATTCTTGTCATTCTTGCTGTTCTTGCTGTTCTTCGATGTCCTCGAAGATTTGGAGTCCTTCTTGCTTGCCGGATCCTGAAGTCTCTTCACGCCAAAGAGATTAAGGTCCTTTATCTTATATCCCATTCCTATGACGATATCGTTTGAGAAGTTCTCGGTAAGCGCCACTGATGTCATACTGAGATTGAGACTTCGCGTCTTTTTGTATTCAACCTTACCAGTAAGTCCGCTATTGAAAGTCATATCGACACCGATCAAAGGCGAGAATGTCTCATTGAGACTTACCGTACTCACGTTGTACATGCTGCTCGGTATGAGATTGCCGGAAGTGACATCTGTGATATAACCCAGATCACCCATACTGGCAATATAGTTTGTGTATGAGTTGTATGCACCGACAGAATAAACACTCTTGTAGGAATGGTTGACATTGAAGCTCTTGAAGCGCTCTGAGAACCACGACAGTTTTGACAGTCCGCTGTATGACAAACTCCAGTTCGGCAGCATCTTCAGCATTGACGGGAATATATCAAGACAACTGCTGCTGGCATCCTTTCCGCTGTAGGCTGCAAGGAATGCAGGAATCATGACGTCAGCGGAGTATTTGTCAACCGTTCCGTTCTCCGGATTGAATGGCAGGTCCTTATGTTTGCCGCTTGGGTACTTAGTGCCGAGATATTGGTTCTCAAGGCGTTTCTGGACAATATCGAGGTTGGAGATAAAGTCATCGAACGGTTTTGAGTTATAGTTGTCGTTGATATCGCCTATTGATGAGAATGCAGATTTCATGGTGATCATAGTCATCGTGAAACTACCGCTTCGGGTCGTCGGCATATTATCATACATGAACTGGATACTCTGCGACTTGTTCACGGTACGGCTGGCAGACATGTCGATCTTGAGGTCGCGGACCGGTTCCAGTGTGATCTTGACCTGAACGTCCTCCGTAGAGTTGGTATTGGCCGGAGTGGTGACGGAATCATTGAGCCATCCTCTACTATGTGCCTTTCGCACATAACTGTCATCGATGGCACCAAGAGCAAAGTCAAGACCTGGTGAGAGAATACCATCTATGTTGCGCTGTCCGAAGGCACTTCCGATTTCAGTTTTGAAGCCCGGCAGCGACAAAGAATATGTGTTTCTGTATGACACACTGACATTACGGACCATCATCAGTCCACGTGCTACGACCTGAGCCGTCTTATACCAAGTTGAAGTGGAATGATCGACAGGAGCCTTTGCGATGACAGACAACTTGATAGGAATTGTGTCTTGATTGAGGATGCGGATTGTATTCTCGTCGACTTTCTTGTACTTCAGATCATAAGTCTTTCCCTCCTTTGTAGTACCACGAACGATGATCTTCTTTGAGTTCTGGTTATGCTTGATTTCCGTATAGGTAGAGTCGTTCAGTCCGATTTCATGGTTGAAGCCCTTGTTCTTGCTGGCACTCGGTTTCGGAGTTGCAGATGTTTCCTTTCCGTCGCTCTTTGCGTTTGTACGTGCACGGCTGGCAGTACTCTTCTTTGTGTCGGAAGAAGACTTGTTTCCCGAGAATCGCTGGTTTGCCTCATCAAGGAACTTGGACTTCTTGTACAGAGTCTCCATGTTGAGTTTTCCGTTGATGGTGACATTGCGCTGAGTGGTTGCCGTATGACCCAGATTTGTCTTATCAGCAAGTTCTGCTCCACGAGTCCATCCGTATGTTGAGTTATAACTACCATCCAAACCCATCCAGTCGGTGAGCGGAATCTTGTTCAAAGGTACTGCGTACGAGCCAGAGAATGTAGAGTTATAAGTAAGAGGACGACCGAAATTGCGGATACTTGTCAGCACGCTGTCCTTCCACACCTCATAGTCATCAGGATAGAGGCTCTTGTTTACTATGCGATACGGTTCCTCGATTTCTGCATGAGTTGCCGATGTATAGTTCAGTTTCAATGCGTTGAAGATATCCCACCGGATAGTCAGCTGACGGTTCCAGAGGAACTGTGATGAAAATTCGACAGGCAGTTTCGTTCCTGCATCGATATCACGTTCCTGGTATTCATAATAGGTTCTTGAGATATCAGTACTGAAGGACACACTCTGAGGAAGCCAGTTCAGGTTCTGAGCCTTGATGATGTCAGCCCACTTGGACTTCGACTTCATATCCTTGAAAGGTTCCCAAGTCTTATATTTAGGAGAGTAGTTGTACTGAAGGCTACCCTTCCAGTTTTCGTTGTTCTGATAGATCGTTGTTTCTCCTTCCTTGTAATTCTGGCTATGAGCATAGCTGAGAGAGAAGTTGTTAGGATCGAATGGCAGCGGATTACGATGAGCCCAGTTTGACTTCCAGTTGCTCAGTGAGAAGTTCTTGTTCTTGACTACCGACTGAGTCAGACTGCTGAGCGAATCCCTTTCGTGACCAGTGGCACATTCGTCGAGAGCATCCGACAGGAGCATATCAGTATCAAACGGGTTGTATTTTGGAGAAGTCTTCTGCCANNNNCTGCCATGAGTAAGAATAGTACAACGGCAAGGTCATCTTCCACTTGTCAGGGAAGAACTTGCCCAACTGGATGTTTGTGGTGAGACCCCATTCGTACAGGTTTTCATCACTGCGAGCCTGAACGCCCTGTTCCAATCCGCCATATCCGGCAGTCTCGACATGACCTGTGACATTGACGCTTCCGAGATCTGCCAACTGAACATTCATCGTTCCCTGAGCAGCCCAGCCACCATCATTATTATAGTTCTGCAGACGGAGTTCGTCAACCCACACCTCGACATTGCCGGTCTCGTGTCCGTTGTTTCTGATACCAAGCATCATGGTCTTCACCTCACCGAGAGAAGGATTACCGATTATACTTATTTTATGATTTGGCTTATCGGAATCGTATGTAGAATATATCTCCGTGAAACTTGCCTCTCCCGAAATCCTTGCCTTGTTACGACTGTGTTTGATATTAGTGAAGATATCGAAATCAATGTCAAGCATATTCTCTTCCGGCCATACTGCCTCACAGCCAGAAGATGTAAATGTATCATAATGCCCGTCAGGAGTCAGGACAAGCGGTATCTCGTATTCATAGTAGTTGCTCTTGTAGTCACTTCCGAGTCGAAGGAACAGACTCATCTGATTGTCCTTCGGAGAATCGTATCCCTCAACTCTGTTGGCATGTACGAACATCTGAAGATGCTTATACTGGCGCATATCCAATGCAGTGGTCTTATAGACTGCACGTGCATCGCCTGTTGCCAGATCTGTCACAAGCATAGCAAGCGACTGTTCGTTTTCCTGTGTAAGCTGAGGCTGAGAAGGATCGGTAGTACGCGAGATGCCTGGAGGAAGAACATAGTTGACAGGAGTCTTGTCGTTGTTTTCCTCGATATTCACTGCATACGTCTTCAACGTACCGCTGGTACTTGGCTTGGTTCCAGTGAATAATGTCTGATTGTAGTTTCTCCATTCACCCCTCACAAGGTCAAGACTTGCAAAACGAAGTACGACCGGCTTCCTGAAGTTTGTGAGGTACATCCTCATAAAACGGACACTGCTGAAATCGCTGATGGAACCTTCTTTCGTTCCGCTTTCCACAGGAATACGGAACTGATACCATATTGCATCTTCAGTTTTCCCGTTTCGCAGTTTGACAGTGGTCTTCCTTGAGTCAACAATATATCCGTTTGTATGTTCCGAATCCATCTGACCAGGACGTAGCGGCACTTTGAACTCATAGTAGTTCTCGTACTCATTCATCGTATAGTCCTGATTGATATCCTCCACATCAGGTGTCGTCTTGTAGGCTGTGTTATAGCTTTCACCTGTTGAATTCGGAGAGTTTCCTTCAGAGTTGTTGATATGCTTGTATCTGTCAAGGATCGACATCCTTACATCGTCCAATTCCTTTCCTCTGAAATACTGATAGTTGTCGGCAGATGGGTCGTTGACTATCTT
>DCGE01000132.1:3121-7764 GCA_002314525.1 Prevotellaceae bacterium UBA1786 | reverse complement strand
CATCTTGTCGAGTGCAGACTGTCCGACAGAAGCCTTGACTGACGTCAGATAGTCAGAATGGAATGAAAGTTCCTCGTTGGTCGTCAGTCCGTCAAGTCCGACATCCTGCTTCAGACGGGCATCGCTTTCAGTGCTGAACGCATAGACTACACTCTTTTCATTGGACACCTTACCCCACGCAGTGGTTGTAGTACTTCCGGCCGAACCGACAGGGAGACCGCTCTCGTACGATTTCTTTCCGTCTTTCAGCACATCCTCACTGACTTCTCCCAAGTTAAAGATAAGGTCGCCGCCATAGTCCAGACTGTCTTTGGTATAGATAAACGGATCGAGCATCCAGAATTCAATATACTGAACATTCGACGTCTCGAAATCGCTGGTATCCAGTTTTCTCATCATACCACCCCATCGCTTTTCAGGGTTTGGCAACGTACCATCGACATTGAGGCTTGGATCGAAGTTGTAAGGTCCGCGTTCCTCCGGATAGTATGCAAGATTTAGTATGTCGAGAGTATTGCTTTCACCCTGGTTCGTATCCTTGTTCGGATAGAGTTCCCTGACATACACCTCGCGTACATAATGATTTGAAAGCTGGTCCAGGTCATTCTTGATATGAGAAGGGGTGAGCGAAGAACTTCTTCTTGTAAACAGCGGATCAATGACATACCAAGCAAGTTTTGCCCTGTTATAACCATATCTGAGATCGTTCTTCAGTGATGACTCAGAAAATATCGACGGTGTTGAACAAAGTATCCATTGGTTAGGAGTCTTCACATCAATCGGACTTTTTGTACTCTCAAAGTCATCGAGGTATGAAGCATTGCCCTGAACATCATTCGGCTTGCCCGCTACAAGTTGTGCGAACTCGGCAGTGAGATTGACGCTTGAAGGCTGGGTGGTATCGACAAATGGAAGGCGGTCGACAAGATCCGTCAGCCACTGGCTGTCTTTCTTCCAGTTCACATGCAAGCCCCAGACTGTGTTGTTCAGTGGTTCTGAACCCATGGCAACCTTTGAGGTAAGCGGTTTCTCAGACAAATGCATGAAAGAACCACCAAACTGAAGGTTCTTTGAATAGTCATAGTCCCAGTTCACACCCAGCATCGTCTTCCTAACCATAGAGAACTCCGACTGACTTTCAAGACTTACATTTACATTTGTTCCAGCGTCAATGATGCTCTGGTTTATGATTGAGACCTTACCCGACGAATAGTTCACGGTATAGTCAACGCCTTCAGTAAGAGTGACACCACCTGCGGTTACCACAACAGAGCCCTTCGGGATATTATAGCTGCCTAAGTCGATTTCACTGCCCGACGAACCTTTGAACTCTCCCGTCAGAGTGAATTTATTCTTCTCTGCCACCTGCTTGGCTACAGTCTTCGTGGTATCATATATCTCGTAGTAGCAGTATTTCTTCGCCAGTTCTTCGCTACCGAGTTTCTTTTCCAGCCACTTACCGAAAGGTTCTGCAACAGGAAATATTATCCTACCTTCAGATGCTTGTACAGTATATCCCTCCAGGAAGTCGAACTTGCCGTTAGGGTTTGTCTTATTATTGTCATCCAATCGGTCCAGATTCATCATCTTCAAGAGTGTCGTCATCTTGAAATTGCCTTCAGGAATATATGAGACTGACACACCTGTAGTATCACAGAGATATTTGATGTCCAACTTGAATTTCTCCTTCTGTACTGATTGGGCTTTCAGGTCATAGACGTTCTTCATCATAAGTCGCCAGTTGCCCATACTCGGAGAGTTGCTGGTGTTCTTGAGCAATTTCACATACAACGCCTTATCGCCGTCCTTGATATCGCCTGAGAACTCACCGACTTGATATGTCTGGCCCTTGTATGTGTATTCGTATGCAATTGCCAATATCTGATTTGGCTGAAGAGTGCTTTTCAAGGAAATATATCCAAGATATTGGTTCAGGGTGTATTCAGATGATGTAAGAAGACGTGCATTCTCAATCTTCTCATAATCCAGGCCGCCGACCATATCCTCTTTATCCAACAAAGCACTTGCCCTGTCAACATATCGGATATCAGAATAGTCAGAACGGGTAATTGTTGAATATAGGGAGTTTGATGAGTTGCAAGGCAAGGCAACAACACCCGGAACCCACCTCTTATTGTATATCACGTCATGTTCAGCCAAATCCACGAAACCGATGATGTTTCGCGTATTCTCAGTCGCCCCACCCGTGTTTGTGACCCATACTTCAACTCGATTGATAGTAACACCAGAAGTCACTGTTGGCAGAGTTGCACATGAAGTGTCGTAAGTATCATGGAAGTGATGAGCAAGGAAGAAATGACGGTTCTCATCGTATTCGTAAGCCTGGATTTCGAATGCAGTCAACTGAGCACCACCTTTTGATGCCACCGATGTTGATTGTGAACGCTTCTGGGAGAATACCGTCTGCAACTTCAGTTTACCGAACTGCAGGTCTGTCCTTATACCAAACAGACTCTGAGCACCAGGTATGAGTGAGTTGTTCGAAGGGAAGTCAGTATTACCAGCCTCCAGTTTCTTGACGATTTCGTCTTCCTTTCCTTCGTAATTCAGATTTATCTTCTTGGCATCCCATGCAAATGTGGCTTCGGTATTGTAGTTGATATCGAAATTCATCTTATCACCTACATTTGCTTTTACACTGATATTGATTTTCTCGTCAAAATCAAAGTTCGCCTGTTTTCGGTTACGTTCAGACAGCGATGGGTTGTCAGTGTATTTATAGTTATAGCCCATCTTCAGTTCGGCACTACCATTTGTCTTGACACGCACCCCTCCAGGACCGAAAATCTTCTCAGCAGGACCGAGATCGAAATGCATGTCAGTGAAGTCGAACTTGTCTTTACCCTTCCTCACAAACAATGAGTCGTTCCTCGTTTTGAAATACTTGTCCATCAAACCCCTTTCCGTCCATTTCATGTAATCCATCGGAGACATGATGTAAGGCATGCTCAAGAAGTTATCGCCCAACTTTGAACCAACCCGATACTGGCCGATTTTATCGTCATAGACAGCGGTATCAGGTTTCAGATTGTCCGGATCGCGGAGATCGAGAGCATAGTTTTCCGGATGTCCTCCCTGAGGATAGTCCGTCTTCTTGACTTTTACGTTGATTGCAGTATCCTGAGGTGTCTGATCAATCATAGCATAGAGATTCTGTGGAATGGCAGACAATACCATAACACAGAATACGACAACCATCGATTTACAAGCCGCAATCGACAGTCTGTCATCCAATTCCACTATGTTTCTTTCTTCTCTGATCATCAGAACAACGTACGTGCGTTATACATAATAACGAAAAAAAGAGCAGTTTATTATATCAGCACCCGTTTTTTTTCAATATTTACGGAGAATCTCAGACACACCAACGATTTTTGCCGAAAAAGCCACCAAGTATTTCCACAAAAATCTACCCAATTATTTTGCTCTTTCAATACTTTTGCCTAACTTTGCCGAAAAGATACAATTATGGCTAATAACAGGTACATACGTTTCGACTGGGCAGCAAAGAGCATCTTGCGAGACAAGGCGAACTTCTGCATCCTTGAAGGACTCTTGACAGTCCTCCTCGGTGAGAAGGTTGAGATTGTTGAGATACTTGAGAGCGAAAGTAATCAAATGACGTCTGACGACAAATTCAACCGTGTTGACATCAAGGCGAAGAACTCAAAGGGTGAGATAATCATTGTTGAAATCCAGCAGACGCGAGAGATATACTATCTTGAGCGCATACTCTATGGTGTAGCCAAGGCCATAACAGAGCACATCCACCTTGGGAACAAGTACGATCAGGTCAAGAAGGTCTATAGCATCAACATCCTCTATTTCGACTTGGGCAGAGGCAACGACTACATCTATCGTGGCCAGACGTCATTTGTAGGTCTCAACACCAACGACACTCTACAGATAACCACCCGAGAGAAGAATGTGATACAGATGAAGGCTCCCGAGGAAGTCTTTCCGGAGTACTATCTCATCCGCGTTAATGCCTTCGATAAGATTGCCCAGAACCACCTGGAGGAATGGATTCAATATTTCAAGTACGGAGAGATCGACGAGAACACCACTGCCCCAGGACTGATTGAAGCAAAGCGCAGATTAGAGTATCTGAACATGAGTGAAGCCGAGCGCCGTGCCTACGATGAACACATCAATGCCATCATGATTCAGAACGATGTATTAGACGCAAATTATGCCGAAGGACGAGCAGAAGGACGTGCGGAAGGGCGTGCGGAAGGGCGAGTTGAAGGACGAGCCGAAGGACGAGCCGAAGGAATAATTGATGTCGCAAAGTCAATGCTATCTGATGGAATGTCAATTGAGATAGTTTCTAAATACACCGGCCTCACCGAAGAAGAAATCGGGGACCTTAAGTGTTAAGTTATGCAGCATAATAGTCAGCCAGCCATCGGAGCTTCACAATTCCGATGGCTGGCTTTTTCACACATTATTGTATAATTCTTTGGCTGTTACGGAACTTTTTCCTAACTTTGCCTTCGTCTTCCCCCCCATGCTGAGGCCCAGAGGGGTTGGGAGGTGATTTAGGGGTCTGACCACAAACATGATTTATTCTCAGAATCAATCACTTTGGGGTCTGAACCATCAATCACCACCCATGGGGA
>DCGE01000132.1:0-3081 GCA_002314525.1 Prevotellaceae bacterium UBA1786 | reverse complement strand
AAGAAAGACAACATATACATAAAAGGCGTACTGTACGCTTTGGTTTTGACGTTAGTGAACTTCGCAACTTCATCTGTCTGTCAAATACAAAGCAACGAAGACGCCCTATGGGTGTATCTTATGCACTTATCGAATCAGAGATGTCAGCATCAATGGTCAGTTAGTGTTATATATACATCGGCGTGGGGTTCAACGTTGCTCGTTTCGACAGACAGGGCAATGCGAAGGCCTACTAACGTGGAACGGGTAACAGACTTGCTCCACGTTTTTTATGTATATGGCACAAGATTACCAACAACAAATCACCTGCATCCGGAGCTGTGCGGTACAAACAGTAAAAACTATGATGAGAAAATTACTATTCATCGCTGGCCTGTTATGGCTGGTTGGCATCACAGCAAATGCGGAAGAGATTCCGAATGACGAGATTTGGTATGAGGCAAGTGAGAAGTTGAGTGAGACGACAGGAACAGGTCAGTTTGATTATGGATTACACACCAATGCATTCAACACATCAATTTCATCACACACATTTAGTAATGGGAAAGGGATTATTAAGTTTAGTGGGGATGTGACGAGTATTGGAGAGAGGGCTTTCAATGGTTGCTCAGGCTTGACATCAATCACTATTCCCAACTCTGTGACGAGTATTGGACAAGAGGCTTTCCGTTCTTGTTCAGGCTTGACATCAATCACCATTCCTAACTCTGTGACGAGTATTGGAGATGATGCTTTCTATGGTTGCTCAGGATTGACATCAATCACCATTCCTAACTCTGTGACGAGTATTGGAGAGAGTGCTTTCTCTCAGTGCAGCAATCTCTCAAAAATGTATTTCAAGGGCGAAGTACCGCCAACCTTTGAAAGCAATACGTCAGTAAAAGGAACACTATTCGTTCCCCTTGGTTCTAAACAGGCATATTCAGCTGCAACAAATTATAGCAATATAGTAGAAGCAGCATATAATAATGGATTTGTACTACAGCTGACAAGTGATAAGATTTTGGAAGTAAATTGCTATGTTGGAACAGATGATAGTTCCGACACTCAGATTATTCCGTCAACGGTAGAAGCAAATAGTGTTGTATATACAGTGAATAGCATCCAATCGTCTGCACTGAAAAACGACAAACGCTTAACCAATGTCGTAATTCCAAATACAGTTGAGATATTGGGTAACTATTGTTTTGATGGCTGCAGTAACCTTAAGTCTGTCACTCTTTCGAAGAACATCAGCCAGATTCCAAACTATGCATTCCAAAATTGTACTTCATTGGAAAGTATAGAATTCTTGGCCGGTACAACATCATTAGGCCAGTACGCGTTTAGCGGATGCACTTCGTTGGAGTCTGTTTCAATGAAAAATAACTTGTCCGTTATAAGTGATTATTGTTTCCAAGGCTGCGAAAAATTGAAAGACATCACACTATCAAACAAAATAACACAAATTGGTTCTTATGCTTTCAATGGATGCCAAGCATTGACTGAGTTTCCCGTCCCATCAACTTGCACAAGCATTGGTGGTGGTGCTTTTGCTAATTGCAAGGGAATTTCTGAATTCATTGTTGATGAAGCCAATACATCTTATAGTGCTGTTGGTGGGGTGCTGATGAACAAATCACATACAACAATTGTATCATACCCTAATGCAAAAGGAGCGACATACACAATTCCAAGCAGTGTAAAAACAATCGGGAGCTATGCATTCTATGGGAATGACTTAGCCAGTATGTCGATACCAAGCACGGTAACACAATTGAGTGATTATGCCTTTGCAAGTTGTCCGAATTTGAAATCATTCACGATAGAGGAATCGAGCAATTCATTGTATTGCTACAGTTCGGTGTTAGTGAGTTCTGGAGTTGAAACTGTAACTGTCAATAGAAACATCACAAACTACAGTCCTTTCCAAAATAATATATCTATTAAGGAAGTCGTAGTAGGTGACAAAGTCACATCATTGCTTAATAACATGCTTAATGGATGTACCGGCCTCACGTCAATCACGATTCCTGCATCGGTGACAAGCATCGGTTCAGGATTTCTTGGCGGTTGCACAAGTATGGAGACAATAATATCAAAGATTGTCACTCCTCCTTCAATGCAAGCCCCAGATTTCTTAGGTATCAATAAGCAAACGTGCATGCTAATTGTTCCTGATGCTTCAGTTGATGCATACATGGAAACTCCAGGTTGGCTTTCATTTGACAACGTTATTGGAGAGAGCAGTTGGGTTCCTGCTACAAGCATCACTCTCGGTGCATCATCATTATCAATGAAAGCTGACAAGAACTATACGCTTACGGCTACGATTCTTCCAGAAAATGCAACTTGTAAGTCTGTAACTTGGTCATCAAGCGACGAATCCGTTGCTACAGTATCAGAAGCAGGTGTTGTGACAGCCGTTTCAGTAGGTACTGCAATGATTAGCGCAACGACAAATGACGGGACAAATCTGTCAGCAAGTTGCGAGGTTACTGTGACTCCACCAAATTTCACCGCAATTGACAAAAACGGAAATACCATCAAAAAAGACATTGAACAATATGATGATATCGTAATCAAGGATGAGTATGTTTCTGTGGGTATCTACGAGGAAGTGGCTGATGTCAATGTCATTTACTCCCGCACCTTCAAGAACACGAACTGGCAACCGCTGTATGTTCCGTTCGATATGGATGTGACGAGCGGAGTTACTCAGTAACTTCTCGTTTGCAAAGTATGCAGGTACATACACAGAAGATGACGGTACGTTCTGCATCACCATCGCCAAACTAAACGAAGGCGGCAAGATCAAGGCCAATACTCCTTACTTCATCAAGGCGAAGGTGGCTGATTCATCGAATCCTCAGATAATAAGCGCAGAAAGAACAACCCTTCATGCAACAGCAGAGACTGAGAACTACATGCAGTCGGCAGAAAAGAAGATTTCGATCTATGGTATCTACAACAAGAAGACTTTCACAGCCGAAGAAGTGGCTGACGGCAACGTATATGGCTATGGAGGCGGTACATACAATCCACAAACAGCAGGTCAGACACTCGGTGCATTCCGTTTCTACATCAAGCTCACCAACCGTG
>DCGE01000064.1:3779-6911 GCA_002314525.1 Prevotellaceae bacterium UBA1786 | reverse complement strand
CAAGGTACATCCTGGAAGCCAGGACCCTGTTCCTTCGGTTTGAAAGGAGGAGTGGCAATACGTACTGTGAGTGTGATGATATCACCTTCATCAGGATAATTTGCCATTGAATATGCACGGATGGTTGGAGTATCGTTCTTCTGTTTCAGACCGAATATACCAAATTTCTGCCATGTAGGTACATAGAGGTCACCGATGAGGTCCTTGTCCATATCCTTATCATAATCGATATCGTATGTAGGAATCTGAATCTGCGCATAGCTTCCTGGAATAAAGTCCATATGTTCTCCTGGAGGGAGTTGAACCTTGAATTCCTTGATGAAACTGGCAACGTTCTTGTTGCTGATGACTGTGCACTCCCATTCCTTAACACCGAGAACAGACTCTGGAACCTTGATGCTCATGTTGCCCTTGACCTTAGTCTGGCAACCAAGATGATAGTTCTCCTTGATCTGCTTACGGGTGAAGTGAGGTTTCTCGGAATCAAGAATCTCACTGGCGCCTTCAGGAATCTGGCACTTGCACTGGCCGCAAGAACCCTTACCGCCACATGCAGATGAAAGATAAATACCATTAGCAGAGAGTGTGTTGAGTACACTGCTACCCTGTTCCACTTCCAGTTCTTTATCTCCGTTGATGGTGAGTTTCACCAAACCAGAAGGAGAGAGGTATTTCTTTGCAACGAGCAATACGATTACCAAAACTAGGATAATCACGAGAAATACTGCAATACTTGCTAAAATAAAATTAGTGTCCATTTGTGTTTCCTCCTTCTTTTATAATTTGAGACCACTGAAGCACATGAATGCCATTGCCATAAGTCCTACAGTGATGAAAGTGATGCCAAGACCGCGGAGTGGCTTCGGAACATCGCAATATGCCATCTTCTCACGGATTGCAGCGAGAGAGACGATTGCAAGAGTCCAACCAATACCGCTACCAAGAGCGTAAGCAACGCAGTCACCTACCCCACCGATATACTGAGCATTGTCTGGATTCATCTGAATGCGCTGCTGCATGAAGAGCGATGCACCCATGATGGCACAGTTTACGGCAATAAGCGGAAGGAAAATACCGAGAGCACTGTAGAGAGATGGAGAGAATCGTTCTACGAACATCTCAACCAACTGAGTCATAGCGGCGATAACGGCAATGAAGAGGATGAAGCTCAGGAAAGTAAGATCAATACCTAAGAAACTGTCGGCAGAGAGCAACTTTGTCTGAAGCAGGTAATCAACCGGAACCGTGATGAGAAGCACGAAAGTGACTGCACATCCCAGACCTACTGAAGTCTTTACTGTCTTGGATACAGCAAGGTAAGAGCACATACCCAAGAAGAAAGCGAAAATCATGTTGTCGACGAAAATCGAGCGAACGAACAAACTAAAGAAATGTTCCATAATAATGTTTCTGTTTTTGGGTTATTATTCAATATCCTTGTTGTATGAACGATGTACCCAGATGACACAAGCTACGATGATAAGCGCCATAGCAGGCATTGTCATCATACCGTTGTGAAGATAGAGACCACCGTTATCGATCAACCAAGAGTCTGGAATCAATTTAAATCCGAAGAGGCATCCACTGCCGAGTAATTCACGAATGAATCCAACGATGACAAGGATGATAGCATAACCAAGACCGTTACCTATTCCGTCAAGGAAAGAAGACCATGGTCCGTTCTGAAGTGCGTATGCCTCAAGACGACCCATGAGAATACAGTTTGTGATGATAAGTCCTACATATACAGAAAGCTGTACACTGACATCATAGACGTATGCCTTGAGGATATTGCTTACGATAGTTACAAGCGCTGCTACAACAACCAACTGTACGATGATACGAATGCGGTTTGGTATTGTCTTGCGGATGAGTGAGATAATCACATTTGAGAATGCTGTAATGATGGTAACTGAAAGTCCCATCACGATAGCAGGCTTGAGTTGGCTTGTTACTGCAAGGGCAGAACAGATACCGAGAACCTGAACAGCAATCGGATTGTTTTTGTTCAATGGGCCGAGAAGAGCCTCACTGTTTTGTTTTGATAATAAACTCATATTCTGCCTCCTTATTAATTATTATGTTCCTTACATTTGCCACAATGCTGACTGTTACCTGTTGACTGTTCACAGTTGTTTGCACAGTCTTCGCGATTGCCTTGACAGCCTTCATGGTTACCCTGACAACCTTCGTGGTTGCCTTCGCAACCTTCACGATTGCCCTGACAGCCTTCGTGATTGCCTTCGCAATCCTCATGGTTGCACTCAGCCATTCCACATGGATGCTGATTCTTTGGACAGTCTGCTGGATCAACATTACAATCAGCACAGTTATTAGTACATACAGGCTTTGCATCACCTGCAAGTTCCTTAACCTTAAGAAGACAGGTCTTGAGCATCTCGTCAACACCATTACTAGTGAGAGTAGCACCAGTGATACCGTCAACATAGTTCTCAGGAGCGAGGTCACCCTGCTTGCCTTTCTTGACAACAGAGAGTGTGACATCTTCTGCACCGTCAGCAAAAACCTTCTTTCCACGGAATGAATCCTGGAATGGCTGTTCGGCAATGAGAGCACCGAGACCGGCAGTCTCACTCTCATGCTGGAAGTCAGTACCGAAGATTGTGTTGTAATCGTCATCGAGTGCGATGTATCCTGAGATACCACCCCAGAGACCTCTACCTGATACTGGAACGATGTACTTAGTTGCACCATCTACATTGAAAACCTCAACAGTGATATCACCGACAGTCTTGTCATCCTGTTTGAGTTCTTCGTATGTAGATTCAACGACAGCCTTGTCAAGTCCGCGGATATTGAGGGCATTGAGCTTGTGCTGCATCGTATCAATCTTCACATTTGCATCCTGCATAGGTTTGAGGGCTGATGCCACGAATGCGAGGAGGAATGCCACTACGATTACGAGAACCGATGAATAAATAAGGATATATGCATTGTTGTTAGTGTCCAGACCCTTCTTCTTAGGTTTTGTCTGGCCCGGTTCAACAACCTCTTCAATCTCAGATGCAGGAGCTCCGCAGATTGGGCATTTCTCAGGGAAAGTGGCAGATTCGAATGTCTGACCACAAACTTTACATTTATATTTTGCCATAACTGTTTCCTCCTTATGCT
>DCGE01000064.1:2063-3680 GCA_002314525.1 Prevotellaceae bacterium UBA1786 | reverse complement strand
TCATACCCTCTGGATAACCAGGGTTGAGTACGCGGACAAGTATTGCCACGACACCGATGAGGAAGCCGTAGAACCACTTGCCGGTCTCAGTACGTGCACTTGTCACAGGGTCGGTTGCCATGAATACGGCACCGAATGCGAATCCACCTACACAGAGATGCTGCCACCATTCAAAACCTTCTGGGAATCTGTCCTTGAAGATGAAGGCCATGAATGCACCACCGACGAATACGCTGAGCATAGTCTTCCAACTTGCAACGCCACACCAAAGCAGTATGATTGCACCGAGAGCGATAGCTATGAGAGATGTCTCACCGATTGATCCTGGCATCAGACCTGTAATCATATTCTCAAGAGGAGTAGTGACAGCCTGATTTGCACCAAGTTCACCGAGTGGAGTTGCCATTGTAACCGCATCAGTTGCCGTACCTGAAACACCATTGATACAATCGATATAGTTTCCGTTGACCCACACTTTATCACCACTCATCATCGATGGGTAGGAGAAAAAGAGGAATGCACGGGTAACAAGAGCTACATTGAAGATGTTCATACCTGTACCGCCGAACACTTCCTTTGCGAATATTACAGAGAAAGCAACTGCGATAGCAAGAATCCAAAGCGGACAGTTGATAGGAACGATGAGAGGAATGATCATACCTGATACGAGGAAACCTTCCTGAATCTCTTCGTGCTTCCACTGAGCAACAACGAATTCAATGCCGAGACCTACAAGGTAACTTACTACCACCTTCGGAAGAACAGCGATTGCTCCGTAACCCAATGTGAGCCAGAAGTCAGCCTGTTCGCCTATGGCAAGATAGTGCTGATAACCTGCGTTGTACATACCGAACAACAGACATGGCAGCAATGCGATTACTACCATTGACATGATGCGCTTTGAGTCGATGGAGTCATGAATATGCGCACCACACTTCTTTGCAGTCTCATTCGGAACATACATGAATGTATAGAATCCGTCGAAAACCGACTGCCATGCATGGAGTTTTCCACCTTCCTCAAACTGAGGTTTGAGTTGGGTATCAATATATTTCTTGAATTTCATATCAGCTGTTCTCCTTTCTTAACATATCGAGTCCTTCACGTACTATGCGCTGAACCTCAACCTTTGATGAGTCAACGAACTCGCAGAGTGCAAAATCCTCAGGTGCAACTTCATAAATACCGAGAGCCTCCATCTTATCGATATCGGCAGCGATAATTGCCTTCAGGAGGTATTCAGGATAGATGTCCATTGGGAATACCTTGTCATATTCACCCGACATGATCATGTGGCGATGACCGCCCTTGATTCTGTTGTCGAACTTAAAGAGCTTCTTACCCTGAAGCCAACTGAAATATGTACGGCTTACAGAGAACTGGCTGAAACGTGGAAGTATCCAACCGAATGCTTCATCAGCTTCACTTCCGTCAGCAACGGCAGTAACCTCAGTGGTATGTGCACCCATGAAGTCGTCAACAGATACCTGACGGCCAGTAAGTGGATTTCCGTCAATAATGACAGCACCGCCATTGACCTTCTCAGATACAACCTTACCGATCTTTGCTCCTACCATAGCCTTTACATAGCATGGATCCTTAACCTCCGGACCTGCA
>DCGE01000064.1:474-2042 GCA_002314525.1 Prevotellaceae bacterium UBA1786 | reverse complement strand
AACGGCAATGGTACGGATGAAGTTCACATTACCTGTAAGGAACAGACGTCCGATGAAGATAACTTCTTCAGCACCTACAGTCCATACAACCTCTCCCTTGTTCACTGGAGAGATGTGATTGATCTGAACACCAACGTTTCCTGCAGGACATTTTCCGTCGAAAACCGTTACTTCGGCATTCTTGACATCCTTCACTGCACTGTCTGGCTTTACGCCTACATAGACCTTTGCCATCTTTGCAAGAGCATCGATACCTGTCTGGAATTCCTTTTCCTGACCCTTATAGACAACTTCAAAATCTGCGGCCAACGGCATGTCGTTGAATGCAGATACAAAGATTGCCTTTGGCTCATCGTCAGGATTACATGTCACAGCATAAGGACGCTGGATGAAGAATCCAAAGAGACCAGACTTACAGAGAGTCTGCTTCACTTCGTCCTTGCTGGCTGGAATACCCTTACCGAAATCAACATACTGCTGAACTTCATCGGCTTCCACCTGAATGCTCAATAGTTTACGGCGGTCACCACGCTCTACTGTAACGATCTTTCCGCTGACAGGAGAGGTGAATGCCACTTCTGGATGCTGTTTGTCTACAAACAATGCATCTCCGGCCTTGACCACATCGCCCTCTCTGACAGTCACCTTTGGTTTGAGACCTGGGAACGAATCCGGAACGATACCAATAATCGCAGAATCCTTCTCAGCCTTAACCTCTGGCACAGCCTTTCCGGCAATGTTGATGTCCAAGCCTTTGTGTAATTTAATTACATTCGCCATTTTGTTAATGAATTAATATATAAAACGTTCAAATATAGTCTATTACCTACCATTAACCACTCGCACGCGTGAGCGCACGAGACAGATATAATCATATATGATGCAAATTTACAAAAAAAAAAAGACCCCACCAAATTATTTGGCAAGAGTCTCTATTCCGAAGATAATCTTCCACACACAGCAGTCACCGTCAGGATCCTCCACTGCTTCGTCGCCATGAGTAAACGTTATGCGTTTCGAAACCTTTGCTTTCGTGTATTTTATCCTTACTGCCTCTTGATGTTCGCCGTCAGATAAAACAAGATATTCCAGGAAACGCCGTATCATGAAAGGGAATTCTCCGTTGTTATAGAAATAGCACCCAAGTGAATCGTCTGGTATTTCGTCCGACATAATGATGATATTGCCGTCTTCAGTTGTCTCAAGCAATTCGGAATATGTATCGTCATCAATCTCCACTTCGTATCTATGTTCCATCTGCGATACGACAGCTTCAAGATATGAAGGTTCAACAATGAAGCCTATTGCATTTTTCGAGTTGATTTTGTCATTCATAGACTGCAGTATCACATATCAAGTTTTTCAAATTCCGAGTTCTTACTCTTAAACTCAGGCACTACTTTCTTCATTAAAGATACCATGTCGTTAATCCTGACAGCCTTAGCAAGCAACTCCAGAGACTCCGAAGCTTTCACAGCATCATCATAAAGATATTCACGAACCTCGGCAACACGGATACGGTTGTGTCTCGTCGGAACAGTATGTTCTGTATTGGCAAGGACTTCTTC
>DCGE01000064.1:0-450 GCA_002314525.1 Prevotellaceae bacterium UBA1786 | reverse complement strand
CCGGACGAAGGCCTGTATATACGATTTCAATATCCTTGTCTGGTTCAAAACCAGCCAGACTTATCATCCTACGAGCAAGATGGTCAATCTTAACCGACACTCCCATATCAAAGACGAATATCTCGTTTCCATTGCTCATCGTGGCTGCTTCCATGACGAGTCGACATGCTTCAGGAATGGTCATAAAGAAACGTGTGATATCAGGATGGGTCACTGTTACCGGTCCGCCCTTTTCAATCTGCTGACGGAAACGAGGAATCACCGAACCATTGGAACCGAGCACGTTTCCGAATCGTGTAGTAACGAATTTTGTCTTAGGTTTTTCACCGTTCTGCATAAGTCCGCTGAAAGTACCGTTCTGGATAGAAAGACCGAGTGACTGTACGTATATCTCGGCAAGTCGTTTAGTGCAGCCCATCACATTGGTCGGGTTGACTGCCTTGTCGGTGG
>DCGE01000154.1 GCA_002314525.1 Prevotellaceae bacterium UBA1786 | reverse complement strand
TTCAGGTTCCGCCTCTTCAAGGATGATATGATACCGAGTGGGGTGACAACCCGTTCGTTTATCTATACCGACAGGGTATATACTGTACCATGTGCTTTTGTTGTATCCGATTCGCTTCATTTCTACGGTGACAGTATCGGAGTGATGGTAAAGGGCAAGAACGGAGTGAGCGGCAGAGGACAGAGTGAGCCTTGCAACTGGAACCGTGATTGGGACAGACCGGTAAACTTTGAATATCTGCTGCCCAACGGCGAGTCAGTCATCAATCAGGAGGCAAACTTGCTCATTGCCGGAGGATGGAGCCGAGCCAACGAACCACATACGTTCAAGATAAAAGCCAACAAGATATTCTACGACCAAAACACGCTGGACTATACGTTCTTCTCTGCGAAACCATATCTGAAGCACAAGGTCATTCAGTTCCGTTCGGGTGGAAATGACAATTACTGCAGATTCATTGATCCGGCACTACAGACCATCATCCAGAGTTCGGGTATTGACATTGACGGACTGTCGTATCATCCCACAGTACATTACCTGAACGGCAAATACAACGGAGTCATCAATCTGAGAGAACCCAACAACAAAGACTTTGTATATGCCAACAAAGGCTGGGATGACGATGAGATAGATCAGTTTGAGTATTCCGGTGGCGGATACAACCAGGTAAGAGGAACGCAGGACGCCGTTGACGAAGTGCTGGCACTGGCCAAACAATGTAGTGACGAAACAATGTATGAGGAAGTCTGCAAGCGCGTTGACATGGATGAGTTCGTGAACTATATGGCGGCTGAACTGTACTTAGGCAGTTCCGACTGGTTGAACAACAACAATAACTGCAAAGGATACAGACACAGATCGGATGACGGGCAATTCAGGTTCGTGATGCTTGATACAGACAGCTACAACGGTATCGGCAATCCTTTCAGCACTGTTCAGAGTACAAGAACTATCACCAATCTTACCACACATCAAAATGTTGAATTCTTTGTGATAAACCTGTTCTATTATCTTTGTGACAACCCTACTTTCAGGAAGAAATTCACTGATACCTATTGTATGGTAGCAGGAAGTATATTCGAACCATCGAGAGTAAAACATATCGTCGACAGTCTTGTGGTCAATGTGAAGGGTATGATGGCATTTGAAGGCAAATCGCCTGACGGATCAGCAAACGGTATCAAAAACACCATGACGGCAACACGTCAGCAGACAATGATACAGAACATGAAAAACTATAATAGGCTGCAGCTTTCGGATGCAGTGTCACAGAACGTCAGTTTTCAGACTGATCTATATGAAGCAAAACTTACATTGAACGGCATGGATGTACCTACAAACAAATTCAGCGGCACGTTATTCTTCCCAATAACACTCAACGTCTCGGCTCCGGCTGGATATAGGTTCACCGGTTGGAAGAAAACCATAGAAGAACGGGTGAAGACAGTCATGAAGGCTGGAAGCAAATGGTTGTACTATGACTCAGGATCGCTTGACGGTGAAGACTGGAAGTCGACAGATTACGATGATTTCCTGTGGGACGAAGGAAGTGCCCCTCTCGGATATGCCAACAAGGAGCTTGGAATCAAGACCACCCTCTCATACGGTGACAACTCATCAAACAAATATCCTACATATTATCTGAGGAAGACAATAAGCTTGACCGAACAGGGATTCAAGGATATTAAGTTATCGTACAGATGTGATGACGGATTCATATTGTATGTCAACGGAAAGGAAGCACTGAGATACAACATGCCTGAGGGTGAAGTGAACTTCAATACCTATACACCCACTTATTCAGGCGACTGGTTTGAGGGTGAGTCATTGCTGCCGAAGGAGCTCTTCAGGGAAGGAGACAACCTGTTGGCTATTGAACTGCATAACTGTTCGGCATCTTCAACGGATGTGTTTTGGGATGCAAGTCTGAGTGTGACATATCAGTCAGCTCCATCAGCCGAGATTGTATGTGAGGATGAACAGTTTGACCTTCCTGAAGGCGTGGATATGAAAGTCATTGCCTGCTACGAGAAGATAGAGGAGGGAGAATCGGACGAGAAAAATCTGCCGGTTAGAATCAATGAGGTATCTGCTGCGAACTCAATATATGTCAATGAGTACTTCAAACGCAACGACTGGATTGAACTCTACAATACTACCGACTCTGTGATAGATGTTGCGGGCATGTATCTGAGTGACAACATCAACAAACCACATAAGTATCAGATACCTACGTATGGAGTAGGGGAGGGACCGTCAACCCTTATTGAGCCACATGGATTTATGACAGTATGGTGCGACAAGCAGGTGGATTCGCTTCAACTCCATGCTGATTTCAAACTCAGTTCCGAGGATGGAATTGTGATGCTCACGGAAAAAGACGACCAGTGGACTGACACCTTATGTTATGTAGGTCATGACGGAAACCACACTGTAGGACTTTATCCGGATGGAGGCAGGAATTGCTATCTGCTGTCAAGACCGACCATTTGTATGACCAACGACATGAGTTCGTACAGCGAATTCCTATACGAACGACGGATTCCTGTTGTTCCAAGTTCAATTGATGAAATACGCGGACAGGAACAATCAGATCCATATTGGTATGACCTTGCAGGACGAAGGCTTAATGGCGTTCCGACGGTGCATGGAATATACATACATGGAGGCCGCAAGGTGCTGATAAAGTGATCAAAAAATCAGGGTTTACCAATTCGGCAA
>DCGE01000161.1:5266-7202 GCA_002314525.1 Prevotellaceae bacterium UBA1786 | reverse complement strand
ACAAAAGTGTCGCCGCACAGGCAGCTGTTGAAGCATAATATTTATCTTTAACAACAAACGAAGTTATGAAAAGGTTAATGATTCTTGCCATGTCTGTTGTAGCTCTGACTGCAACTTTCATAACCATGTCGTCATGTTCTGATGATGACGTCAAGAGTGATACTTTCACCCTGAAAGTAATTGTAGATACAGGCTCACTGCCTGAACCGTATGCATCTGCATTGAAAAGTGCAGAGACAACTCAGACTCTGAGAACTGACAGGGATTTGGCAATCCGTGCTTTTGATGAAGCCGTTGCGAAGGGAGAATCCAAGATACAGACTGGCATGGATGGTGCCGCTCAGGATACGAAACTGTATGACTTCTCAGTTACCATACAGTTGCTCGATTCCAGCGGAAAAATCATAAAGGAAAGGATTTTCGTTCCTAATCGTAACTCCGCTCTATAACCTCTGCTGGTTATATATATAATAAGGTGTGGCTCTCGGAAGTCGCACCTTATTGTTTTTTGTAAAGTAATTAATGGTTTTTTGCTTGATTTGTTTTGACGATTGATTATTTTTGTCTAACTTTGCAATTGCTAACTGACTTATCATATTATCCAGGTTATCCGGTGATACCGGAACATACACAGAAACTATTAACATTACGAACACATGAACAAATATCCAAAGATCGGTATTCGTCCTACTATTGACGGTCGTCAGGGTGGGGTACGTGAGTCTCTCGAAGAGAAGACGATGGCTCTTGCCAATGCAGTGGCTAACCTTATCAGCAGTAATCTGCGCAACGGTGATGGTTCGCCTGTAGAGTGTGTAATCGCAGATCATACCATAGGCCGTGTGGCTGAGGCAGCTGCCTGTGCTGAGAAATTCGAACGCGAAGGCGTAGGCAGTTCCATCACTGTCACGAGTTGTTGGTGCTATGGTTCTGAGACCATGGACATGAATCCGCACTACCCAAAGGCAGTGTGGGGCTTCAACGGCACAGAGCGTCCGGGAGCAGTGTACCTTGCAGCGGTTCTCGCAGCGCATGCACAGAAAGGTCTTCCTGCATTCGGCATTTACGGACACGATGNNTTGCTGCTCATGCTCAGAAGGGTCTGCCTGCTTTCGGTATCTATGGTCATGACGTTCAGGACCTTGATGACAATACCATCCCTGCCGACGTTGAGGAGAAAATCCTGCGATTTGCACGTGCTGCACAGGCTGTTGCCACGATGAGGGGAAAGAGCTACCTGAGCATGGGTGGAACCTGCATGGGTATTGCCGGCAGTATCGTTGATCCTGATTTCTTCGAGAAGTGGCTCGGCATGCGCTGTGAGTACATTGACTTGGTTGAGTGCATACGTCGCATGCAACTCGGTATCTACGATCACGAGGAATACCAGAAGGCCATGTCGTGGGTCGAGAAGTACTGCAAGACTCAGGAAGGCAAGAACTGGAACCTGCCTGAGAAACAGAAGAACCGTAAGGAACTCGATGGCGACTGGGAGTTCAATGTCAAACTGATGCTTATCATCCGCGACCTGATGCAGGGCAACAAGAAACTCGACGAGATGGGATTCTATGAAGAGAGTCTTGGTCACAATGCCATCGTTGGTGGTTTCCAGGGTCAGCGCCAGTGGACCGACACATATCTGAACTGCGACTTCCCAGAGAGTCTGCTCAATACCAGTTTCGACTGGAACGGTGTGCGTGAGGCTATCACCTTCGCAACTGAGAACGACTCGCTCAACGGCGTCAGCATGTTGTTTGCCCACCTGCTCACCAACCGTGGCGTGATGTTCTCCGATATCCGCACCTATTGGAGTCCGGAGGCTGTGAAACGAGTTACCGGCAAGGAACTCACCGGTGATGCAGCTCCTGGTGTCATCCACCTTATCAACTCCGGTGCAACATGTCTCGATGCTACGGGTGAGATGACTAACGCGAAG
>DCGE01000161.1:4897-5241 GCA_002314525.1 Prevotellaceae bacterium UBA1786 | reverse complement strand
AGGGCGAACCTGAGATGAAACAGCCATGGGACATCACTGATGCTGATGTTGAGGCTTGTCTCAAGAATACCCACTGGAGTCCGGCTGATAGGTTGTATTTCCGTGGCGGTGGTTTCTCAAGTACCTTCAAGAGCAAGGGTGGCATGCCTGTGACGATGATCCGTATCAACCGCGTTGCCGGTCTCGGTCCTGTACTCCAGTTGGCTGAGGGTTGGACCGTAGAACTCGATCCTGAGGTTCACCACATTCTTGATTACCGCACAGACCGCACATGGCCTACCACTTGGTTCACTCCGCGTCTCGACCCGCGCAAGGACAACTTCAAGGATGTCTACAGTGTGATG
>DCGE01000161.1:4572-4830 GCA_002314525.1 Prevotellaceae bacterium UBA1786 | reverse complement strand
CCATGTGTTCTATCCTCCGCATTCCTGTATGCATGCACAATGTCGAGGATGACAAGATCTTCCGTCCTGCTGCATGGAACGCCTTCGGAATGGATAAGGAAGGTGCTGACTACCGTGCCTGCCAGAATTTCGGCCCGATATATAAATAGGCTGTTAGCTGTTGGCTAAAAAATCAGCGGACTCTTGATTGAGCCCGCTGTTTTGTTGATGTTGGTTCTGAATCGACTGTTTTGATTCTATTTCTTTCTTGGGGTATAT
>DCGE01000161.1:521-4527 GCA_002314525.1 Prevotellaceae bacterium UBA1786 | reverse complement strand
GTTTTACGACTTTGGCATCTTCGTCAAGAAGAAGTAAAACGAAAGTCAAATCGTAAACACCTGTTGACGCAGCCGCATTGTCACAGATCATTTGGAATTGTGCCCCATTTTGAGAAACTGCATAGTCGAATTTAGAGATTGCTTCCGATTTTGTTGTTCTCACTGTGGCTGGTGGCATCTTATTCTGAATATAGATGTTGATTTCTGCCAGTTCTGCAGCAGTTAAACTTGATGATTCTACTTGCATCAGGAGTGTGAAGGTTTGTACTTTGTCGCTGTCATCGTCATCGTCACTGCAACTTGTGAAAGACACGGCTGCCAATGTTACTGTAAGGATGGCAGCAAGAAATAATAAAGACTTTTTCATTTTTGTTGTTTTTTTAAGTTTGTATTGTTGAAAAAATATTTCTATCGGACTTACATTTGCCGTCTTGTACCCCTACTTAACCAGCATCTTCTTGCCGTCCTTGATCACAATTCCCTTGAAGCCTGCGTCAACCTGCTGGCCTGAGAGGTTGAATCTTGCCGTACTTGTTGCTGCACGTCTGGCGGCTACGTTGTCGATGACGTCAGGAAGGTCGTTAGTTGTGAATACCGTTACGTACCAGAGGAAGACATTCTTGCCGAGGTCCTTGTAGTATCCGTATGTAGTACCGCTTTCTGTCTCAGTTGCCTGTGCAGGTTCGCATACACTTCCAGTGCTGAGGGTGTACATTACGTATTCACCTAATCTTACGTCAGGCACGGTGATATATACATGGCTAGTGTTGTTGTAGATACCGTGGTTCACTGATGTATCTGAAGGGTCGTTGACGAAGATAGCCGTTGCGGAGTAGTTGTTAGGATATGCACCGCCGATGGAGTTTTCATATATGAAACCATCGTGGAACAAACCTGTCTGATCCTCGGCGTAAGTGAAAGTATAGACGAGGCTGTCCTGACCTTCCGAACCAGTTACGATTGTTGAGTCTTTCAGCAGAGTCTGCCAGTGGCGTCCTGCCTGACGTGTGTCAATGCCGTCCCAGCCATACCAACCGTACACTTCTTCTACGTCGTCCGGAGTCTCACCGTTCAGATACTCTTCGCGTGTGTACCATGTCGTGTCACTCTTCTCACCTTCGGTGACAACCAGAATAGCGCCTGTTATGTATTTGCCGCCGAGTTTCTCACTCTGTTCCTGACTGAAGTTCACGAAGTCCCAAGTCGATGAGTCACCCTTCTTGTAGAACTCTGTTCCGGCCTGTTCAACTGCGATGGCTGTGGTTGCACTTTCGTAGCCTGTGGAATTAACCGTCACTGAGAGAGTCTCGTTGGCTGTTACCACATCGCCTACGGTGTATTGGCCTATGAACGTACTTCCGTCGATGTCAACAGTCACGTCGAAGTCCTCGCCGCACAGTGTGTTGTTGGTCCAGCCGATGATGTAGCTTCGGTCTGTTCCGTCCATACCGGTGAGCGAGAGGGTAGGGGCGTTCAGTACAATAGTACCGATTTCGTAGTTCTGTTCCGATATTTCTGAGAAGATGCCGTCTTCGGTAATACTTCTTGTCTTCAGAGTTACCCATCCGTCACCGTCTTCGTCGTCACTTGCATCGAGAGTCACGTATGCCTCTTCTCCCAGGCTTGAGTCGTAGAGGTAGTCACCCCATTCGCCTTCGTATTTCTTAGCCTCCTTCTTATATACAGGCTCCTGTCCGATGGGGTCACCTGTCTCAGGATCGATGATAGGTTCGTAGTGGTCTATCTCCTCTGTGTCTTCAAGGTAGAGAGGTTCGCTGCCGTCCTTTGAGTAGTAGGTCTTGACTGGGTTGTTGAATGTAGATACTCCGTCCTTCACGCGAATCCAACGAGCAGTTCCGTCAACACCCTTCATGCTGTATACAGGTGCTGAAACCACTTCTGCATCCTTGTTGTCCGACCAGATCTGCATTCTCCATATGCTGTTTGGTGTCTTGCCGTTGAACTTTGCATACATCCAGCCTTCTGTCGTGTTGTTTTCTGGGTTCACTCTGAAGTAGCGGTATGTGTCTGCTGTTCCCTCGCCGCCAGCCAGTTCCTGAAGTGAGTGGATGGAGTCGGTGATCTCAACGACCTGCAGAGGGTCTGTCATCGTATCTGCCCAGCCGGTCTTGTTGTTGCATGCAGTGGAGTTCGGAACGAACTGTGCTGCATCCTGGTTCGATATGTCGATGGCTATGATCTGGTTTGCCCTGAGTCCGCTCAGTGCGATCCATCTCTCGTTCTTTGTTGAGTAGAGTCCTTTCGAACCTGGCGAACAGATGATGTTTCCGAGAACTGCTGTCTCGTTGTATGTCTGCACATAGAACCACTCCATGCCTTCGTTCTTGCAGCTGGTGAGCGAATAGGAGTTTACTTTGATGGTGGTAGATGCCGGAAGAACGTATTCCAGACATTCGTTTCCCGAACCATATACATAACTCTCGTTGTAGAAAGGCGTTCCGTTCAGTGTACCTTCATACCAGTTTACGTCTTTTTCCAGACGGTAGCCCATCCCTTTGAGTGTTTCGTTTTCGTCAGTCATCGTACCTTGGGCCGATACAGAAAGACATGAAATCAGCATTGCTGCGAAAAGGTAAAATTTTTTCATTGGCTTTAGCGTAAATAATTTAGAACGATATTTGTTTGTGCAAATATATGCAATTTTTCTCAATTGGCAAGCGAAAACACTAAATAACTTATCAAATCGTTCCTTTTGAGTGTTGTTTTTTTGACGGCTCGATTTTTTTGAGTAATTTTGTACCCTGATATGGATAATGTCGTAAAACAGATATACGAGAAGTTTCCGAAGGAGGAAATAACCGACCTGCCGATGGTGGTTTTTGAGGGAAGGATATTCGTCATTACCACCGAATCCGATGCCGAACGCGCTGTTGACTATCTGCTCAGCCAGCCGATACTTGGCTTCGACACCGAGACGCGTCCTTGTTTCCGTAGGGGCAATCATCACAATGTATCCCTCCTTCAGGTCAGCACGGAGGACACTGCTTTCCTGTTCCGTCTCAATCGTATCGGTCTGCCGAAATCTGTAAGAAGGCTTCTTGAGAACAAGAACATCACCAAGGTCGGCCTCTCTCTCCGTGACGACCTGAGAGCCCTCCAGCAGTTGGGTAAGTTCAAGGCCGGAACCTTCTTCGACATCCAGGATGAGGTGAAACTCCTCGGCATCCAGGACATGGCACTCCAGAAGATCTATGCCAACCTCTTCCGTGCGAAGATCTCCAAGAAGCAGCAGCTCTCCAACTGGGAGGCCGACATCCTCTCCGATGCACAGAAATCATACGCTGCCATCGATGCCTGGGCATGCATCCGCCTCCACCGGGAGATCCATCGCCTCCACGACTCAGGCAACTATACCCTCATCCCAGCTCCTCTTCTTGTTGAAGATGAGGCTCCATTGGAGCAGTTAGGAGTTAGGAGTTAGGAGTTAGGAGTTAGGAGTGTTTTTTTTCGAATCAAATATAATATAGCAATAGTAGTAAATCGCTAAATATTAAATAGAACAGTGGTTACCATATATTTAAAAAGAGGTAAAGAAGAATCCCTCAACCGTTTCCATCCGTGGATATTCTCCGGAGCCATCCACCACTACGACGGCAAGCCTGAAGAGGGCGAAGTCGTCGAGGTCAGAGACTCTGAAGGCGAATATATCTGTTCCGGACATTTCCAGATCGGAAGCATCATGGTCCGTGTACTTACTTTCGACAACGAGGCGATAGATGCTGATTTCTATCGTCGCAGACTTCGTACAGCCATTGATGTGCGTCGCTGCATCGGATTGGTCGACAACCCTCAGAACAATACCTACCGTCTCGTTCATGGCGAAGGCGACAACCTTCCCGGACTCGTCATCGACGTCTATGGCCATACTGCCGTCATGCAGGCTCATTCCGTCGGCATGCACGTTGACCGCAGGCTCGTTGCCGACGCACTCCATGCCGAGATGCCCGAAATAGTCAATATCTTCTACAAGTCCGAGACTACCCTT
>DCGE01000161.1:0-502 GCA_002314525.1 Prevotellaceae bacterium UBA1786 | reverse complement strand
ACCCTTCCTTTCAAGGCCGACCTCGGACAGGAGAACGGCTACCTCCTCGGAGGAAGCAAGGAAGACGTGGCCCTCGAGAACGGACTGAAGTTCCATGTCGATTGGCTCCGTGGACAGAAGACTGGCTTCTTCGTCGATCAGCGCGACAACCGCAGCCTCCTCGAGCATTACAGTCGCGGACGCCGCGTGCTCAACATGTTCTGCTATACCGGAGGCTTCTCCTTCTATGCCATGCGCGGAGGGGCAGAGGCAGTCCATTCTGTCGACTCATCTCAGAAGGCCATCGAACTCACCCGGGCCAATGTCGAACTCAACTTCCCCGGCGACCCGCGCCATGAGGCCTTCGCCGAAGATGCCTTCAAGTTCCTTGATGCCATCGACGAGACCAAACCGTATGACCTCATCATACTCGACCCTCCGGCATTCGCCAAGCACAAGGACGCACTGCGCAATGCACTGAAGGGCTACACCCGCCTCAATCAGAAGGCAATGGAGAAGATAG
>DCGE01000224.1:696-5965 GCA_002314525.1 Prevotellaceae bacterium UBA1786 | reverse complement strand
CGGTTGTAAAAGAGCTTGGTTATAAAGAACTCTGTGTGGTAAATCAGTTGTGGCCATAAATTCTTTCGCCTGGCCAACTGATTACGGGAGAAAAGATATCATTTTTTCATTTTCTTGGTAACTATTCATCTATTTTTGCAACTTAGTAGTAGAGACATCGATATGACAGCTCAAGAGTTCGAAATAATATATACGTCGCTCCAGTCGCGTTTGACAGCTATGGTCAGGAAGTTCAGCAAGGCTGCCGCTATGGCCATGGACGATGACGACGTCGTCCAGGAAGCGTTCATCGCTCTCTGGCAGCTCTCTGAGAAAGGGTATCCGATACGAAATGCAGAAGCGCTGCTAATCCGAATAACCAAGAACATCTGCGCAGGGCAATTCCGACGACGGAAGAACCGGACCCAAGTTCCGCTAGAAGATACGATTCCGCAGGAAGGACCGGTTTCAGGAAGGATAGAGAGCGAGGATGAGGACATGATCAAACAGCTCCTGTATGAGACATTAACGAAAACGGAACGTGAATACATGATCATGAAGACGGATGAGGAAATGTCCCTCGATGAAATCTCCGAAAAGACAGGAAAGGACAAGTCGGGCATCAAGACGGCTCTTTCAAAAGCCAGAAAGAAACTGAAAGACGCATTCAAGAACAATGGATATGAATAGAATGGAAGATAAATCTCTTAACGAACTGATCGACAGCTACCTCTCTGATGAGGGAGTTGAGTTGTTCGACAATGTCGTCGAAGGAGCAAGACGCAGGTCGGGCAGAGCAAAAATCCTCAGCTGGTCTGCTGCAGTTCTGACCGCTGCTGCTGCAGTCGCTGCAATGTTTTTCCTGCCGTCGTTCTACCAGCCGGTCGACACGACAGGCATCTCCAGCGTCCAGATAGCCGAAGGCATCCAGCATATCATCGACCTCGACCTCGGTGACGTAGAAACGATCACCGCGAAACCTGCGGGCGACAAGGCGATGCTCACCGCCACGCTCAGAGACGGAAGTACTTATACATACATAATGACCTGCAATGAGGATGATGGATCCACATCCATCCTTGCATACAACCAATAATCTTTGACAAATGACAAACATGATTCTCACAGCGCTCTGCGCAATAACTCTTGGAATGCATTCTCCAGCCGTACAGGATACCACCGTCTCGTATATGATTGACGGCAAGGTGGTGAAGGCATTTAATGGATCCCAGCTCAATGGGAAAGTCATAGCCTCATACACGATAGACATGGGCAAGGACAATCGTGGTAATGTCACCAAGGTTCATTACATCAAGACAGCTGACGCTCCAAAGCAGAAAGAGCAGACTCAGTACTATGTGGATGACCAGGTTGTGTCAGAGTCCACCTTTAAAAAGATAAACAATGCCGATATCAAGCAGATAATGTTTTATAAGGCTGGCAGTGAGGCAGCCATGACTCTCACAGGCAGTGCTCTGATCGGGGCTGTAAAGGTGACTCTGAAGGATGAATCCGTTGCCAAGAATGCGGAGGAGATCAATGAGGTTCTTGTAATGAGTTATGGCAAGAAGATAGTAACTCAGGACTTGTATAAGACAGATGAGAAGGTGACACCGATAGATCAGGTTGATGTGAAACCTGGATTTCAGGGAGGTGACGTAAATAACTTCTTCAAATGGGTGAACTCTCGACTCATTTACCCGGAGACTGCAATAGCTGCTGGAGTACAGGGAAGAGTGGTAGTCTCATTCAAGGTGAACTCGGACGGCAAAGTATCAGATGTCGATGTCCTTAGAGGTGTCTGCGATGCTCTAGACCAGGAAGCAGTCAGAGTAATAAGCACCTCTCCAATTTGGGCTCCAGGAAAGCGCAAGGGCAAGAACGTGGCTGTATCCTATACCTTCCCTGTAGTCTTCATGCTAAGATAGCCGAAGATATTCTATAGCAGTATTTCCTCATTCACATTTTTATCAATCACCTCCTTCGCCATTTATCGTAGGAGATGGGATGTTATGGCTCTATGACTGTTGATGTACATATCAAATATCTGCTGATTCTGATCATGCTCAATGTCGCTGTTCCAGCATTTGCCCAACGCACTGTTCACGGAACCGTCAATGAGAAGGATACCGGACTCGGTGCGGTAGGTGTGAACGTGCTTCTGCGCTCACAGCCACGAAGCGGCATGCTCGGTTTCGGTGCCGTGGCCGAAGACGGTTCTTACAGCATCTCTACTTCGAGCCAGGCTGATACCCTTTATCTTGTTGTCAGCGGCTTCAATGTGACCACTCAGACAAAGACATGGGTGAAGGGACATGACAGGGTGGACTTCACCATCACATATTCAGAGCAGGAGATAAAGGAGTCCCGTGTCAAGGCGGGACCTGTAAAGAGGTCTCACGACACCCTCACTTATTACGTGTCCCAGTACAGGGATTCTTTGGACAGGTCAATCGGAGACGTGCTTCAGAAGATCCCTGGCATAATTGTCACGGCATCGGGTGGCATCAAGTATAAGGGAGACGGCATCAACAAGTTCTACGTTGAAGGTCTTGACATGCTTGGTGACAAGTATGGCATTGCCACAAACAACATACGTGCGGAGGATATAGCCGCAATCGAGGTCCTTGAGGACCATCAGCCTATCAAGGTTCTGGAGAACTGGGTTGAGTCCGACAAGGCTGCCATCAACCTCAGGCTCAAGGAGAGTGCACGAGGCATCTGGAGCGGAACCGTCGGTCTTGGAGGCGGGTATGCCCCTGCAATGTTTGACCTTCAGGCCACACCTATGATGTTCTCAAGAAAGTTCCAGACAATCATGACCTACAAGGGTAACAACACAGGAGTCAACGTCACGGATGAGCTGTCCTCTCAGTACGGAAGCATCATACCGCTTGCCCAGAAACTGTCAGTGATATCACCGTCTGTCCCTCCTGTTACTGAGCAGACATGGAGAAGGAATACCACACATGCCCTTTCTGCCAATGCCATTGTCAAGACAGGGGACTACTCTGACTTCACTGTCCGTGCGCACTATATCCATGACAGAAACCTCGCTGACGGATTGCTGTCAACGACATATCATCTGCCAGGCCAGAGTGAAGTCGGCATCAGGGAGCTCACATCAAGACAGAGTGAGTACGACAATGTGAACGTCGACCTTATCCTGAAACAGAACACGTCGAAGATATGGCTCATTGACGAGCTGACCATGGATTTCAGGAAAGACAGGACACATGGTATGGTTGAAAACGAAGACGGCTCAGTCAATCAGGACCACCACAGCCCTTCTGTTGTTATCAACAACAAGGTAGAGTCAAACAAATCCTTCGGGAAGACTCTCTTGATGTTCTCTTCAAACTCTGACTATACAAGAAGAGACGAGACCCTAGAGGCTATGCCATACATTCAGGAAGTCAGCGCCGACAGGCTCCGCACACGTAACAGGCTGTCCACGACTGTCAGGATCAGAAGGACCGACCTGTCTCTGGATGGAGAGGTGAATGCTGACATAGAGAACTTCAAGTCGTATCTTTCTGACACCGACTCCACGAGGAACGATGTCATCTGGAAGGAGTATGAGCTTCGCCTTACCCCAAGCTGGATGTACAAGCCTTTTGACGGTCTGAGCCTTCAGTTCAGCACACCTGTATCCATGAAGAGCATCTCTTCAAAGAACAGGGTTTCAGCGGGAGAGTTTGACAGGAGATATCTGGTTGTGCATCCCGACATATATGCGAGATGGAGACTGAACTACAAGTGGTCCCTCAATGCTGATGCGAACAGGTACACTTCCTTCAGCGGCATATCAGATGCCTATGACGGTATCATCATGCGCAACTACAGGACCTTCTCAAGCGGCAGCATACATGAGAACAGGACCGACAACAGCAATGCGCAAATATCACTTCGCTACAGCGATGTGATGACAGGATTCACATCAGAGGCGGGCGGGACCGTATGGAAGTCAACAAGCCAGCTCAGCAGCGGAACTGTGATGACCGGAAATGTAACCCGCACAGTCACATATGACATGCCTAACACTTCATCCGGATACAGGCTCAATGCATCTGTCGGAGGCCGCTCACAGAAGCTTTCAACGACTGCAAGGATTTCCTTCGGATGGGACGCATCCAGATATGAATACTACAGTCAGGGTGTCCTCATTCCGACAGACGTGAAGAGACTGTCGGTAAGGCCATATCTTAATTCCAACATCCGGAACAGGGCGGTCCTTCTTTACCAGGGCACCATATCCAGAGACAGGCTCTCATCGCAGACAATGGATACGAAGCCGGTGATTACTATCCAGCAGAGCGCTACGCTCAACATAATCTTGGGTAGCCATACAATCTGGTCCATAAATGGATCGCATTACTACAACGACAGACTCTCGGGTGATGATACAAACATGCTCTTCATGAACAGTTCCGTATCCTACAAGACAGGAAGGACGGAGGTCATCCTTGAAGGAAACAACCTGTTCAACACATCAAGATACAGGACCGAGTCTGAGTCCGGGATAATGACTCAGGCTTATGAGTACTCTCTTCGTCCTAGATCAGTATTACTTAAGATATTGTTCTCTATCAGATAATGAATATGAAAATGAAAGCAAACCGAATAATACTACTGGTCATTCTGGCATTCGTGCAGATATCTGTGTCTGCACAAAGTACCGATATTGACCTGTCAAAATACCCAAAGGGTACGAGAATCTATCCTGGCATCTACAGGGACAGATATCCTGGTGCAAAAATCATAGCCTTGCTGTCTCCTCAAGTGCTTGATAAGGCTGACCTTGTGGCCGTATATAACGCAGATGTTAGGCTTGACACGATTCCTGACTATAGGGACAAGGCCAGAATCTATACTCTCATCGGCAAGAACTGGCAAAGTTCCATAGACTTGAACATGTGGATGGGGTCTTTCACCTACTACTATGACAAGGAACCAAGATATGAGTTCTACAAGTATCTCGGTGGAGATGATTGGACCCGTCATCAGATTCTTACATGGTCTGTGTGGAAAGATCTGAGGAACAAGAAGGTCATCAACCGACATTATCTTCCAGAGCATCATGAGATAGGCATTGAATACGAGGAACCGCAGCCGGTGTTCAATTGGACACTTACCGACTCAACAATGGTCATCGGTGATTACGAGTGCCAGAAAGCGGAGTGCGACTATGCGGGAAGACACTGGAACGTATGGTTCACATCAGAGGTGCCTGTAGATTGCGGCTTGTGGAAGTTTTCAGGCCTTCCAGGGCTAATAGTGAAGGCATATG
>DCGE01000224.1:0-663 GCA_002314525.1 Prevotellaceae bacterium UBA1786 | reverse complement strand
ACGCTGCATGAACTGAGAAAGAGCCAGCCATTTGACAACATCGAGATATCCCGTGACAAGCGGTGGACATGGAAGACCATGGACAGGCAGAAGTTCAGAGACTACGAGGCGCGTGTTCGCAGATCCCCCATGAGTTATGGAAATATGCACGGTAGCAAAGAAGTGATATACCTGATTGCACATGGCCCATACGATCCTGATACCAAGATGACACTGTTTACTCCGGAAAATTATCTCGGCATATATTTCCCGATGGAGAAGGAATAATTCCTTTCTCATCATACATTTAAAATAACACCTTTAAAAACAAACAAATAATGATGACAACACTTCTTTCAGACAAGCAGCTGAAGAGCATCACAGGCGGTGCTCTTGAGACACCTTCTTGGTTCTGTACAGCTTTTCTTCCCAGTGGTAACGTAGATTATATAGTTCCTGCAGGAAGCGCTACTGAAGCAGCAGATAAGGTTCATGCTATGACAGGAGCCTCACAGGTTAACTGTACAAAGCATAGTTCTGGATTACCAACAGAATAAACTATTCTTATTGTCATTTACCTGGTCGCAACAACGAGTTGCCTGCGGCCAGGTTTTCAATGTATGTAGAGCATGGTACCGACTTGGTCGGTGAAAGTCCGGTGGCGGGATACCGCCAAGCGTAGCG
>DCGE01000123.1:6037-7877 GCA_002314525.1 Prevotellaceae bacterium UBA1786 | reverse complement strand
ACCGAATAGATATTCAGGTTGAAGTCGAAAGTGTGCCTTTCGAGGACATGGCCAAGAAACCGAAGGGTGAGAGCAGTGCCGAGATACGTGCCCGCGTCATTGCGGCCCGTCAGATACAGGAAGAGAGATTCCGTGGAGTGAAGGGCATCTACTGCAATGCACAGATGAGCTCGTCCATGCTCAAGGAGTATGTAAACTTGTCAGACGAGAGTCTTGAGACATTACGTATGGCTATGAAACGGCTTTCGCTCTCTGCCCGAGCCTACGACCGCATCCTCAAGGTCTCACGTACCATCGCCGACCTTGACGGCTCACTGACCGTACTCAAGAACCACATCGCCGAAGCCGTCAGTTACCGCGGTCTCGATAGGGATACATGGTTCGAGCAGTAGGGCCTAATATGTTGTCATGGAATCTATCCACCTGACATGACTTACGAAACAGAACTTTCGTTTACTAAACGTTTGACGAACCGAATGCAGAATCAAGTTTGAAACTTGGATTCATTATGAAGAAACCGATATTAATAACTGAATAACATGAGAACCAAACTTATTTATGTTTTTTCCCTTCTTATGCTGACTTCAACAGCGTGGGCTCAGCGAAAGAGTAGTTTTGAGACGGGATGGAAATTTCATCGTAATGGTGTGATAAATGCCGAAATGGTAGATTGTGACGATTCTAAGTGGCGGGAGGTAAGTCTTCCTCACGACTTCAGCATTGAGCCTTCAATGACCATCAGAGATGGCAGGACTCGGTCGAAGGGCTGGGATAACGTGCAAATAGGTCCGTTCACGAGACTTAACCTCGGCGACTCCGACCAGGGACAGATGGGAGGGGGCGAGGGATGGTACAGGAAGACGTTCCGCCTGCCAGTCGCCGACGGCCAATCACTTGACGAGTACCTCGGCAGGAATGAGATCAGCATACAGTTCGACGGTGTATATAACCATGCAGAGGTGTGGGTCAACGGTCATAAGGCTGCGATGAATGTGTATGGCTACATGCCTTTCGTGGTACGTCTGAACGACGTGCTCAGGAACAAGGACTTCCGTCTGAAGGACGAGAAGGAGGTATGTATAGCTGTAAGGAGCCTCAACGTCGATCACAATTCTCGCTGGTACTCAGGTAGTGGCATCTTCCGTCGGGTGTGGCTCGTCACTACAGGCAAGCAACACCTGAATGAATGGGATGTCTTCGTTGATGGTTCAGAGGTCGTAGCCAAGAAAGGTGCCATCGTGAAGGTTTCCGCAAAGGTCTTCAATGATGACGCACGAGTAGCTTCGGGTGAGGTCACCTTCGACGTCGTTGATGCTGCGGGCAGGATAGTGGCCAGTTCAACGGAGAAATATACAACAGGTGCAACAAAGGATGGTAAGCGCGATAGGAAGGGAGTTGATGTAAGGACGGAGATGCTTGTCAAGACTCCACATCTCTGGTCAGATATTGACCCATACCGCTATAGGGCACGCATCAGGGTGATGAATGGTGATGAGCAACGAGATGAGATGGTAATTCCATTTGGCATCCGCACTATAGAATTCAATGCGAAGGACGGCTTCAGACTTAACGGGAAGCAGACTAAACTTAAGGGTGGATGTGTACACCATGACAACGGACTTGTAGGTGCCGCCGCCATTGAGCGTGCGGAGGTACGCAAGGCTGAGCTTCTGAAGGCGCAAGGATACAATGCCGTGCGTTGTAGCCATAACCTGCCCTCTGAAGCGTTTCTCAATGCTTGTGACAGCATCGGCCTGCTCGTAATGGATGAGGTCTTCGATCAGTGGGAAGTGACTAAGAAGCCCGATGACTATGGTTCAATATTCTCAAAGGAGAAACT
>DCGE01000123.1:289-5946 GCA_002314525.1 Prevotellaceae bacterium UBA1786 | reverse complement strand
CCGAGTGTCATCATCTGGTGCATCGGCAACGAGATCTACCAACGCGACGAACCTCGTGGTCAGGAGATTGCGAAACTCCTCTGCAAGGTGATAAAGAATGAGGATAGTACACGTCCCACCACCTTGGCAAACTGTTATTACTGGGACAAGCCCAACAAGGTATGGGAGAAGGACTCGTATCGTGCGTTTGAGAATGTGGACCTTGGTGGCTACAACTATGCATCGCAGTACTACGTAGGCGATCATGAGGCATATCCTGAGCGCATCATGGTAGGAACGGAGAACTATCCGAGTGCGATAGGCGGTGCATGGACATTCATTGAGAACCATCCGTACATCATAGGCGACTTTGTTTGGACTGCCATCGACTATCTGGGTGAGGCAGGTGTAGGACACACCTTCGAACGCACCAATGATACATGGGTTCAGCTTATGTCGTGGCCTTGGTTTAACGCTTGGTGCGGCGACATCGACCTTACCGGTGAGAAGAAGCCCCAGTCTTACTACCGCGACATAGTATGGCGACGTAGCAATATTGAGATGGCCGTGCGTCCTGCCATACCTGAGGGTGAGCACGAGGAGGTGCGCGGTTGGGGTTGGACAGCCGAGGAACGTCACTGGAACTGGGGAGGCTATCTGCCTTTCGAACTCCGTCCGGAAAACTACCAGATTGAGGCAACCATCAGGGCTGTCAGACACGATATCAATGCCCGTCGCAGTGACTCCCTCCGCGTGAATGTCTATTCTCGAGAGAAGAGGGTCAGACTGCTCATCAACAACCGAGTCATCGGTGAGCAGGATGTTAATCCAGAAAACTTCACTGCCTCGTTTTGGGTGGCATATGAACCTGGCGAACTGAAAGCCGAGATAGTGTCCGGCAAGAAGATAAAGAACGCTATGCCGACGAGTATCTCGTTCAATACAGCGAAGGCTCCTGCAGCCATCCAACTCTCACCTCTGAACTCACAGCTTTCAGCTTCTCACCACGACCTCGCGTATATATATATAAATGTGGTTGATGAAGACGGCAACATCTGTCCTACAGCTGAACTGCCTCTAAAGATTGAGACTTCTGGTGTCAAGCATATCGCCACTGGAGGCACTGCCCATCCGTTCGACATGAAGTCGTTCCGTAGTCTTACGCCGAAATCCTTCCGTGGAAAGGCACTGCTTGTAATACAACCTCAGGATGAGGCTGGCGAAGTAACCATCAAGGTGACGTCACCGAACCTTAGGACTGCTGAATATAAGTTGCGGTTAGGAAATTAGATAAACAATGAAGTATAGGAGACTGACATTGCTGCTGACCATGCTGCTTTTGTGCTGTGTGGCAAATGCTGCTAGACAGGGCGAATGGAAACCTCGCCTTGTCGTTATGACAGATATTGGCGACTGTAATGTTGAACCCGACGATATGGAGTCAGCCATACACTTGATGGCATACGCTGACATGTTTGAGATCGAGGCTGTGATGACTACAGTAGGGTGGAACTGCGACCCATACCCAGAAGAATGGACGAAATATCTAACCATGGTGGTAGATGCATACGGCAAGGATGTAGAGAATCTGATGAAGCGTTCCGGACAGACATCATTCCTTTCGCTTGGCAAGGAAAACGGACGGCAGAGAATAGGCTACTGGCCAAGCGTCAACTATATTCGTTCCAGGTGTATGGCAGGAAGTCACAAAGCAGGAATAGGAGTGATAGGCAAGGATAATGACAGCGAAGGCAGCGAGTTCCTTATCCGTCTGGCTGATGAAGATGATAACCGTCCTATTTGGGTAGCGGCTTGGGGTAGTGGCAATACCCTTGCACAAGCTATATGGAAAGTCAGTCAAACCCGTACCAGAGAACAGTTGAAGGCTTTCCTACACAAGTTCCGGATATATACCATCACCGACCAGGATATGGTCTATGCTATGCGTGCGAATCGCGCTTATAGTTCCCACCAATGGCTTCGCCGGGAATTCAGTGACGACCTGAAATTCATCTGGGATGAGGGTACATGGCAACTGCAGTGTGACTTAGGTAAGCAGAACTGGCAGAAGCACCGGACCTTCATACAGGGCAAGGGTGAGTTAGGACGCATCTACCCAAACTACAAATGGGGAGTTGAGGGCGATACGCCGTCTTTCCTGTATGTATTGCCGAATGGGCTTAGTGACCCGGAAGATCCTACTCAAGCCGGATGGGCTGGATGTCATCAATGGGGAACTGCGCCTGACAACGTCACCAAGGCTTGGACGAGCTGGGAGACACGCCAGAAAGAGATTACTGAAGGATATAAGCGGCGATTCTACCCTGACGAATTGAATGATTTCTGTAGCAGGATGCAGTGGGCCGAGGAAGGCAGGGGAAACACGAATCCAATAGTTCGTATCAACGGACGGCAGAGCATCAAGCCAATCATCATAAGGGCAAAAGCAGGTTCAGAAATCAGTCTCGATGCTTCCAAGTCAATAGACAGAGATGGGGACAATCTTGAGTTCCGTTGGTGGATACAGGAGGAAGCCTCGTCTATTCAGTCTTCAGCCATCGCGATACGAGAATACCATAATGGCAAGGCCACGGTGAAAATACCACAAGATGCCAAAGGATGCAAGATTCATGTAGTATGCGAAGTACATGACAACGGCCCCTTCACACTCGTCTCCTATGCAAGAGTGGTGATAGAAGTGTGATTTGGACGGTTAGATATTTGAGCTTTTGAACATTAAGTAAATCAGGGAATTGGGAGAGTTGGATATATGATAAGATGCATTGCTTTCTTCGTGCTTCTGTTGCTTCAGGAGGTGTTGTCCGTAGGGAGCTACGGTCAGAACTACAGGCTATTCTCGACTGAGAACGGTCTGACGAGCAGTTTGGTCAACTGTGTGTTCGAGGATAGGTATGGACAGATTTGGATAGCAACGGAGGATGGGCTGAACCGTTATGATGGTGTGAAGATTACCTCATACAAACATCTGGAAGGTGAAGATAACTCGTTAGCAAGCAATTATGTAAGTACCCTGAATGAAGACAGGTATGGGAATCTGATTGTCAGCACATACAGCGGAATGCAGATATACAGGTATGATACGGACGATTTCTCTCCGAGAGCTAAGTTTTCAGATGGGAAGACGATGAAGGCAAATATCAGCAATCTGCTGCTTGAGAAGGACGGAAGACTGTATGGAATAGGTGATGTATTCTGCGAGATACTGACGGAAGACAGGGACAGACTCTTAATACGCAAGATGAAAACACCTTATTTCTCCAATGAATTTCCTGAAGAACTGCCACAAAATATGAATTTCCGTTCCAAGATGCGTTATGATGATAACCATCTGCTTCTTGGTACTGACGGGGATGGCGTTAAGTTGTACAATGAGAAGGGAAAGACTATAGAAAACATGCCACTCGATATTCCTGATATTCCTCAGAAATTGCAGAAAGTGCATCATCTGATGCGAGACAGGAGGGGCAATCTGTGGCTTGCTCTCTATCAGAGAGGTGTCGTGATGGTGTCCTGGCAGAAAAGTATGTTCGGATACTTAGGCGCAAAAAGCACACAGCAGGATATTATAGGTTCGCATTGTGTCCAGGCTCTGGAGGAAAGCCGTGATGGTGGTATGTGGATTGGTACCGATGGTGATGGCTTGTATTATGTGAATAACGGAAAGAGCAGACATTTTACAGAAGGCATAGCACCTATGATAAATACCCTGCTGGAAGATTCGGAAGGTACGCTGTGGGTGGGCTCGTACAACTATCCATGCTATAAGGGTGTGAATGGTTCGTTTAGTGAGGTCAAAGGACTTCCAGTCCTGCCACGCGTATTCTCCATAAAGGAAGACCATGAGCAGAATGTATGGTTGGGCACAATGGGTCACGGTGTGTATTGTTACAGCCGTCGTGACAAAACGATGAAGCATATTGAGTATGAAGGTATCAACAACTACGTAAACTGTCTGTATGTTCTATCGAATGGTGATGTGCTTGCAGGTACATTCAACGGCGTGTTCAACATCAGCAAACCAGAACATCTGTGTCCGAAACTCATCGTATATTCCATCTTCGAAGATAGGAAGGAACGTCTGTGGTTGGGATCGTCGGAAGGACTTGTTGTTCTCAACAAGGGCAAACAAAAGATATACACTACTGCTGACGGTATGTCATCGAATACGGTATTTGCCATCAATGAGGATGTGAATGGAAAGTTGTGGTTCTCCTCCAATTCCGGTCTGTCTTGTTTCGACGAACACGAAGGCATATTTACTAACTATTCCGTACGAGACGGTCTGCAGAGTAATGAATTTTCGAAGGGAGCTGTGCAAAAGGCAAAGGACGGAAGCTTGTGGTTTGGTGGTCATGAAGGAGTGACTTATTTCTCCGCAAGTAATGTAAGTCAGATAAAGTACAACCTTCACCCTCGTATCACGGCATTGTATATAAACGATGTGCCTGTAAACGTCAATACCTTCACAGGCGGCAAGCCTGTAGTGGATGCACCAGTATTCGATGCACATCGCTTCAGCATCGCCTACGAGAACAACTCATTCAGTGTAGAGATCTCTGCTGCAGAAATTGACCGTCCTGCCGAGTGTACTTATTGTTACTCGATGGATGGTGGAAACTGGATCTCCATCCCCGACGGAGGACATATTGTGTCGTTCAGCAACCTTGATGCTGGTATCCACAAACTTCGGTATGCGGTGGAATACAACGGAAGGCGTTCTGAAGCAGAGGAGGTGAGCATAGAGGTGCGACATCCGTGGTGGGGGAGTCTGTGGGTAAAGTGTCTCATATGTCTTGTTGTCGTCACAATAGCCACGTTGCTCTACTTCTGGATACGCAGCAGAGAGAAGGTAAAGGCACTGGCACTTATTTCCCACAAGATTCGCACTCCGATGTCGCTCATCATCAGTCCACTCATCCAGCTTATTGACGATGAAAAGGACGAGGAGAGGCAGAAGACCTATAGGATGATGCTGCGCAGTGCCGAAAAACTGCAGAGCCTTGCCGCACAAGCTACCGAGGAGGAGCCTATCGGCCCTATCGAGACAGTGGAAATCGATGAAGGTGATGGTGACAGTAACGACAGGAAACAGTCGCGCACCACCCGTCAGCTTGTCATCGTGGAGGATGATAACGAAGTGCGAAGATACCTGTGTGAGCAGTTGTCTCCCGACTATCATGTGCGTGAGGCTGCCAACGGCAAGGAGGCACTCACCCTTATTTTCCAGAAACAGCCCGATGCCATCATCAGCGACGTGACGATGCCTGAGATGGATGGGATAACGCTGTGCAGGCGACTGAAGAAGAATATCAAGTTAGCACACATACCCGTCGTGCTGCTCACAGCACGTGCCGATGAAGAATCGACACTGCAGGGGTTAGGTATCGGCGCTGATGCATACATAACGAAGCCCTTCAATATCAAGATTCTGCGCCAGACCATCATCAACCTCATCATGCTCCGTCAGCAGTTGAAGAACACCTACCAGGACCAGCTCCTTCAGGAAGACAAGCAGAAAGATGTGGAGGCGGTGGACTATGAAGATCAGTTCATGCAACGCTTGATGGACTGTATCAACAGACATCTGGGTGAAAAGGATTTCTCCATAGAGAAACTCTGTGAGGAAGTGGGAATCAGCCGTGCACAGCTCCATCGCC
>DCGE01000123.1:0-192 GCA_002314525.1 Prevotellaceae bacterium UBA1786 | reverse complement strand
ATGCGTGTCAGCGAGGTGGCAGATGCGGTTGGGTTCGTTCAGATCACTTATTTCTGCAATGCCTTCAAGGAACTCTACGGGGTGACTCCTACAGAATTCAGGGGAAAAGAATAGGATACCCAATTCATTGAAAGCGAGTGCATTTAAGAGTGTCTCATACAGAATGAAACAATATCATAACTGTATGAAACG
>DCGE01000116.1 GCA_002314525.1 Prevotellaceae bacterium UBA1786 | reverse complement strand
AAATATAAATTAACTAAGTATTGATTATTGTCTTTAATACTTAAAACTCGATCTTCCAATAAACTCCCTCAACATCGATGTCGGAGGAATCTCCTTGTCCGGAATAGGAGTGAAGTACCTGATGAATTTAAGCAGGTGATGTGCCTCGCAGTACTCCTTGCAGTTCTTAGGCACCGATGCCAGGATCGGTTCGGCATGGTCTCTCAGAACTGCGAGTTCAATCAGCAATGCAGAATTGAACATCACATCGGCTTCTTCCTGATACGGTGTGATCCACAGTTCTTCTGCCTCACATACGCTTTCCCATTGGCTGATGGTTTCCTGTGGTTTGAAGGCTCCCTTGTTGTAGTCACGGACTATTCGTCTCAACAGTCTAAGGTCCTTACGTGGAATCCAGTTATGGTCGTCGAGGTTGATGGATGTGAGTGTCGATATGAAGATCTTGTATTTCGTCTCGGCCGGAATCTTGTCTGTCAGTCGAGGGTTCAGTGCATGAAGCCCTTCAAGAAGCAATACGGAGTCCTTGCCCAACTTCATCTTCTTTCCGTTGTATTCACGTATTCCCGTCACGAAGTTATACTCAGGAACCTCCACTGTCTCTCCGTTGAGCATCCTGAGCACGTCTTCCTGCAGGGCATCGTGGGCTACGGTCTCGAAGTTGTCGAAGTCATACTGCCCGTTTGGCAGTAACGGTGTCTCGACCCTGTTCACGAAGTAGTCATCGGTACTCATTGAAATGGGGTGGAGTCCGCATGCCTTCAGCTGGATGCTGAGTCGTTTGCAGAACGTAGTCTTTCCGCTTGATGACGGTCCGGTGACCAGGACAATCCTGATAGGCCGGTCCGTCAGGGTGCGCTCATATATGTCTTCTGCAATCTGTACTATCTTCTTTTCCTGAAGGGCTTCTGATACTTGTATCAGTTCGCTGGCATTTCCGTTCAGACATGCTTCGTTCACATCGCCGACTGTTCGGAGTCCCATGATCTTATTCCATTTAAGGTGCTCTGTGAAGGTGTCGAACGTCCTTGGCTGGTCATGTATATCTGCAAGTCTTGAAGGGTCGTGGCGGTCTGGAAGACGGAGAATCAGTCCGTCTCTGTAAGGTTCCAGTCCCCATACTGTCAGATATGCTGTTGAAGGAAGCAGTCTCCCGTAATAGTAGTCTACTGTGTCACCAAGAGTATAGTAGTTCATATATACTTGGTCTGATGTTTCGAGTAGGCGTACCTTGTCATCCATTCCTCCTTCCCTGAATATCCGAATGGCCTCATCGTTATGAACTTCGTTCAGGTGGAACTGCATGTTTTCTCCGATGATGTCTGCTATTCTTGCTTTCAGCTTTTCACATATGCATTTCTGATCTTCACCGCAACAAAGACCGGATACCCTACAGAATACACCTCCCGAAACAGGTTGCTCAAACAGTATCGCAGCTTTTTTGTCGAGGTCTTTGGCTGCCTTGCTCAGTACAAAGCATAATGAACGGCAGTACACTCTGAATGCCGACACGTCTCTGATATCCATGAACTCCACATCCCTGTTGTGGTAGACGCGGAATTTGAGTCCCTGGCTTACGTTGTTGACTTTTGCCGATACTATGGGGTAGGGGCGTTCAAAACTGAAGTGTCCAAGAAGTTCCTGAAGGGTCATTCCCTCTGGCTCATCTTGGAATGTCTGTGTGTTCTTACAGAAAATTCGGATCATAAACTGCTTTCATACGTGAATACAACCACGTATCCTTTCTTGACCGCAAAGTTAATGAAAAAAATCCACATTCACAAAAAAGGCAGCCATCATTTTTGGCTGCCTTTTCTTTTATCATTACCACCATCTTCTTCTTGGAGCTGGTTCTTTGTATCCATTTACAATATAAATCTTTTCCTTGCCCTTATAGGTTGCAATGATGTTCACTGTTGTGTCGTTAGGATTCTCCACCTTCAGTTTCACGTTCTTGTCGCTGCATGAAGGAACTACCTTGTCGCCCTTCTTCAGTGAGCAACTTACCTGATAGTGCTTCACATCGGTGTAGCCGTTCTGGTTTGTTGAACGGATAGGTGTCTCTGGCATTGTCTGTGCCTTGCCATTGACTGTGATCTCTACCTTTGGCGCTTTCTCTGCTTTGATTGCTCTGCCTTCGCATGAGAATCCCATACCATCCATGTCGAACAACGCCTCGTCGGCTGTGGCTCCCTCGCATTCGGCTACGAGATATATGGCCTGCTTCTGTGTCATACCTTCCAATGCCTTGGAAACGTCTGCTTTGAGCATGATGATCTCATTCTTTGCACCACTGTCATATTTGAGTGTTGCGATACATCTTCCTTCATTCCACGGAGAGAAAAGCATCACCTTCACTGAGAACGGCTTTTGGGTTGTCGGGATCAGACCGACTTCAATCATTGTCTTCTTTCCTTTCTCCACTCCGGCGAATGGTTTCAGACCCTTGTCGGCCTTCTTCAGTCCCTGGAATCCGAAGTACTTGTAACCGATGATACCTTGATTTGTCACACCCTTCAGAATCATGCTGTTCTGCCACCAGTCCCATGTATCCTGCATCCAGTCGTTTGACTTGTTGCCGTATACGAAACATGCATAGCCGGCTGAATAATAATTATAAGGTGGAAGTCCGTATATCTGGAAACCTTCTGATGTCACTTCGGCACCTGTGTATTCGTTGCCGTCCTTTGCCTTTGCTGTCCATACCTCATCCTGAGCGAATGGGTCGTAACCAGTGATGACTACCTTTCCACCTTCCGCAACAGGCTTTTCATCACATACAATCTTCACCGGTGCCACAGCAGCCTGACGTGCATTGCCGAATCCTCTTGGAGGTCTGTGGTAGAACACATACCATTGTCCGTTGATAACCTGAAGTGAACCGTGCGTGTTATGTGCAAAGTTAGTGGTGATAAGCTTCGAACCATCTTCGTTCACTACAACGCCTCTTGAGTCAACCAGCACTCCGCCGGATCTCCATGGTCCCATCGGACTGTCACCGAAAGCATATCTCAGTGCTGAGTTGGTACTTCCGAGTCCGTAGTCAGGACCTGAATAACCTGAGAATACCATCACGTATTTGTTGCCGACCTTTCTGATTGACGAAGCCTCAAAGAAGTTGAAGTCACCAGGGTTCTGTCCTTTGTAAAGGGCTGGGTATTGTGTGCCCTGAGGGTCTTTCACCTGCCCGTAGCGTGATGATGCAGGAATGAAGTACTCTGTAATCTTGGTGTCAGGACGTACTGAGTACATGGTCTTCTGATCCAACTGAGCAGCCGATGACTGCTGGAATCCCCAGAATCCGTATGCCCTGAAGCCTATATTGTAGTCTGGGTCTTTCTTGTCTGTGATCTGTTCTACGAATATCGATGGGTCGAAACCGAGAAAACTGCCCTGAACCGCACCTCTTCCGTCTTCTGTCGCATTGATCACCTTGAACGGACCGTCAGGCCTGTCGCTCTTTGCTACGAACGAGATGCGACCGTTACCTCTTGAGTGAGGGAACAGGTAATATTCCATCTTGCCGTTCTTTCCTTTTACTTCTACAAGGTCAGGGGCATACATCACGTCCCACTGATTGTCGATGTTGTAGGTGAAGATCGGGCCTTCGTCTTCCCATTTCGTGAGGTCTTCCACCGGAGCAGACCACATTCGAATATCAGGACCGCAATAGTCGCGGAATCTTACGTCGTGCGAACCGATGATGTAGGCACGCAACTTTCCTGGTCTGTCTGGATCAGCGAATACTCGTGGTTCTCCATCCGGTACATGTTCCCACAATGGAAGATAAGGATTCTGTGCATTGGCAGACAATGATGCCATCAGTCCCGCGGCCATGAGGCTCAAAAATCTCTTTGTCATAATCAAATCGTTTATATGGTTAATATTCTGAATAGTCAAGTCTGTTTCGGATAGCTTTGTTTTTTCCCAGATCTTGCTACCAAAAACTATTGGTGCTTCTCGGTTACCCTATCCGACTGCAAAGTAACAAAAAAAAACTCAAATCGGCTATAATATTTGATACAAAACCTTTAAAAACTTCTACTTGGCAATTTTTTTCCTTATTTCTTTGCGCTTTCCTAAAAATAAACTATCTTTGCACATTAATATTTTATGTAAACCTATATTAACAAGCTATATGACAACAAATCGAAACATCTGCGCATGTATCATGACTGTTATCCTTGTCATGTTTATTCAACTGACAACTTTTGCTCAGACAGTATCTCCAGAGGATGCTTCAGCTCGTGCCAAAGAGTTCTTCTCCACTCAGACAGACCATTCCGGTCGCAAATTCATGTCAAGACCTCTCCAACTTGCCTATACGGCATCACGTCTCGGAGAGACTCACTTTTATGTCTTCAATCGTATAGGTGGAGGTTGGGTGATTGTTGGTGGTGATGAGGTCTCCAGTCAGATTCTCGGCTATTCCGATGAAGGCTGTTTCGACATGTCAAACCTTCACGACAATGCTCGTGCATGGCTTGCTTCATACGAAGATCAGATCTCAGAAGGCATTGCACAGACCACTACTTCAACTGGTAGCCGTCAGGTTCCAAATCGTAGGTTCATCAAGGCAAAGTCTGCTTTGGGTTCTGCTATTGCTCAGCTGATTCAAACTCAGTGGGGACAGTTTGCCCCTTTCTACAATTTCAATCCTGTAATTGATGGTTCACATGCTCTTACTGGTTGTGTCGCTACAGCAATGGCACAGATTATGAACTATTACCAATGGCCTGCATCTGGTACCGGGTCACATTCGTATTATCATTCAGCTACTGCTGCCACATACTCAGCCGACTTTGCAGCAAGAGACTATGATTGGACTTCGGTTCACGATAAGGTACTTTCGGCTGGTTTCAATACACCTGAACTTAAGTCGGAGATTGCAAGGATCTTCAACGATATTTCGATTTCTGTTGATATGAACTTCGGAAAGAATGGATCTGGTGCATTGAGCAATTCGCCATCAGTGGCTCTGCCGAAATATTTCCAATATGATCCGGGTATTCAGTATGTTCAGAAGACTGGCTATATTGGTGATTGGGAGGCTATGCTTTATATAGAACTCGCTGCTCACCGTCCTGTTATATATGGTGGTGTTGATGACGAAGGTGGGCATGAGTTTATCTGTGATGGCTACAAATACGAGGGAGAACAGAACATGTTCCATTTTAACTGGGGATGGAATGGCGATTTTGATGGCTATTTCCTTACTTCAGCACTGAATCCTAATATATACAAATTCAATTCTAATCAGCACATTATCATCGGTATCAAGCCTCTTAAACCAGATCACATCCTTTCTGTTACAATTGAGGATGCCGATCCTGCTACTATGATCACTACAACCAAACTCGGTGGTCACCTTCAACTCCCAAATCGTCTTGACACAGGCCTTCCATTCCTTGGTTGGACAACGGCAAATCTTGCTTTGCCGGCATCGGATGTTCCTACTTATCATGAAGCTGGTTGGTTCACTCCAACAAGCGATATGTCTCTTTATCCTGTTTTTTCTTATTCTTCAAATAATAAAGGTGTTCCTGCTGTTGTATTTTATGAAGACTTCTCTTGTCTTCCTGCAACTGAGCCCACTATTATTACTGGATATTTCAATGGTTGGTTGGAAGACAGTAAAATGAATGCTACGAATATTTGTTATATTAATGGTATGGTAGTTCTTGGATATAGTTCAGCAGGTGCTTTGACCACGACTCCTATTCCTGTAAAGGCTGGAGAAACGGTTGCTGTCACTTTTGGAATTCAATGCTATTCAACACCAAATCCACTCTCAGTGTCTATATCTGGAGGTGAGACAAAAACTGTATCAGATTATACTTCCAGATGGGGATATTCTGAGCCATTAAGTGAGGTGACAGTCAGTTTCACGGCTCCTACTGACAACCCTACCATCACATTCTCAAGTCATGAGTTGGTTTCTGGTGAAATTATCTGTATCGACAATATTGAAATCTCAGCTCCTGGCAACACAACATATTTTGTGACTTCTGCCACCCCGTTCACTGCTCCTCTGACCATCACTGATGCCAAGTGGGGTACGTTCTATGCTCCGGCTGATGTCACTCTTGAGGCAGGCGTATATGCGTATGCTGTCACTTCCGATGGCTCTAATCTGCAGCGAGTACTTGTTGCCAGTGGAGATGACTCGGGAAATAATATCATCCCTGCTTATACTCCTGTTATTGTATATAAGGATGTTTCCTCAACCTACACCAAGAACTATTCAGGCACATTCAGTTCCAAAGTGGTTTCTCCTATTGTCGGCAATCTCCTTAAGGGTACATTCTGCAATAATAGCCAACTTTCTCCTGATGATTCTGGTGTCACAAACTACGTCCTTCAGAAGAACGGGACACGTGCCGATTGGTTCAGCGTGGTCTATGACGAAGGAACATCCAAGTTCAACCAACTCTCGGCCTTCCGTGCATATCTCTCAACAGATCTCAGTTCTTCTGTCAAGTCACTTCTTGACTTCAACCCTGTTACCGGTATTTCTGAGATTGGAGATGAGGAACGAGAGAAGAGACGTGGAACCTTCACTCTCAGCGGTCAGAAGGTTGACGGATCATATCGTGGTATCGTCATCCGTAACGGCAAAAAATATCTCATAAAGTAATGCTTCCTCGCGAACAGCAGATATATCGTACCACCATCATAGGAGGACTGGCTAACGTTCTTCTTCTGGTTTTCAAGTTTGTTGCTGGTATTCTCGGATATTCATCTGCCATGATAGCTGATGCCGTCCACTCCCTTTCCGACTTCGCTACCGATGTCGTTGTACTTGTTTTCGTTCGCATCAGCAACCGTCCACAGGATGACTGTCATGATTATGGACATGGTAAGTATGAAACTCTTGCTACAACAGTCATAGGGATTGCTCTTCTTGCTGTGGCGGTAGGTATTCTATATTCAGGTATTTCCAAGATACTGCTGTGGATTGAAGGTGACGATCTGCCTTCACCAGGTTATCTTGCCTTGTGGGCCGCTCTTGTGTCTATAATTGTGAAAGAGCTGGTATATCAGTATACTTGGCGTGTCGGTCGCCGTCTTGACTCTCAGGCTGTCATAGCCAATGCCTGGCACCATCGGTCTGATGCACTCTCGTCTATTGGAACGGCTATCGGTATTGGTGGAGCTATTCTGCTCGGACATCGATGGACTGTTCTTGATCCTGTAGCATCGGTTGTCGTTGGCCTCTTCATTCTAAAAGTTGCCTTCGACCTACTTAAGCAGGGTGTTGATGAACTCATGGAACATTCTCTTCCTCCTGATGTGGAACGCGATATACTCGACCTCATAATCAGTTACCCTGACGTCGTCGAACCCCACCATCTCCGAACCCGTCGTATTGGCAGTTATTATGCCATTGAAGTACATATTCGTATGGATGGTAACCTCACTCTTACTCAGTCCCATACTCGAGCCACCGACATCGAGAATTCCATCAAGAACCGTTTCGGTGCTCAGACACATGTCTCCATACATGTTGAACCTACGAAATAACAAAACAAGTTGATATGAAATTCATTGCATTGATTCCAGCCAGGTATGCATCTACTCGTTTTCCTGGTAAACCATTGGCTTTGCTCGGGGGTAAGCCTGTTATTCAAAGAGTCTATGAACAAGTAAGCAAGACATTTGATGCTGTTGCTGTAGCTACCGATGATCAGCGCATATATGATTGTGTAGAGGCATTCGGCGGTAGGGCAGTAATGACCTCTACTGCTCATAGGTCTGGCACTGATCGTATCTTTGAGGCCTATTGCCGTTTGGATGAGGAATACGATGTGGTAGTCAATGTACAGGGCGATGAACCGTTTATTCAGTCCTCTCAACTTCAGACAATCCGTGAGTGTTTCGATGATGCGTCGGTCGATATTGCTACCTTGGCTATGCCGTTCACCACAGAGGATGGAGAGGAGGCTTTGTTCAATCCCAACTCCCCGAAGGTTATAATGAACCCGAGAATGGAAGCCATGTATTTCTCCCGTTCCGTTATTCCGTATCTCCGTGGAGTGGATACAAGTCGCTGGCTCGAACGTCACACTTATTATAAACACATAGGTCTTTATGCTTATCGTGCTCATGTCCTCCGTCAGATTACCAGTCTTCCGCAGTCTCCGCTCGAACTTGCGGAAAGTCTTGAACAGCTCCGCTGGCTTGAGAATGGATATGTCATAAAGGTCGGTCTCACCAACATTCACACCATCGGCATCGACACTCCAGATGACCTCCAAAAAGCCGAAGAATTTCTAAATGAATTTATTGCTGTCCGCTAAACATTCTTGAGGGTAGCTATAATTGAGTCTGGATTCATACCACATTTAGTCTTCTGACAACGCACCCTCAGCCTGCCGCAACATCACATCCAGTCAGACGACATCGCACCTTGAGTCTGTAAGATAACTATCTTGACGTTGTAAGATAATATCTTAACGCTGTAAGATAACTATCTTCATGCTGTATGATATCTTACAAACTGAACGTCTGCTCTCGTTTGACTCATCGTGCTTTTTCGTGTGACTCAGACACGTCTCCCGCAGTACTCAGTTTGCCGTTAACCTTTATTTGTGAAAAATGTGATGGGGATAAAAAAAGCAGGCCTTGATGAGGTCTGCTTATTGCCGTATGAATGAGGTGAGAATTATTCTGCTGCCTCTTCTGCTGGTGCTTCTGCAGCAGGCTCTTCTGCTGGAGTTTCTTCTACAGCTGGAGCGTTCTTTTCAGCGATGCGTTTTGCAATAGCTGAATTGATTTCCTTCTCTGCCTTGAGGCGTGCTTCGTAAGCAGCCTTCTTCTCTGCAGCCTGAGCATTTGAGATGCCATTGAGCTTGTCTTCCTTAGCCTGCTTCCATGCATCGAACTTCTGCTGTGCAGTAGCTTCGTCGAATGCACCCTTCTTAACACCGCCGAGCAGGTGCTTCATGAGGTAAACGCCTTCCTTTGAAAGGATTGAACGTACTGTGTCAGTTGGCTGTGCGCCTGCCTGTACCCAATAAAGTGCACGGTCAAAATCCATAACGACTGTTGATGGATTTGTGTTAGGGTTGTAAGTACCGACTTTTTCAACATAGCGACCATCGCGTGGTGCATTTGAGTCTGCGATTACGATATAGTAGAACGCGTAGTTCTTTCTACCGTGACGCTGCAATCTAAATCTAGTTGCCATAATGAACTTTGTAAATAATTGTAATTATTAATATTGTTGAATTTACTCTCACACGTGAGAGGNNTCTTATATGTTTTAATTGTTATTATTCTGTTAATGCCAAATCGGATGCAAAGTTACGACTTTTTTGCGAAATGACAAAATTTTTTTAGAAGTAGTAGTCGTAGTCGTTCTCGTCGAAGTCAAGTTCGATGAGGTATCGTTCGGTGATATAGGCGGTTCGGTCGACGCGTGACATGGCTTCGAGTTTCGCCTGTTCGGCTTCTTTCCACCGGCTGAAGGCTGTATCGTCGTCTTCGTCGTCTGATGGCGTAAAACGGCCTTCATCACAGTCATCGGCAAATAGGTCCTCTTCATATACTTCCGTGTATCGATTATCTACTGCGTTCTGGGTCAGAAGATACAGCACATCGTCGTGTGCTCCCTTCATGAGTTTATGGTGGAGGCTCCCGAACTGTGCCTTGACAGTCTTTGAAATCTGATCTGTCTTGCCTTCATATGAGGTTTTTAGAGCATTGAGCTTTGTGACTTCGTCATCTTGTAATTCGATGGTTGCATCAATTGTGATTCGGTCAATCTCGGATGTGGAACCGAGTTGAACAAATGCTGTATAAGTGAAGTTTTGCATATTGTGATATTAATAAATCTCTATTTCAGAACAGAAAATCCATCCTTGACGTGGTCCGGGAAGGGCCTGAAGTCTGATAAATCGTGTTGTGGTGGAATCTGACCAAATGAACTGACGGTAATCTTCGGGACTGATGGCGTATATGTCTTCGTATGTTTTTGTAAATATTTGGGTGAAGTTGTTGCCGTCATCGCTGGTTTCAATGGTCAGAGTGTATGGGAAGAAGATGTCAGGGCCAGTGCATTGCATAAAATCGGCAGAGAGCCCATGTGTTGTAGTCTGCTTACCGAGATCGAGAACGAGTGTCATGCCGTTTCTGCCTATGAATCCCTGCCAACGTCCGTCGGTGTTGTTCCAACCTCCGAACCGATGATCACAGAGGGTACGTTCGCCACTTCCTGGATAGTAAGGATTGACTTTCGTGATGTATGTGACATTGAAGGGTAGGGCATCCGGTCTTGGGCTGACAGAACGTTCTCCCCGTTCCTTTGAAAGGTCAAAGGTATTGATATGCAGTTTGTCTCGTAGTTGCTTGGTGATCTTCTTTGCCCGTTCACGAAAGGCATTTACATCTCGTTTGTCGGTGAGTCCTTCACGTCCTATTTCTGCTATGGCATACATACGAGGCCAGAGCATGTATTCGGCATATTCTGGCGTGCCGATATATTCTGTCCAAATGTTGCCTTGAACTCCGAGTAGTTGGCTGTTGGCTGTTGGCTGTTGGCTATTGGCCATAGGATTAGGCATCAGATACACACTGTCAATTGGCAGGTAGCCTCCAGCAGCCTTCGGCTCATACATAGGTGCATCCTGTGCCTTGTTGAGATAACAATATTTGCCCGGACAAAGTATGACCTTATGACCGAGTTGCATTGCCTTATTGGCCGTCTCGATGTTGCGCCATACCATGATGACCATATCGGAATCCGATGGCTCATCGGTGAGGGCTTCGTCCCATACAATCATCTTTCGGCCTAGTTAACGGACTATATCGCGTACCCGACGCATTCCTTCAGGCTGGATATCTTGCTGAGTTGATGCTTCATCGCCACCTATATGAAGATACTCTGATGGAAATACATCTGCCACCTCACGGAGCACATCCTCCATGAAACGATAGGCCTCTTCCTTCTTCATATCCATCTCGGCATGGTTGAAACCAATCTCGGGATAAGCAGCGACAGCTTCCTCGGAATGAGCAGGAAACTCAATCTCTGGAACTATGATTATGCCTTTTTTCTTTGCATATTTAACCAATCTGCGTAGCTCCTTCTGTGTGTAATATCCTCCGAAGCCATGAGCGGAATCCGAATACTTGCGGTCGCCATCCCACCATTCCTGCCAGTTGGCAGCTGTACGCCACGCACCGATATCAGTAAGTCGCGGACGTGACTTTATCTCCATCCTCCAACCAGCCGCATCAGTTAGGTGGAGATGAAGACGGTTCAACCCGACCATCTGCATGGCATCGATCTCTTTATACAGATATTCGATAGGCATGAAATGCCGGCTGACATCAATCATCATCCCCCGCCATTCGTAGGGCTGAGCCAGTAGAGTGGTGAGTGAGAGGTGAAGAATGAAAAATGAAAGAGTAAAGAGCCGCTTCATTATTATCTGTGTAAATATTTCTTACCGTTTTGGATAATCATACCTTTATACGAACGACCGACAACTTGTCCAGCAATGTTATAACTCCTAACTCCTAACTCCAAACTCCTAACTTCAGGCTCTTCCTGAACACCTGTCCATGTGAAGTCGTCATTTGTTTCCTTACTTTCAATATAGAATCGACGGAAGTCCTGAGTGAGTTCACCTCGGGTATTCATAAGGAGTCCGAGCGAGAGCGTGGTTGGTTCATAGATGGAGAAACCTACTTCACCGGCATCAATAAAGTCAAAGGCGAGGGCCTTGTCGCGTAGTTCTGAAGTGACGGGGAACTCATTTCCTTTAGCTACAACGATATATGACATATCGTCCTTTTCCTGCTTGTTGCGCTCGATGCCAAATACATAATGACCGGCAGGGAGAGTAACCGTTTGGTACAATTGGTGGTCGAAGACCTCGGCGTTGAAGTTGAAAATCTTTGTCACGAGGGTAAGACGGTTGGTCTCGGTGTCAATGCTGAAACCAGTACGGATTTTACCGTCCTCGTAGTAGTTGGCAGTGCACCATGTGGAGTTTTTTTCGTTCTGGAGTATGTCGTGGTACTGCGATGCATCAGGTGATGGGTCAAGTGTGGTTGATGCAAAGAGGAATGGCTCCTTGTAGTTCGTGAGATAATCTGATGATACATCCTTTCTCGTTGTCTCGCTCAGACAGAACACACCGAGTGAAGGTGTCCATGCATCGCCGTCAGGACCGAAGCCGGAACGGATGCCCTCATTACCAGCAACGAGGTCATGGACATTGCCTGAACTCTGGTTGAAGTCGTAGTAGAGCGCGAGTTTATGGTCTTCCTTAGCAGCCTCAACATTAGGGATATGCCTGTTGGCGAAGTAACGTACTTCTTCCTGGTTGAGGTATGAATTCCACATACGAAACTCGTCGATGACTGCGTTCATAGGGGCATCGCTGCCACTGAGTGTGAACTGAGCAGGCATTGTAGGAATCTTGACTATCCATGGAGTCCAGACCGTGCTTACGATCTCACCGTCCTTATAGATATATCCTTCGCCGTCCTTGAAGGTGATGGCATAGTGATGCCATTCGGAAGGAATGACCGTACTGACAGGAGTCTGACTTGAGAAGTTGCCCATGTCGAAATGCAGAACTCCGTCATCGGTTACTGTGATGAGCATGTCGGATTTGCTTCCACCTATATGATGGCTGAGCAGGCCTGTTGATTTGACGTACATCCACCAGTCGATAGTGAATTGATGCGTGTCGGCAATGGTGAGCGGATTATTAAAGGTTACCTTTTGCCCGCCTGAGAAGTTAAGTCCAGTCTCAGCATTCTCGTTGCAGACAATGACTGAGCGAGGTGTAGTCACCTTGTTGCTACCCTGTGAGTTGACGGCATCAAGTGAGACTGTATAAGTTCCGGGGTCGTTGAGCGTGAGGGAGAACTCGTTTTTGTTGGAAACGAAATGATGAGCCCTGTCAGTAACAGCCCAAGCCCATGAAGTAGGGGAGTAAAGGCTCTGGTCGGTGAGAACTACCGTACCGCCCCTGACGATTGTTGAAGGAGTGATAACGAAGTCAGCCTCCGGTGCTACGGCTGTCACATTAATCGTCTGAGTGTATTTCGTAGTTCCGGAAGCATTCGTGGCACGTAGAGTCACATTGTAGATACCATTCTTCAAATATGTAGCGGCAGCATTGATGGTAGTTGCCCTCTCGTTGGCTGCACCTGGCATTAGCCATTCAAAGGCTGTTCCGTCAGTGATGTCGGATGTATTGGTGAAGCTGATACGTTCACCCATAGGAACAGACTTCTGGCAGGTGAATCCTACTTTGACCTTTGGAAGTGCTGTGACAATGAAACTATGTTCAACTGTAGATGTACTGTCGTTGTAGTCGGTGATGGTGAGTGAGAGAGTCTTCTCACCCGGAGTGGAGAATACAAACACAGGAGCATCCACATTGTATGTTTTGCTGTCATTGCCTTCCTTCAGTGTCCATGAGGTGGCTTTTATAAGTCCTGTTGAGGTGTTGACAGGTGAGATGCCAATTCCTGTATAGAGAGTATTTTCTGGCATGGTGAAGTCGGCTTTGAGTTGATCGTCTGAAATGAGGACGTCACTCTGTTTGCGTGAGGTTGTACCGAGTTTTGTAATATTGTAGTGCCCTGTAGCGTCGGCTACTACATTCGATACCTTAGAGAACTGTAGGTTGACAAGCAACTCAGGTGTGTTTGCAGGATCGGCCACCTCATAGTGCATCAGACTCTTGATCTCACGTTGTGTACGGGCAGTGTTCCATACACGGAATTCTTCCATATAGCCGTTGATGCCATTGTTTCCGGCAACTCCTACAGGGAAGTCGCCGAAGGCATAGAATCCGTTTTCTGTTGCTGATGTGACTTCACCTGCCACTTCACCATTGAGGTAAACTGTCATCAGTTTTCCGCTTACTACAATAGCGATATGAGTCCATTCTCCCTTTACCAACGATTTCGTGGATGTGGTGATTCGTTCGCTCTGCGACCAACCAGCAACGAATTCTCCGTTTGCAGTTGTATGAGCCATGAAATCGCCCCACTTGGTTCCAATCTGCTGGTTCCAGTCTGTTGTTGATGAAGGGCGGAGCCAGTATTCGATGGTGACATTTTCACGAGCCTGATTGAATAGTCCCGGCACTACGAAACCACCGTTTGTAAATCCGCCGACATAGTTGTTTGTGGCCTTCTTCCCGATGAACGAACCACCGACTTCCGACGTTCGGGTAATACTCGATGCAATCAAAGCATTCCCAACAGTATATGTAGCAGCCACACCGTATGTGCCTTTATTTTCACTGAGTGAATAAGTCGTTGAAGATGCATCTGCAGTTCCTATTTCTGTTCCGTCTTTATAGATTTTATAGTCTTTGAGGGTGTAGCTTGATGTGACAGGACGTTCCCATACAAGGGTGTTGTCAGTCAATTGAACATTTCGAGGTGCATTCACTGGCTCGCCATTCACTACGGCACTTATCATTGTCTTCTTTCCCCCGGTGATGATATCTACTCCCTGAGCGTCAATAGGGAAAGCTGTCTCGATGCCTTCTTCATCAAATTCATAGTCCATCAGCGAACAACTATATACTTTTCCGTTTCCGTCGGCAGTGCCTTTTGTCTCAATAATGAAAAAATATTTCAATGGCTGCCGGCGGTCAAAGGATGCAGTAAGGTCGGTGAGGTCATAGCCGAACTCCATCGGCTCGTAGTGAAATCCGTCAATCCAACGACCCAGCATAGGGGTAGGAGCATCCTTGCCATCGTTATTGCCGTCACCTCCATAACGGAAATGCTCAAACTCCTGAATTTTGTCTGGCTTGGTGGCATTGAGATCAGCTGAAACACCGGCACTGAGCTTTATCTCACTTCGTTTGCTGTAATCCATCTTTATCTTGAGGGTACGGAGTGGTTTGTAGTCCTTGCGGATAGTATAGATCTCAGGCCTCCAGTATCCACCGCTGCCGTTCATTCCTACAGGACCGCCATTCTTGTATGGACAGTAGATGAAGCCGTTGTTGCACCAGTCGCTTCCCCATGAATTGACGAGAATCCAAGCACCTACCTCGTCCTTGTCTTTCTCACCATATACTTTGTTGCCGTCGAGGTCGAACTCAATGCGGTCGTCGTAGCCGATGATGGTCATTGCGTGATCAACGGTGTTGCCCCATGTTCTTACAACGTACATACCAGTGACTCCAAGCTCATCGTTCTTGTCGGTCTTGGGAATCTGGTTCCAGATACCACCGCTGGCAACTCCGATACCGCAGACACCTCCACCTGGAGTGCCATTGCCTTGATGGTTCCAAAGCCATTGCTTGCATGCTTCGCGTCCTTCTTCTGTCTCGAGTGAGAGTGGGAAGTTGGATGAGTTCAGAAGACGATTGTGCATGGCCGTGAACCACTTGTCGTAGCCTTGCATCCATCCAAAGTCGGGGCCTTTGGTATCTTGGATACCGAAGTATCTGGAATAGGTACGACCTCCGTATGTCACCGCGTCAGGAATACCGATTTCTCTGGCCATCTCAATCTTGCCAGAATTAGAGTTGGTGAACAACCACGTGAAGTGACTTGGATACTGGTTGGTTTCTATTGAACCGTCAGCGTCGCGGACACAGTTGATTTCGTGGTTGAACATGTAGCCGATTTGTGCAGCCGAACCACAGGAACCTCCTACCTGGTTGATTACTGGTGGGAAATACTTTGTCTCGGCATTATTGAAATGGTCCGGACGTCCAGACTCAACTTTTGGCTTGGCTAAAAGTGCTGGGTTTGGATTGACCTTGACGGAATAGTCAGGATATTTGCTATAGTCAACCTGCACTTGGGCTGATGCCATTATTGTGATGGCCGATACAATGGCCAGTGGGAGTATTCTTTTCATAGTGATATTCAGTTTGCATATACTTTTTCAATTCCCGTCTCAGTAGGGTCATACTCAATTATCTGAAGGTCTTTGGCACAATCGTAGAAGGCTTCCTTGTCTACTTTACTACCCTGAGGTATATATATGAGGTGAAGATTATGGCATGATTCTATGCAACTGTTCTCATATGTGAGAGTAGTCTTGTCGAAGTGGACTTCTTCGATAGTCTCATGATTGAAGATGATATTCTTCTCCGCAATCTTCATAGGAGCGATGTTGACTGTCTTCTTCTGACCAGGGATATATTTCAGGGCCTTATATGTATTTACTTTGGTTGATGACGAATAGCTGACGGTATAGATACATCCGTCGTAGTCATTGATGGCATGGTTCTTGTCGTTCCATACGAATACATTTTCTAGGTTCTGACCGTGCTTCGTGAGGCCATCGACGTATTCACCCACGCTTCGGATATTTGTGCTGATATAGAACTCGCGTACCTCGCTTCCTATGCCGCCAATAGGATCGAACCCCGTAACCTTGAAGCCTGCTGCACCATAGGGAACAGACATGGCTGGTTGACCTGGCTGTTTCACTTCACGGATATTGAATAGCTTGTCGCGCCAATCATAGACATAGAGGCTGTCCTCAAAGAGAGGCATGTCAATGGTCCAAGGTTGTAACGTGCCTTTGTAGGAGTCAGGCTTCGACATGTCCCAGATGGTATTTGGCGTGTTGGTAGGGTCGGAAACATACCACTTGCCATCAGCATATACATATACCCATGCATGACCTCCGACATTAGCCATGAAACCATTGGCGTTGACACACTTGATTCCTTGAGTATGGAGCATAACGTTCATCAGGTTGGAATACCCTTGGCATACACCCTTGCGGCTCTTGAAGACAGCATAGGCGGAGTTGTCAACCCAGTCGTAGGAAACATTGGAGTTCACCCACTTCAGTATGGCTTTGGTCTTCTGGATTTCAGTCATGTTGTCTGAGACGATGTTCTTTTCGACGAAGAGACGTATCTCCTCAAATTGTCCCTCGGTAATCTCTACACCATTGAGACCAGCTGCCAATTCGGGATCGGCTACTGCCAGAAGTTGAGCGACGTCAACCGCACACGCAAGGTCGTTGTAGTAGTTCTGGTTGTTCGGGTCGATGACGGTGTTGGTCAGAGACTTCTCACCATTAGGACGTGCGAACATGTCTTCTGGTACAGTCGCTGATACTTCGATAGTCTGGGATGTTCCATTGCCTGCATTAAAATCATCAACGGAGTCCTTACTGCAGCTACAAATAGTGGCCGCAATGACAGTTATTAGAATGAGATTTGATTTTGACATGGGTCAACGATTATTATGTCTTTAATTGTTGGAATTGACTTGATTGCTTTTTTTACTTTAAAGGTGATTTTCATAAGTTCCTTGTCTCCGTTGATGAGTGGCTTGCGGCCGAGGTTCACGAAGGTAGGGTAGAGGGCCTTCTGACCATTGGTGTGCAGACGGTCGTAGGTCATGTTGTACATGTCAAACAGGTTCTCGGCCGACACTGATACATATTCCAGTTCTTCTGAATCGTAAGGAATTGCCATGCTGAGGGCATTGATATCCTTTAATCCCTTGCCAAAGATGGTGAGAGCTATAGTGTCGCCTGCCTTGTACTGCTTCTTGTCAGCAGTCATGGAGATTGTTCCCGTTAGGTTGTAGTTGCCTGATATATGTGCACCGCCTTCGAGTTCCGTTGCTACTGCCGAGATATCGAAGGCATCGATGAGGCCGTTCTTGTTGAGGTCGCCCTGAGAGATGTAGCCCTCGAAGTCGCCGTCACCCTGACGCAAGCCTGTATAGTTCATGTAGGATGTGAGGTCGTTTTCGTCCAATCGGCCGTCCTGGTTGATGTCACCAGGTATATAGTAGCTGCTTCCCGGCTGGCGGAATACATATATCTGCTGACCAGAACCGAAATTGCCTACGGCCTTAGTAACATGGAAACGGATGTAGCGGACGGTTGGATTGCCTTCGAACTGTATATCCTTTGCCTTGTTGTCGCGATTCCACTTGAAGTCGCCGAGTGAAGTCCACGACTGCTTGTCGAGGCTATATTCAGCACTTCCTTCGAGAATTGTACCATTAGCTGCGTCGTCGCGAGGTAGGTAGCGTAGACGTTCTACGCTATTAACACTATGGAGGTCGATGGTGAGGTCGAACGGTACGGCTGTTGAGTTCCAGTCGGTATGCCATGTGGTACTCTCGTCAAAGTCGAAAAGTTTGTCAGTTCCCTGACCTCCTTGGTTCTTACAAGAAGTAGTGGCACGTATTCCACGTATGGCGAATTGCAGTGGGTCCGGTTCTGTCACCATTTCGAATTCTACCCAAGGTGTAACGCAATCCTTGAGGACGGCACGCAGGTTGAGTAAATATTCACTATCTGGCACAAGGCCCTCCATAGTGAAGGCCGTACTGTCGATGGTACTGTATATCATCCCGTCAAACTCTATCTCGTAGAACTCGGCACCTTCGACTGGCTCCCAGGAAGGAGTGATGGCGTATGCCGTTGATGTTCCGTCGCCAACTTCTGGTGAAGATAGAATCCGGTTGACCGGTTTGTTCGAAACACTCTTCACATCGGCGGACTTGAGACTTGGTATCTCTACGAGTATGTCGGATGCCGTCACGTTCTGTGACGCTATGTTGAGCATAAGAGCCGGTGTCCTTACGTACTTGTCGTTCGTGGCACCATAATAATATGAATTAGGTGTAGTTGCAAGTTCTGTCTCATTGCTGACAGCTGTCAGTTTTACTTTCTTGTCCTTGACCTTTACAGTAAACTTCTTCGGCTGCTCGGCACAGACAATGCGGATTATTGTCGATTTCTCCTTCTCGAAACCTTCGAAACCACCCTTGGTAGGTAGAATCTGAAGGTGGAATGCCCCCACTGCCATACTGTGCTGGATGCAAGTGGTAGCAGATTGACCGCTCTTGTATGCCATCGTCTTGCCGTCATCGTCGTATTCCCTGAACTCAAAGTTGCCGTCGGCTGGATAGATGTCGTAGCAACGAAGGTGAGGATCGCTCTGATTAGGGTTGTTGGTGGCTTTGTGGAAAGGGATTATGGCTCCGAGTTTCACGAATACAGGGAGTTTCCAGAGTGGGGTAGGGAAATCGTTGATGACACGTCCTCCTTCATATACACTACCAGTGAAGTAGTCCATCCACAGTCCCTTTGGCAGATAGATGCCGTCACGATCCTCTGCTTCCTTGTAGATTGGGGCGATGAGCATCGATGGACCATACATGAACTGGTACTGAGTTTGCGTGCTCAGTGTGTATGGATTCTCTTCCTCGAGGAACATAGCACGGATCATCGGTTCTCCGTCTATCGCCTCGTGGGCGATGCTGTAGGTGTATGGCATGAGGATGCTCTTGAGTTTCAGATACCAGCGGTTGATGGAGGTTGCAGGTTCACCAAGAGCCTGAGGATATTTAGGATTGAGGCCCCAGCCGTCCATGTTGAGCTGCATCGGGGTGAAGGTCTTCCACTGGAAGTCGCGAATGTTGACAGCCATGTTGTTGCCTCCGAAGATGCCGTCCATGTCGCTGCAGATGTTTGGCTGACCGCTAAGACCTGAACCGATATAGGTAGGGATATGGAAACGTATGTACTCCCACTGACCACCTGTCTGGTCACCCGTCCAGATGCCTGCATGGCGTTGGGTTCCTGCCCAACCGTCAAGGGAAATGATGAATGGACGAGCTTCGTTGCCGTAATAAGGCATGATCTGTGCTACGTCAGCCACTCCATTGAGTCCGAATGAATAACCAGCTCCTACCCATGCCACGTCAGTTTTGAGTACTCGTACACCTGCATCGCGTACCTCACCTATGATGTCGCGCTGAAGGAGTGGTTCGATACCTTCCTTCGGGTGGAGGTCGCTCTGCGTCCAGAGACCGATTTCCACACCCTTCGAACGGGCATATTCACCGAACTGCCGCAGATTCTCTATGTTGCCCTTAAGTGTGCCTGTCTGTCCGTAGCCTGCTCCGTAGCCGTCGTTCGGGAGAAACCATCCGAGAGGCATGTCGGCTGCTTCATAGCGGTCGATGGCGGCACGCGCACTGAACTGGTAGTTATCCTTCTCACCATTGAGGCTTTCCTTCACACCACCATTGTCCTTCTGGCTTTCCTTG
>DCGE01000225.1 GCA_002314525.1 Prevotellaceae bacterium UBA1786 | reverse complement strand
TTCGTAAACACTACCGAAGAACCTCCTGTAGAGCGACTCCTCATCCCTGACATGGCGCTCACCACAGCTGAGTACTTCGCTGCAGACCTCAACCAGAAGGTGCTCGTGCTCCTCACCGACATGACCCTCTACGCCGATGCGCTCTCGATTGTCTCCAACCGTATGGACCAGATTCCATCCAAGGACTCAATGCCTGGCTCACTCTACTCAGACCTTGCAAAGATCTACGAAAAGGCAGTGCAATTGCCTGACGGAGGTTCAATTACCATCATCGCAGTCACCACACTGAATGACGGCGACATCACCCACGCCATCCCTGACAACACAGGTTATATCACTGAGGGACAGTTGTTCCTGCGTGCAGATACTGATACAGGAAAGGTAATCGTCGATCCGTTCCGTTCACTCTCCCGACTCAAACAACTTGTTCAGGGAAAGAAGACTCGCGAAGACCACTCACAGGTTATGAATGCTTCCGTACGTCTCTACGCTGATGCACAGAACGCCAAAACCAAACTTGAAAACGGTTTTGACCTCAGCGATTATGACCGTCGCTGCCTTGACTACGCCAAGGACTACGCAACTCAGATTCTTTCCATTGACGTCAATATCTCAATCAATGAGATGCTTGACACGACTTGGAAACTTTTCGCCAAGTATTTCAGCAAGGCGGAGAGTGGAATCAAGGAATCAATTGTAGAAAAATATTGGCCCGCTGAATAATGGCAATCAAATTCCAATATAACAAGACATCTCTGACAAACTTGGGAAAACAGCTCAAGACCCGTCAGAAAGCGCTCCCTACCCTGAAGAGCAAGGAATCAGCACTCAGGGCAAGTGTGATTGCAGCCAAAGCTGAATCGGACCGCCTTCTGAGGGAGTTGGACAAAGCTCTCAAGGACTACGACTATCTTGCACGACTTTGGAATGAGTTCGAGCCCGGTCTGATTTCAGTCAGGGACGTGGAGCTCTCCGTCGGGAAGATTGCCGGAGTTAAGATTCCTGAATTAAAAGGGGTAATATACGATGTCAAGGAGTTCGACAAGTTCGCCAAACCGATGTGGTACACGGACGGTGTGGAGATCTTGAAGAAGCTTGCACAGCTTGGCATCGAGTCAGAAGTATACACAGAAAAGAGCCGCATTCTTGAGTATCAGAGGAAGAAGACCACTCAGAAGGTTAACCTTTATGAGAAGGTCCAGATTCCTGGCTACCAGGAGGCGATTCGAAAGATCAAACGCTTTATGGAAGATGAGGAGAATCTCTCCAAAGCTTCCCAGAAGATTGTGAAGAGTCGCCACGCTGCTGAAGAGGAGGAGGAAAGCAATGATAGTTAAAATGACCAAATACTCGTTCGTGCTGCTTGGCGGCGAGAGCGAGAACTTTCTTTCCAAGATCCAGGAACTCGGGGTGATTGACATCACCCGTTCAAAGAAACCTGTAGACGAGGCTTCTGCTCAACTCTTCAATGAGGCAGACAGCCTGAGGAAAAACATTGCACGCATCGAAAAAGGTGATTTCACCCGCGATTCGGAATACAATTCTCTGGTTGCAGAGTACAATGCAGTCAGCAGAGAGTACAATGCACGGCTTCCTTGGGGAACTTTCTCACCTGAGAAGATCGAAGGTCTCGGCAAACTCGGTTTCAACATTCACTACTATTGTGCCAGCCAGAAGAAATTTTCTGAAGAATGGGCAGCCGAATATCCTCTCGAAGTAATCTCCCGTGACAAGGAAAAAGTCTATTTTGTGACTTTCTCCACCGAAGAAGACTACTCCTTCCCTATCTCCGAATGCGATGCGCCTTCCGGATGCTGCGATGAATCTGCAGCAAAGATGGCAGAACTCGAAAAAAAGATAGAAGAGAAGAAGGCCATCCTTCTGGCAGAAAAGGATCAGGTTCCTGAATTGAAGGAAAAGCTGGCGCTTATGACTGCTGAATTTCAGCGATATCTCGCAAAGAGTGCCGCAGTCACTGCCGCTGAGAACGTAATTGACACTTACATCGGATTTGCTCCAACAGAGCAGGATGCAAAGATCGCCAAGGCATTGGATGAAATCGGAGTATACTATTTCAGTGAACCTGCAACAAAAGAGGACAATCCTCCTATCAAGTTGAAGAACAACTGGTTTGCAAGGAACTTCGAGACTCTTACAGGAATGTACGGAATGCCGGTATACGACGAGTTCGACCCGACACCTGTTCTTGCTCCATTCTTTATGCTCTTCTGGGCAATGTGTATGGGAGACTCCGGATACGGACTACTGCTCATTGCTGTCGGCTTTATGCTGAAAAAGGTGGACCTTATGGGACTCAAGAAGCATTGGCGTCTGGTTGTGACTCTTGGAGTCGGAGCCACCGTTATCGGCTTGATTATGGGCACATTTATGGGTGTCAATCTCGCTAAGGTGGCGTTCATTCCAGAGTCCATCAAAAGTCATTTCTTGACCGGAAAACTGACATTTGGAGCCTCATCCTACGATGTCATGATGATTGCTGCCATAGTTGTAGGTGTTGTTCACCTCAGCCTTGCAATGGTTATCAAGGCAATCGGCCGCACCAGACGTTTCGGAATAGCTGAAGCAGTTTCCTCATGGGGATGGGTAATTCTCATTGTGGGAGGCCTTTGTGTAGCCGGTTTGGGACTTTCCAGCATCATTGATTCTTCCATTACGAAGATTGCGATGATAGTGATAGGTATCGTATCAGGATTGAGTATCTACATCTTCAACAAACCTGGAAACAACCCGTTGAAGAATGTGGGAGCCGGACTGTGGAACACCTACGAAATGGCCACCGGACTTCTTGGCGACGTATTGAGTTATATCCGACTTTACGCTTTGGGACTTGCAGGCGGTATGCTCGGTGAAGCATTCAACAATTTGGGAGGGATGATCCTCGGAAGCGATCCTACCTGGCAATATGCACCTTATGTCCTTGTACTTGTGTTCGGTCATGCCATCAATTTTGCGATGGCCTGCCTCGGCGCATTCGTTCATCCTCTCCGTCTTACATTCGTTGAATACTTCAAGAACTGCGGATATGAAGGAAGGGGAACACAATATGAACCTTTGACAAAATAATTATAAATAATAACTAAAATTTTTTAATCATGCTAACAACAATTCTTGGTTATGTAGGACTTGGTCTTGCACTTTGTCTTTCAGGAGTCGGTTCCAGCATCGGAACCACAATAGTAGGTAATGCTGCTGAAGCTGCGTTAAAGAAGAATCGTGAGAAATCTTCTTCGTACATCATTCTCTCCGCGATGCCTGCTACTCAGGGTCTTTATGGTTTCGTAGCATTTTTGATGTGGCCTAAAGACGTTGCGACTATGGCTCAGAACGGTCTTCTCTATTTCGTAGTTGGCCTTGCAATCGGAGTCGTATTCATCTATTCATCAGTACGCCAGGGTCGCGTCTGCGCAAACGGTGTTATCGGCGTAAGCGAGGGTCACGATGTTGTAACCAGCACAATGATCTACGCTGCACTCCCTGAATTCTACGCAATTCTTGCCCTTGTAGCCGCTTTGATGATCTAAACAATAAATCACAGACTCAAGTCTGATAAACGTAGAATACGGAGGAAAACGCCTGTTTTCCTCCGTATTCTTATTCGTTCGTCTAGTTTCCTATAACTTGTTCCATTCTAAAACGGAAATGTTCATACCAAACACGTAATTGTAGGTCATCCGGTCAGACATATTGTTAATAAGGTACAGGCGAGTGTCTCTTTCAGACGGGATATGATCTGCCTTTTTTATATTGTTCGGCAATTCAGTGTCATATATCAATGTATTGTCCGGTGTTCCGTTATCTTTTATGATCAGACGAAAACAGTTATCGGTCTCAATGAATGAGAGATCAAAATACTGGATATTCATTTTCAATCTCTTTTGTCCCACATTGTCGCACAATTCGCGGCAACAGTATTCAATATTCTTTATAATAAAATCAGGCAATTGGCAGACTTCGGTAAAAACCTTCAGATCATGCATCATACTGTCCATTCTTTTCAGTCTGAAATCCATACTATAATCAAACCTGACATGTACAGGGAGCGTATCAAGCATAGTGAAACGCGTGATTCCGGTGTTTTTTCGGTGATAATTATAGGTGTAACAGAGAGAGCCGATTACCATTGGAATGCTTCCAGTAATGAATCCAAACCATATTTTGTTTGCCGATACCCCGGACCACATCAACATAGATAGCGCGGTCAGTATGCCAATTCCAAAAATGAAGAAAACCTTGCCCCCAACGTGTCCGTTCATCTGCATTACAATAGTCGAATAGACAGCGAGGAAAGAAAAACAGAGATAGAAAATTCCAAAGCAAATGAAAGGAATGCGGCATAATTCTGCCATTCCAGGTGTATTCATTCCATAACATTGTAGTATCAACGACGGGAACAAAACCATAACAAGAACCAGAATCCCGTAGAATATCAGAGCCTGCATAAGACATCTGTTGATCACGAATCTAATCCCATTCGTGTCACACTCCCCCTGCATACGGCAGATGTGGGCAACACCGGCCATACAGATACCGACACCGACTCCGAATGTGACAGATTCCAGCTGAATGCACAATCCGAACTGAGACAGGGCAAGCATGCCCAACTTATGCGATATCAGTGCATTACAGAAAAGCACAAAGATGTTGATAACAATATAGAATATATTGAACCCAAAACCCTGTTTCAGGTTTTGTCCCAAAATCTCCAAGGTATCGGAATTAAAAGCCTTCCAAGTTAAACGATACTTGCTTTTGCCTTTATGAAAGTGAGGAATATAGATGGCCAGGTTAATAATTCCGGAAAGAACAGTTGACCAAGCTGCGCCGGCAATACCCCATTCAAGAACCGCAATGAAAACGATGTCAAATATTATGTTAATAACATTTGAGATGATTACACTTCTTGTGACCAGTTCCGGATGTCCCTCGACTGCAATGAAATTGTTCAATGTCGTACAGAAGGGAACAAACAGGAAATAGGCCAGCATAATGCTCAAATATTTCTTAGCCTGCGCCGCCCCACCCTCTCCCGGACAGAGGAAAGAACTGATTCCATCAATATTCGTTGCAAGTATCAGAATGGTCAGCAGCACAATAGCCACGGCTGATGTCAGAGATACTGTAAATATCTTGTTGGCCTTTTCTGTATTACCCGATGCAAGCTGACTCGCTGCAAGCACACTTCCCCCCATATTGCATATCAGCGTCAGAACGCAGACGGCATTGACCAGAGGCATCACTGTGTTTACTGCGTTGAACGCGTCTGTTCCCAGCAGATTTCCAGTAAACATGCCGTCGACCAGCGTTGTGACAAGGGGAGCCACCGCGGTCAGAACCGTTGAAACCAGGGTTGTATTGTAGCTGAATCTGAGTAAATCGTTATTTTTTCTGACAGAATCCA
>DCGE01000015.1:2898-13397 GCA_002314525.1 Prevotellaceae bacterium UBA1786 | reverse complement strand
CCGGTGGTCAGGCGGTTGATGCCCTTCTTCATGAGGATAGGATCATATACTGCCTGATCAACCCAGTCCCAGATACAGCCGCCGATGGTGGAGTTGCTTTCCTCTATCAAACGTACATAGACATCAAGGTTGCCGACTGCATTACCCATTGCATGAGCGTATTCACAGAAGAACATAGGCTTGTCCTGATTGCTCATATACTGCTTCATCCAATCCATACGCGGATACATCTTCGAGTACATATCACTATAGGTGAATCCTCCATGTGGATTTCCATTGCGTGTTCCCTCGTAATGTACAGGACGGGTAGGATCGAAGCGCTTCGCCGTGTCGTAGCAGTTCTTGAAGTTCTTTCCGCCTCCACATTCGTTGCCCATGCTCCAGAAGATGACTGCAGGATGGTTGATGTCACGGGTGACAAGTCTTTCGATTCGGTCCTCGAATGCAGGAGCCCACGAGTCCATATCAGAGATTGTCCGGTTTGCATGGTCCTCAACATCAGCCTCATCACAGCAATAGATGCCAAAGTAGTCCATCATTGCATAGAGACGTGCATCATTAGGATAGTGGCTCGTACGGATAGCGTTGATATTGTTCTGCTTCATCATGGTGATGTCGCGGAGCATAGTCTCTACAGGAACAGTACGGCCATAGCGCGGATCGGTGTCATGGCGGTTAGTACCCTTCATGAAGATTCTCTTTCCGTTGATATAGAGCAGCGAGCCCTTGATCTCAATGGAACGGAAGCCGACCTTTGTGGAGAAAGCCATTCCATCCTGAACAACGTTGAGCGTATAGAGAGTAGGAATTTCGGCCGACCAGAGTTTCACGTCAGCAACGCTTATAGAAGCCTTGCCGTCACGCACATCAGCCTCACCGATGAGTTTTCCGTCAGGAGAGAAAAGGCGTGCCTTTGCCTTCACATCACCCTTGAATGCCTCACAACGCAGGTTCAAAGTAGCATTCGTGCCTTTGATATCTGTGGTGATTACATGATTGCGGATGCCGTTCTCAGGAATGTTGTAGAGATAGACGCTGCGGAAGATTCCACTCATGCGGAACATATCCTGACACTCCAGATAGGAGCCGTCGCACCATCTGTGAACCACGACAACCAAGTCGTTGCTGCCACTACGGACATAATCCGTGAGATCGAATTCGGACACGTTGTTCGCGCCCTGAGTATAGCCTACCTGTCTGCCATTCACATATATCATGGCACTGCTGTAGATACCACCGAAATGTATCAGCGTGCGCTTCTTTGCCTTCAGCCAGTTGCCATCAGCAGAGAAGGAACGACGATACACACCGACAGGATTGATGGCATAGTTCTTTCCGCCATCATTGTAGCCCTGACGAGCCTTGATGAAAGGAGGCGTATTGGAGTGTGGATATGCAACATTGCAATAGATCGGTCTGTCATAGCCCTGCATCTCCCAACAGCTCGGTACGGGAATCTTATCCCAAGAGAGTCTGTCGATTCCTGCATAGACCTTATCGAGTTCCTCCATCGAGTTGATGCCCTCAGGTATGAAATGGAAGTTCCATGTTCCGTCAAGACTTTGGTACAGAGAACTCTTCGGTTCGGTCCATGGAGTGTTATAGTACTCCTTGTCAGAAGTCATCTCCTGTTCGGAGGCGTATGGAAGATAGGTAGCGACACCAGGAAGTTTGTTGATGGCGAATACGGTCTCATCCTCCCAGACAGGACCTTTTATATTGGGTTTCTCATACTCATTGATGGTAAGCCAGGAATTCTGGTCTTTATCATCTATCGGCACGCATTTGAATTCATTGCCCTTCATCGTGTACATCTTGTTCCTGCCGACAGAGATAATACGGTAGTATTGTTTCCCGCCTGTCAGTTTGGTATCAATGGGTTCAATCGACAGCAATGAATTCCTCGGATTCTTCGGATCGGCACTCCAGAGCAGAAAGTAATCGTATCTCTGGTTGTCGCCGCCATCATCGAAGAACGATGAATAGAACGAGTTGGAAATCATGTGACGTCCCTTGCCAAGAGTCAGGATGGTCCAGTACTGGCCTCTGTTCTTGAGGTCAATCTTCTCGAAGCGCACCTTCGTACCTGGTGTCCCGTCATCACTGCAGCCGATAGCCATATCCTGGTTTGACCTTGGCTGAATCATGTATGTCCTTGTCTCGTCAGCACCGAACCACTTTGATTCAGTCACCTTCAGCTTCTTGACGAAGGAGATATCAAACTTCTGATCTTCGTCAGAACCATTCACAGGACCATATTCCAGTCCTTTCTCACCACGGCGGAGAGCTCGTTTGGAGAATGGATCAATGATACGCCACTGACCTGAAATCTCGGAGATAGTGAACACCTGATCACTGGATTCTGTAGGAATGCCCTTGATGCTATACAAAGCACCGCTCCTGAAGTCCTGAGCCTTCATGCAGATGCTGCACGAGAGCAACAAAAAAAGAAATATTTTTTTCATATAGGTTAAAATGTCAATAGTTGAAAATGACAACAGCTACCAATACAATAACTGTATGGTAGCTGTTTTATTAGAAATCCGAATCAGAATTCAAGTTTTGCCGGGTATTCACCCGCATCAACAAGAGTCTGAATACGACGAACAGTATCAGGACGGTCGGCTGCGTAGGTAACACCGAACCACTTGCTTGTGGTATCGAGAACCTCGCAGGTAGCAGTATTCTCCTTGATAAGTTTGTTGACCATCAGAGGGATGAAGAACTCAGCCTTGAGATTCTCCATGTTCTTCGGGTCAGAAAGGAATTCCTTGAAGTACTCTTCCGAATGGCAGAAGTAGTCAGGTGTGAATCCCCACATATTCATACTTACCGGAGCATTCTCCTCGACTTCGAACCAGTCTTCACCTTCACGATAGCAGATTCTGCCGTCTTCAAGACGTTTGATTTCAGTACGTTCAACAACATCTGTGAGATGGTTTTCATCGTCCTTCACACAAACGCCACGAGCAACGGTACCATTCTCGCTCAAGGTATTGCTGACACGGAATCCTACCATTGCGTACTTGTTCTTATCTTCAGGTTTGAGGGCAGACAGATAGTCGGCAATCTTCTGGAAGGCATCGCGTCCGTAGAAGTCATCACAGTTGATGACGCAGAAAGGTTCCTTTATGACATCCTTTCCCATGAGGACAGCATGATTCGTACCCCATGGTTTCACACGTCCTTCAGGGCAAGTGAATCCTTCAGGAAGACAATCAAGTCCCTGAAAACAAAGTTCACACTCCACCTTGCCTTCGTACTTGGCAATTATCTGTTCACGGAACTGCTGTTCGAAATCCTTGCGGATGACCCATACAATCTTTCCAAAACCGGCACGGATGGCGTCATAAATACTATAGTCCATAATGGTTTCCCCATTAGGACCAACCCCATCCAGCTGTTTCAGTCCGCCATAGCGGCTGCCCATTCCGGCTGCAAGTAGAAAAAGTGTTGGTTTCATTTTACTTGAGGATGTTGTTACGTACTTCAGCAATCTGAGATTTCATTTCTGCCACCTGATCACGAAGCTGATCAACAGTAATTGCATTGAGAGCATTGAGAGGCTGAACAGCTGTGTTGAGTTCCTCAAGTTCAGGAGCATAGTCCTTGAGGTTGTTCAGACCGTCGAGGATAAGGATGAGACGATAAGTGAAATCGGCCGCGTCCTGATCTGTGAAACAGTCAATGAACTTGTCAGGATGCTGAGTGAGGAGGAAGAGCTGCTCAACGAATGCTGCAGTACAGGTCTCCCAGAAGAAGTTGATACGTCCGGCCTCGTTCTCTGCATCGTAGAAAGCAGTGAATGCGTCGCTGCGGGAAACATCACCAGAAATACCCTTTACGAAAGTGTCGAATGCAGGGTCATTGATGTCAACAATAAGACGGGCCTTTGCTGCATCATAGTCCTCAGTTCCCATGTCATGAGCCTCTGCAACAAGTGCATCCATATCCAGAACAGCAACTGCGCGATACTTCTGAGAGAGAGTAACCAATTCGTTTGTTGATGCCGGATCAATCAGATACTCAGGCTTAACCTGCTTTTCTTCGTCAGAGAGAATGATAGTACCGTCCTTTAAACCTGCAAGGAAAGGAACGCCATCCTTTCTGTTGTACAGAGCAGCAAGACTATCGACATGCATCTTGATGCCAGCCTCAATCTGTTCCTGTTCAAAACTCTTGACTTCTTCAACTTCGGCTACCTGAGCCTTCTGTGCGCCACCATTGCAAGAAGCAAGGAGAGCGATTGTTGCAACTGAAAGAATTAATTTTTTCATAATGCTTTTGTTTTTAAATGGTTTATAAATTATATATTTCTGTTTTGAAAATCGAATAATATCAGTAACTCCTACCCTTATGATATCTTCCAGGGAAATTGAAGAACAGGCACAACGAGGTGAGAATACACATCAGTATCAGGACTCCCATATTGAACCAAAGCGTCTTAATCTCATAGTCGCCGACTATCTTCACACATGAATAGAACGGAGCATTGCCGTTTCGACTAAGAGGTCGGATGTATATGAATCCCGAATTTGGAACGATATGTCCATCAACGACCTTGCAACGATGCTTGTCCAGTGAATTCAGAACCAGGTTCTCAAGACGTATGTTATGGTTGTCACGCTTCAGCCTCTTCATCTCATCCATTCCCACAGAACGGACCATCTCCCCTATCTGCCGGTCAACAGCAAGAGTCGTCAGATTGCCACGATCAGACAGGACTTTCTTTGCACGATTGAAATATTCACGGAGTGAGGAGTATGAATAGTCACCAGAATATGGTTCAATACCACATACAGAAGCAATCACAGGAAGTGAATTCCTGATGACTTTCATGTGGTCGATGGATGCTTCCTCACCCTTCAGCTGACGGTCGTGGAGAGTTTCCAACTGCGATTCCATCTCGTAGAGATATACATGCTTGTAATACTGAGCTTCATAGCGCTCACGATCCTGATCGAAGAAGTTTCTGTCGTATTCATTATCCGTGAACGAGGTCACCGCCAAAGCCTCAAAAGCCCAGCGGGAAGGAATCACATTGCCGATGGCAGGAACATTGCCAGTTGTACTGCGAGGCGTCAGTTCAGAGAAAGTGACAACCATACCGCAGAGCAGTATCTGAGGAATCAGCAAGAGAGGAATCGTGATGTATATGGCAACAACACTGTTCAGTGTCTGTGAAAGCCAGAGTCCTGTAAGTCCTGCAAGGAATGAGGAAATGAAGAGAATAGCCCACCAAGTCAGGAACATGCCGTTGATTCCCATTATCGAATTGCCGACAACTATGAACAGCAGGGACTGCAAAAGCGACACTCCACCCATGAAAATTATCTTTGACCAGATATAGCTGGAATATGACAGAGACAGGAATTTCTCCCTCTTCAGCAGGGCACGATCTTTGATGATTTCCTCTGCACTGCCACTCATTCCGAGCAATATGGATACTATGATTGCCATGAAATAATAGGATACCAGATTAATGTTATCCATTATTGAATATCCCTCAGGCGGTGCATACCTGGTAAGGCATGAACAAATAAGAGCCAGAACTGGTGCTTCGAGCAGGGTAATGAGAATGTACTGGAGGTTTGTCAACTTCATTCTCATGTTTCTCTGAAGATATACACCTATCTGCCTCATTGCAGTAGGAATGATCTGTCCTGAATCAGGCAGAGAAGTAAGCAGTTTCTTCGTCCTTTGCTTATGATTCTGATTCCTGTCAGCCTTGTCAAGCAGGTATCTCTCATGCCATTCCTGAGGACTCACCTTTCTGTTTCCAGACATGTTCCCATGGGAAAGAGTTTTCTCATCAATGATGTTGAAAATGATTTCAGGATTGACATTTCCGCATGTAGGACAAGTGCTTGTATCGGCATCAGCATAGTTTGCAAGCCGTTTGAAATAAGTGACGGCCTCAATAGGATTGCCGTCATATATCGGATAGCCTCCCCTGTCGAGAATCCACAGACGATCGAACATCTTGAAGACATCCGAAGAAGGCTGATGGATAATTGACACGACAACCTTGCCCTTGTATGCTTGTTCCTTCAGAAGGTTGACCAGCATCTCCGCATCAGCAGAGGAAAGTCCGGACGTTGGTTCATCAAGGAAAAGGATTGCCGGTTCACGGATAAGTTCAAGAGCGATATTCAGACGTTTTCGCTGACCTCCCGATATGTATTTATTGATAGGCGAACCCACTTTGAGGTCCTTTGCAGAAAGCAGTCCGAGTTCTCCCAACACATTAAGCACCCTTGCATCAAGATCCTCATTAGATATGCCGGCAAAGCAGAGCTGTCCTGTAAACCACAGATTCTCATAGACAGTCAGTTCCTCAATGAGCAAGTCATCCTGCGGCACGAAACCGATAAGTTTCTTGACAGACGGATCTGAAATATCATGGCCATTGATGGCAATGCCGCCCTTCTGAGGGGTCAGTGTTCCGTTCAGGAGAGAGAGCAATGTTGACTTGCCGGTTCCGCTACCGCCCATAACTGCGACCAAGTCTCCACTATAAAGGTTGAAGTTCAGATTATGGATACCGTTGTCACCTCCGGAATAAATGAAATTGATATCCGTGCCGCTGACGACGATATCGTTTCTGCCATTCTTCTCATCCGACTCGGTATATTCCGACATTACCTGGTAATAATATATCGGGGAAGCATGATGTGACTTCAGTACTCCGCTTCTCTGCCATACCTCGAAAGTACGGGAAAGAAGTGGCACGTCATTCATCATCAGTTGATCCTTACTATGGCAGGAGAACAGAAGGAGATCGTATTTCTTGATAAAGAGAGTCTTGATGTAACCTTCTATTCCATCTCTGGTAATAACACGGACATTCTTCGATTCTTCCTTATGGCGGAGGAACACCTTAAATTCCTCGTATTGCTCATCGGAAAGTCCGAAAATGTTCATGACTGAATGGAAAATTGAGTCATTCCAGTTCTCCTGTCCGTCTGTTGAACAGAATTCCATCAGACGAAGCAACATACAAGTCTGCTCCTCCTGGGAAATCTGTCCGATAAGTTTTGAGCATATGCTGCTGATGATTGTATCAATATCCAAATCCGCTCCCGCTACCTCATAGAAGTCACGCAAGTCTGTGTACAGACTGAGATATGAGTCGATATTCCTCACACCGAAATGATGTGACAAATAGGTCCTCAGGATTTTCTCGGACAAAGACCTATCCGTCTTGTCCAGAGTACCGAACAAGGCAAACAGATTCAACAAACTGGATAATACAATATCATTCATGTATGTCCGTAGTTACACAATATGATGCAAATTTAATAAAAAGTTATGGATTAGCCTATAATAAACACGAAAAAATCCATTTTTTCATGAAAAATGAATTTATTCAAGGTCAAACGCCGCCTTTACGCATTTGATTTCCGTATAAGTACAATCTGGGACCAATGCTTTTATGTCGCTGAGCCCGAAAGAATGGTCGAATGACTCAATGGCATACCTGATTCTGATCTGCTTTTCCCTTGACACGAATTCATCCATATCGAGAACACCCTGTCCTACGAAATACGCAAGATGGTTTTCTATGGTTGAAGCACCTATTCCCCTCTCTTCTGAGATTTCAGCAACAGACATTCCCTGACGGTACAACTCCAGCGAAACCATCTTTGTATCCACTTTCGGCTTCTTTTCTGCTTTGGCCTTTTTCTCTGTTGACTTTCTTGATTTCTTTTTCAGTACATCCATATCGTACAGAGATGCCTTTGCCTTGTCACAAAGATAATCCTTCACCGTAAACCGATGATTCACGGCTGGGGAAAGCGTTCCGATTTTTATCTTGAACGAGAGGAAGAATGCATCGTAGGCATTGTTGTATTGTTCTTTGACAGCCTTGTTTGTAATCTCGAATACATGGTCTGTATTGACAGGCGAGAAGAGCAGCAACAACTTCGTAGTAAAGTATTCAGCCCCGTTGGTTATGCGTTCCTGAAGATGCTGGTTTTCAGCATAATGCTCCGGATCTGAATAGAGTATCGACAGGTATTGATTTCTGAACTTCCCGGCTATTGACAATACGGATTCTTCAAACTGCTCATTGGTTTTCTTCAGGAGTTCAAGATACTCTGGCTGAGTTTTGTAGAGATGTTCATCTACCACACGAACGAGGTAGTCGAAATCTATCTTCAAGCGCGAGAAATCGAACAGTTCCGAAAGCAAAGATGTAAAATACGAGAACTGCATCTGAGCAAGTTGGTTTTCAGTCTGTTTGGCACGATGCAACTCAGAAGAGACATAGCTGTTGACATCCTGATCCGAGATAATTGCAGACACATTGACAGGACGTGTAAGCACCAACCCTTGGAGTGTTCTGCAACGGCTGAGAGCCACATAAGTCTGACCGTGAGCAAAAGCGTCATTGAAATCAATGACAGCATGATCGAACGTCAGTCCCTGACTCTTATGTATGGTGATTGCCCAAGCAAGACGCAGAGGGAACTGAGTAAAGGTACCATCCTGAACCTCAATGATTTCCTTTGTCTCAGGATTGAGTTCATAACGATTGTTTTCCCACGTTGCAGGACTGAGTTCTATTTCGGAGCCATCCTCCTTTGACATCACTGTCACATATTCGCCATCGAATGCCGTTACGATTCCGATTTTACCATTATAGTAGGCATGCTGCGGACTCGGATCATTACGCAGGAACATGACCTGTGCACCTTCCTTCAATACAAGTTCGTAGTCAGCAGGGTATGCCGACTCAGGAAAGTTACCCGATACAACAGCTCGTATGACTACTTCGTTTGCAGGCAATGCATCAAGTCTGCTTTGGTTGTAATTGTTGGCAGTGCGGTTATGCGTCGTCAGACGTATCCAGTCCTCATCATCCGATGGGTGGAAATTGGGAATAAATCTCGTATTCAGTGTCTGGATGGAAGCTGTGTCGAGGTTATTCTCCCGGACCTTGCCAAGCAAATTGATGAAATCGGCATCAGTCTGACGGTAAATAGTTGTCAGTTCGATTGTTACATACTGAATTTGCTGAAGGGCATGGCTCGAGAAAAAATATGGAGTATTGTAGTAAGGTCTGAGCAGGCTCCATTCATCTTCCTTTGTGACAGGAGCCAACTGGTGAAGGTCACCGATAAGAAGCAGTTGAACTCCGCCGAATGGTTTGTTCCTGTCTCGGTATTTACGAAGAATCTCATCAACGAAATCCAGCAGATCACAGCGCACCATACTGATTTCGTCTATGACAAGAAGGTCCAAGGTCCGAAGGATGTTCTTCTTTTCCTTGCTCATCCTGAAGTACTTCTCCTCGGCCTGATGCTGCATGTTTCCCGGGATATGAGGTCCGAGAGGAAGCTGGAAGAAGGAATGTATCGTCATTCCCTGCGCATTGATGGCAGCGACACCCGTAGGAGCCACGACAACCATACGTTTTGGTTGTTGCTCCTTCAGGTGACGCAGGAATGTCGTCTTGCCGGTACCAGCCTTTCCTGTCAGGAATACAGAGGTATCTGTTTCTGCTATGTACTGCCAGGCAAGCTGTGTTTCATGATTCATCATTCGTCAGGGAACAGACCGAAGAGTTTTGCATCAATCTTATCCGTGATAGTCTGGAAGTCCTTAGGATTATTCTGGAAGTCGATATTGTCAGCATCTATCACGAGCAACTTACCGTCATAGCCAGAAATCCACTCCTCATAACGATCGTTCAGTCCCTTAAGATAGTCAATCTGCATGCTCTGCTCATAGTCACGTCCACGCTTCTGGATCTTTGCGATAAGATTCGGAATAGATGAGCGAAGATAGATGAGAAGATCCGGTTTGCGGACCAATGACATCATCAGATCGAACAATGCAGAGTAATTTGCGAAATCACGGTCTGACATGTTACCCATTGCATGGATATTCGGAGCAAATATCTTGGCATCCTCATATATGGTTCTATCCTGAATGATGGTTTCAGTGCTTTTCGAAATATCCACGACATCCTTGAATCGGGTATTGAGGAAATAGATCTGAAGGTTGAAAGACCAGCGTTTCATATCCTTGTAGAAATCCTCAAGATAAGGATTGAACTCTACTGACTCAAAGCGTGGAGTCCATCCGTATCGCTTTGCCAGCATGTTTGTCAAAGTGGTTTTACCACTTCCGATGTTTCCTGCTATTGCTATGTGCATACTTTTGGCGGGCCTACCCGCAGTTTAGAGTTGTAAGGTTGGAGATTGGAGTGCATCCTCCGGGAAGAGACCGTAAAGGTATCCGTTGATTCGGTCGGTTATCGTCTGGAAATCAGCCGGATTATCAACAAAATCCATGTTATCAGTTTCTATCACCATCACCTTTCCTTTATATTTATTAAAAATGAAATCTTCGTATCGGTCATTGAGTCCTTTCAGGTAGTCAAGCTGAATACTCTGTTCATAATCCCTGCCACGCTTCTGGATATGGCTTATCAGATGTGGCACAGACGAACGCAGATAGATCATCAGGTCGGGAGTCTTGGTTACTCG
>DCGE01000015.1:0-2870 GCA_002314525.1 Prevotellaceae bacterium UBA1786 | reverse complement strand
CAGATTCATGTATGTCTCAAAGTCACGATCCGACATATTTCCCTGCGCCTTGTTGTTGGCAGCAAAGACATATACACCTTCAAAAATCGATCGGTCCTGTATGACTGTCTTGTCAGGATGGCTGTTGATTTCAAGAATATCCTTGAACCTCTCCTTCAGGAAATACACCTCAAGACAGAAAGACCAACGGGCTATGTCCTTATAATAATCCTCCAGATAGGGATTATAGGTCACAGCCTCAAACTGAGGTTCCCAGCCGTAATGTTTGGCTAAGAGGGTTGTCAATGTGGTCTTTCCACTTCCGATATTACCTGCTATTGCAATATGCATGCTTTTGGCGGGCTGTGCCCGCAGTTAGGAGTTAGAAGTTAGGAGTTGAGTTTTGCCTGAATAGCCTTGCTTTCTGCCTCGTAACCAGGCTTATTAAGGAGTGCGAACATGTTCTTCTTGTATGCCTCGACACCCGGCTGATTGAAAGGATTTACGTCAATGAGCAGACCGCTGATGCCACATCCCTTCTCGAAGAAGTAGATAAGCTGACCGAGATTATATGCGTCCAACTGAGGGATTGTAATCCGCATGTTCGGAACGCCACCGTCAACATGGGCCAACTGAGTACCTAACTCTGCCATGTGGTTCACCTCATCGACATGTTTTCCGGCGAGGAAGTTCAGTCCGTCAAGATTCTGTTCGTCAGAAGGTACTGCAAGGGATGTATTAGGTTTGTCAACACTGATTACCGTTTCGAATATGGTACGTTCACCGTCCTGAATCCACTGTCCCATGGAATGAAGGTCGGTACTGAAGTCAACACTTGCAGGGAAGATTCCTTTACCATCCTTGCCTTCACTTTCTCCATACAGCTGCTTCCACCATTCGGATACATAGTGGAGCTTAGGCTGATAGTTCACGAGAATCTCGATTTTCTTTCCGTCTGCATAAAGAGCATTGCGGCATGCTGCATACTGTGCTGCAGGGTTCTCTGAGAACGGAACGTTTATGTCGCATTCCTTCTCCATATCCTGAGCACCACGAACCAACTGTGCGATGTCGAATCCTGCAACAGCTATCGGCAGCAGACCGACAGGAGTCAGTACGGAGAACCTGCCTCCTACATTGTCAGGAATGACGAACGACTTATATCCTTCCTTGTCGGCAGTGGTACGTGCAGCACCTTTTTTCGCATCGGTAACGGCAACGATGACCTTCTGGGCCATTTCCTTGCCACGCATGTCCTCACACATCTTCTTGAGCAGACGGAACGTAAGTGCCGTTTCGGTCGTAGTACCGCTCTTACTGATATTGATAACACCGAAGCGCACGTCTTTCAGATAGTCCATCATTTCAGTCAGATAGTCCTCACTTATATTGTTTCCGGCAAAGAGTATTCGCGGAGCATCGCTTTTCTTGAGCCATGAGAAGTTGTCGTCGAGTGCTGCAATCACAGCCTTCGCACCAAGATAACTTCCACCGATTCCAGCCACTACAACGGCATCGCAGTTCTCTTGCAGAGTCTTTGCCGTCTGACATATCTCACTGATGAATTCATCTGATATCGATGATGGCAGATGCAGCCAACCGAGAAAGTCGTTTCCTGCACATGTACCCTCTTCAAGAGCTTTCTGGGCCTCCATCACAGGAGTCTCATAACTCTCAATCTTTCCGGCAGCAAGAAATGATGTTGCCTTATCTAAAATTAGCTTCATATAGTTTTGTTATTGTTTTTGGTTTCTAGCTAGTCTAGCAATTCTAGCAATTCTAGATTTTCTAGTATTTTTTTTGTCAGTTCTCCTATCTGAAACTGTCACCGAGGATCTTGAATTCCACCTCAGGCGAGATTTTTTCATAGAGAATATTATATACCGCGTCAAGGATAGGCATATTCACATGATATCTGCGGTTCAGGAGTTTCATACACTGGGTTCCGTAATAGCCTTCGGCAATCATCTCCATTTCCAGTTGGGCGGTCTTCACCGAATAGCCCTGTCCTATCATCGTACCAAACGTACGGTTTCTCGAGAAATGTGAGTACATCGTAACCAGCAGGTCGCCCAGATAAGCAGAAGTGAAGATGGTGCGTTCCTCTTCAGCTTCGACCATCGATAGGAAACGGTTCATTTCCTGGATGGCGTTCGTCACGAGGACAGCCATGAAGTTGTCACCATATTTCAGTCCATGACTGATACCGGCAGCGATGGCATATACGTTCTTGAGAACGGAACCGAATTCAATACCCTCTATATCAGTGCTGACACTCGTACGGATACACTTGTTTGCAAGCATATCCGCAACAGTCTGAGCATTGCCTTTATTCCTGCACCCCACTGTCAGATAGCACATTCGGTCCATTGCCACCTCCTCAGCATGTGAAGGTCCACCGATCACACACATGTGATCCTCCGGCACGTTGTACATCTGTTCAAAGTATGACGAGATTGTCACGTTGTCATCCGGAACAAGACCTTTGATGGCAGTGACGATGAGTTTTTCCCTAAGACTTGTCCTGAGACGTTTCAGTGTTCCCTTAAGATAAGGAGACGGTGTGACGAACAAGATCGTATCCGCATTTTCAACTACCTTATTAATATCTGACGAGAAGTCAATCCGACTCACATCGAAATGCAGACCTGTCAGATAAGCCGGGTTGTGTCCAAGCCTACGGAATTCCTCTATTCGGTCGTCACGGTAGATATGCCAACCGATCCTCTGGTTATGTCCCAGACAGATCTTTGCAACAGCGGTAGCCCAACTGCCACCACCGACTACTGCCACACGACCACAACTTGTGAAATCCATTACTTTTCCTCTGACTCTTCTGTACTCTGTTCTGATACGGCCTTACGAGGCTTCATCTGAGGGAAGAAGAGAAC
>DCGE01000018.1 GCA_002314525.1 Prevotellaceae bacterium UBA1786 | reverse complement strand
GCGACAACAACTGGGGCTATATCCGTCGCAAGGGCCGTGATTTTGAGCGCAAACGCAGCGGAGGTCTCGGTCTGTATTACCACATTGACATGAATGGTGGTCCATGGAATGATCGTTGGGTCAATACCACTACCGTTCCAAAACTGCGTGAACAACTCAACCTTGCCTACCAATCGGGTATTGACCGTATCTGGATAATCAATGTCGGCGACCTCAAGCCGAAGGAGATGCCGATCAGTTTCATCATGGACTATGCATGGAATCCTGAGGCCATACAACCCGGTGATGAGAAGGCATGGCTCAACGGGTTTGCGGAGAGTATTTTCGGCAAGGAATACGCAGAGGAGACTGCCGACATCATCGCGAAATACAGCAAGTACAACCTCTGGCGCAAGGCTGAGGTGGAATATCCTGGCATATTCAACAAGGAGGAGATGCTACACACCAGTGCCCTCTGGCAGGCTTTGGAGACTCGTGCCGAGAATCTCAGGGCCGTACTCCCTGCCCATATGCAGGACGCCTTTTACCAGCTTGTCTATTATCCTGTAGTGGGTAGTGCCGGTGTTCATCAGATTTACAACTACGCCACATTGGGCGACTCGCTCGCCATCGAGGCTCTGATGAAGAAAGACCAGCGGCTCACTGACTACTACAACAAGGAGCTGGCAGGAGGAAAATGGAACGGCATGATGCTTGACAACCACATCGGCTACACCCAGTGGTCCATACCCGACAGGAACCGCAACCCACTCACCCTTCGTTTCAGGGTGACCCACTCGCTCGACGCCAAACCGACTTCTGAGTACAGCATACCTGCCCACCAATTCACCCGCAAGACCGATGGAAAGGACGCTCGCTGGACCTTCCTCCCCGACCTCGGCCGTGGCGAGGGTTGCATGGGAATTGACAACGTGATGGATGCGAGTTGTCCTCAGGGCGACGGCCCACAGTTGCAGTATGACCTCAAGACCGAAGGCGGTGAGCTGTGCGTGGCTGTCGGAATACTGCCGACTCAGGATATCTATCCAGAGCGCGGACTTCGTCTGGGTGTGCAGGTTGACGACCAGCCTCTACAGGTCATCGATGCGCGTCGTGGACTTGTCGATACCTTCACTGAATACACTCCTCAGAACCTTGCCGTCTCGAAGGTGCTCAAACCCCTCCCTCAGCGCAGCCGTCTCTCCCTCAGCGGATTCGTGAACGGCCGTCAGCTGCCTCGCCGCGACGAGGTGTTCGACAACATCCGCTGGCTTGATGCCATCTTCACCGTACCTGCAGGCAACCACACACTCAAGGTCGTCATGATTGACCCGGAGATAGTAGTGGAGCAGCTGGTCATTAACCCCGACAACAACCACTACAGCTACTTCGGAAATAAATTCATGTAACATAGAAATCTAAAAAAACCGACTTTATAGTCGATAATTATTTTCATTATTTATTAAACATCAGTACTATTATGAAGAAAATTACTATTTTTGCTCTCGCTGCAGCCTTCTCAGCATCTGCTGTTCAGGCGCAGGTCCTCAAGTATGGAGCAGAGGCAGGTGAAACTGCCCCAGACACAGTCAACTGGTACGGCAACTGGCAGGATGCCGGTGGCGTGATTGAGTTTGGAAACAGCGATGCAGCTACCGGCAGCGGTGCTGTGTATGTTTATTCTCCAGAGGAAGCAGGCAGCGCTCAGGACTGGGAGCGCGTGCTCAAGTTCGACGGCCTTAAGATCAAAGCCAACACTAACTATCGTGTCCGCCTTGCTGCAAAGGCTGACCCTTCTGCCATCTTAGGTCTAGCACTCATGTGTGGTGACGAGAACTGCGACATGCCTTTCGTACTTCCTACATCCACCGGCTATTACAGCCAGAAGAAGGAGGTCTCCGGCTTCAACGATTACGAATACAAGACTAAGTCTGCCATGTTCCATTATACAACCGATGAATACCAGCAGACAATCTATCCGAAAATCAAGGCCGACGACACCAATCCGCTTGGAGCTAACCGCTTTCTCCGTATTTCAGTCAAGAGTACAGGTGCGTACTATATCGACGACATCGTAGTAGAGGAGGCTCCTATCGCAGGATGCTACTATAACATGGATGTAATCAAGGTTGACTTCGGTTTCAGTACTAACATGGCCAAACTCGTAAAGGATAACGGTGGCGTCATCTCGCTCGATCCGTCTTGTGCCAAGGTTGTAGCTGGTGGCACAGAGGTGGAAGTAGAGGCTGTTGAAATCAAGACTGACGGAAATCTCTACATCTTCGTGTCAGATCAGATTGACGATCCGCAGGTCCTCGTGTCATTCAATGCCACTGGCTCAGGTATCATGTACTCAGGGTCGGAAACTCCTGGCGACGGCATTGCAGTACCAAGCTTCGAAAGTGAACTTGCATTCCTTGATGAGTCGTTCTATGTAGAATCCACTATCTGGGAAGCTCCTAAACTCGTTTCCTCAGAACCTAAGGACAACAGTTTTGAACTTGACGAAGATATCAAGGAATTCCGGCTGACATTCGACAAGGATGTCTATCTTACAGGTGCCAAGGCTCCGAAGGCTACCATCTATGGTGGTGTCATCAAGGGTGTCAAGTCACTCACTCTCAAGGATGAGGGCACTGAGTTCGGCAAGACAGTCACATTCCTCTGCGACACAAAACTCAGCAAGGGTATATATTATCTGGAACTCAGCAATGTTTACAGTTCAAAGGGCGTAGGAATCGAAAAAATTATCCCGCTCACAATTGAAACTGGCAAGATATCAGTTGCGGAGATTGAATACACTTTAGTTGCAGAGGTTGACGTAAAGGGTGAGAACGGCAATCACTCCGAGAACTGGACTTCTTACTTCAATGATGAGGAAATCGTTCCAGCAGGTTCGGGCATCCGTATGTTTGCATTCCCTGAAGACGGTCAGTACACTCAGGGCTTCTACCTCTCACAGCGTGATGCAGGCGAACTCGGTACAGCACTCACTTACGGTGAGAAAGCTGACTATCCGTTCGAACTTCCTGCAGGCGACGTCCAGATCGACCTCCTTGTTTCTGCATGGCAGTCAAACTCAGGTAACTTCCTCTATGAACTCACTGACGAGGCTGGCACGACAGTTGCATCCGGTTCAGGTTCTGCCACAGTTCACCAGACTGATCAGGCTACACCAGCCAACGCTGTAAGCACTGTATCGTTCAAGATTGAAGGCTGCAAGGCCGGCAAATATGTTCTCCGCCTCACTACCAATACCGGTGGCTACGGCAACGCAATCATCGTATGGGGCTTCAAGGCATCGACCTACAAGATGGGACAGGGCGAGTCAGCCGACAGCCGTGTCATCGTCGATGGCAGTTTCTCAAACGTAGGTAATGACTGTACTCCTGACGAGGGTGACGGCTGGACAATCTACGAAATCAGGAGCGGCGAGGTGGTTGCATGTGAGAAGGGTAGCACCTCTGCCATCGGCCAGCGTGCTCGTTTCTTCACTTACAGCAACGTTCCAAACCTCCCTGTAGCATACTACAACCGTAACCTTGGCGGCGATGCATCGACAAGCTACTACATGACATACGGTGAGGTTGATGCAGGTGAGCCGGAACTCCTGTTGGAAGACTCACGCCACAACTTCACTTGGTACTGTGTGAACTGGAAGGGTGACAATAACGAATACACATTCCAGATCATCGACCTTGAAGACGATAACAAGGTTGTTTACGAACGTACGGATGTCGTGACTGTACAACTCAACGGCGACCGTAATGCAGCTGTCGAGCCGTATAAGGTTGACTTCGCATGGACTCCTGACCACTACGGCCAGTACATGCTCAAGTGGTTCATGACCGGTGAGTCAAGTGTAGGTAACATCAAGATTGAACAGATGGGTTCACTTGCTGCCTATTGGCACACTCAGCTCAACAAGGCCGTTGCAACTGCGGAGGCAGAACTCCAGAACTCAGCTGCCGCTCAGTATGCCGGTACAACTCGTGATGCACTTGAAAAGGCTATCAACGATGCCAAGACCATCACCTTGCATACAGGTGAGGAATATACGGTGGCTATCACCAACCTTGAACAGTATGTCAAGAACATGGAACTGCGCCGCAAGGCTATCGACAACTACAGCACCGTACTGCTGAACCTCGCCACTCAGGTTGATGGTATGACAGGTACCAAGTATCAGAATCTTGATTCATACAAGCAGGCTGCCCAGTATGTAGAACAATACAGCACTGTTGCAGGCTCATCGATAGAAGACGCAGTGCTTCTCCCTCTCGTAGCCGACATGCAGACCCTCCACACTCTCAACACCAACCTTATGGCATCAAATACTGGTGTTGCCGTACTCACGGATCAAGTCAACAAACTCGCTCAGACTTATATCAAGATTGACGAAATCGTCAACGGTGAGGAAAGCGTTGCATTCTTCGATGACGTAGTACTCGAGGCTATGGACGAAGCTGTATATGATGACCAGAAACTTGCTGCCAAACTCAAGAAGATGGTTACATGCGTACTCTACAAGGCTATCGCTGGCGGTTACGACTTCCTGGAGGTAGAATACCCGGATGAAGAGCCGAGCGAGGACAACCCATACGTCACCACACCTATTGATCTTTCTGGCTTCATCCGCAACTCTGTATTCTACACTACTACTGCAAAGAATCAGCCGGTCAGCCAGGCAGAGTCCGACGGCACTTGTCCAGGTTGGACATTCAACGCTCCTAACGGCTACGCTGCTGACTGGGGTTGGGGTGGTTGGTCAGGCAACAACCAGCCGATTGCTCCGCTCAACGTGACCAACTCACAGGCAGGTACACGCTGGGGTTGTGACTTCGAAATCTGGCAGGATGTCGCTGAACTCCCAGTCGGTGTCTACAGCTTCGGTGGCTACGGTACAGACCGTTCACACGTAACATCTGACAATGTACTTGAAGAAGGTACTGAAACTCCTTCATACTTCTATGTTAAGCAGGATGGTATGGAAGATGTCACGAAGAAATTCTGTATCGATAATATTGGCGCGTACTATGGCATGACTGAGACTCTCATCGACGATATCACCATCAACCCTGCTGAAGGTGGCACTTCCGGTAAAATGACTCTCGGTGCCATGGTTATATTCGAAGGCGGTTTCGCAGCTGTTGACAATGCTGAGGCTAAGATATATGCCAAGCATCCTACTTTCGACTACGCTACCGCAGCCGCTAAGCTCGATAAGGAAATTGCCGACGACATCAATGTCGTTGAGACAGCCGAAACACCTGTTCAGACTCAGTACTTCGACCTCAACGGTCGCAAGACAGTCCGCACCAAGGGTGTCCTCATCCGCATCGACACTATGTCCGATGGCAGCCAGCGTGCCAGCAAGGTTCTTGTAAGATAACTATTGCTGTCAGCTAAAACCCAAGACATATAAATTATCCGTCCGCAATGCCTGAAAATGGTGTTGCGGATTTTTTTCAAAACTAAGCGCCACTTCCAGTCAAATAGCATAGGTTCAAGTAATGTTTCTTTCAAGACAGAGTGTTGAGTATCTACCACCTCCGATAGCCCATTTCCACACCCTCAATAGCTGTCGCGTGCCAAAACGATAGCTGACGCCTACTTCCGTGATAGCTGAGGTTTGGGCCTGCGAGAGCGGAGTCTCGGACGTCAGTCTCTTAGTCTCGCGGTGCCACGCGAGCGCTGTCGTTGACCTTCGTCTCAGCTGTCGTTGATGCTCGTCTCAGCTGTCGTTGATGCTCGTCTCAGCTGTTGTGGTTCTTCGTCCCTGCTTCTTCGGTGGTGAGTGACTGCTGGTGTGGTTCGGTGACTCTGTCTGTGTTGCCGACAATGGCCGATAGCAAAAGGCTAAAGTTGTGATGTTGCTTTGCATTGTATTTTTGTTTATTGGTTTGTAATTTGGTTGCCCTCTATATATATTATACAGCCTTTTTTGTAAAATGGGGATTTTGGGACTGAAAATACCACTTAAAATCAGTGTAACTAATTGTGATTCAGCGAGAAAAAAATTTGAAAATTTTTTGGAATTTGCGGAAATTTGCGGAAAAATCGGCATTTCCGAGGGTTTCGGAGTGTGGTGCATGACAGTAACTGATCGAGATTACACATTGTGGTTATGAAGTCAACTACTCCATGAAAAGCGTCAATCTTTTATAGTGCTGAAAGTCAAGGCGTTCAGTATAGTAAGGATGTGTGTACGCAAAATCAATTGAAATTATTGAAATTATTGA
>DCGE01000239.1 GCA_002314525.1 Prevotellaceae bacterium UBA1786 | reverse complement strand
TCCGCAGGGGTTGTTTGTTTTTGTCGGTTTTTTTTGTTAACTTTGCCTCGTATATGAAGAATATAAAGATCATACTTATTGTTGTGGCAATACTGATTGCCGTTGGCTCTCTTCTCACGTCGAACCTTTTGATTAAGGACTTGCAGAAGGAAGAACTCAACAATGTTGATGTATGGGCGGAGGCTATGCGCACTCTGCAGAACGCTGATGAAACAGTCGACCTGAATCTAGTACTAAAGGTTATTGAAGGGAATAACACAATTCCGGTTATCGTACTTGACAAGAACAACGAAGTTCAAACTTCAAGAAATATAGATATTAAAGTCACTGATGATCCGAGTTCTATTGCCGAAATACAGTCGTTGGCATTGGGAATGAAACAGGCAGGGCAGTTTATCAGAATTGAACTCCAGCAGGAAGATGATTATCTTGATGTTTGCTATGATGATTCGTTGATGTTGAAACGTCTGGCCTCCTACCCTTACATTCAATTGGCAGTCGTGGTTATCTTTGTCATGATTGCCTTGTTCGCGTTGTTCTCCTCAATGAAGGCTCAGCAGAACAAGGTATGGGTCGGCCTTTCAAAGGAAACGGCACATCAATTGGGTACTCCTATTTCCTCTCTGATGGCATGGACTCAGGTGCTCAGGGAAACATATCCCGATGACGAGATGCTTCCGGAGATGGAAAATGATGTAAAACGTTTGGAGCGTATTGCAGAACGTTTTTCTAAGATAGGCTCCAAGCCTGAACCTAAGGAGGCAGACCTTTGTCAGATATCCTTCAGGGTTATTGAATACATGCAAAGGCGTTTCTCTTCAAAGGTTGAAATCAGCGCCCATAATATGGATGTGCCAGTCAGACTTATGATGGTCGCTTCTTTGTTTGAATGGGTTCTTGAAAACCTTTGTAAGAATGCTGTCGATGCAATGGATGGGAAAGGCAAGATTGACATAACCCTTTTAGACAGTGAGAAGGCAGTGGTAATAGAAGTCTCCGATACCGGTAAAGGTATGCCCCACTCTATGTACAGTGATGTGTTCAAACCAGGCTTTACTACCAAGGAGCGCGGATGGGGACTCGGTCTTTCTCTGGCAAAACGCATTGTAGAGGAATATCATAGAGGCAAGATATATGTAAAGTCTTCTGAAATTGGGAAAGGAACTACTTTTAGAATTGAACTACCAAAGTAAACATTCAAATACATATATTTTTGGTATTGAGCTCTAAAAAAACCATCAAATAGCATTGTATGTCGGAATTTTTTACTAACTTTGCATTCCGAATGGACTTGTAGTATCATAATAACAATAAATATAGAATTATATGGCACATCCTAAACGAAGACAATCAAAGACCAGAACCCTCAAGAGAAGAACTCATGACGGTGCAGTGGCTCCTACATTGGCTGTATGTCCAAATTGCGGTGAATACTATGTATATCACACTGTATGCCCAGCTTGTGGATATTACAGAGGCAAGGTTGCAATCAAGAAAGAAGCTGCAATTTAAGGTCTGTTTCAGATAAGGCCCGCAGGGCTGATAGACTGAATAACTGTTTAGAGCCATAGGCCATCATGCCCATGGCTTTTTTGTCAATAAATAACTATGCATAAATCAGGATTTGTTAATTTAGTAGGTAATCCTAATGTCGGAAAATCCACTCTGATGAATATCTTTGTCGGAGAAAGGATTTCGATTGCCACATTCAAAGCGCAGACTACTCGTCACAGGATTATGGGTATCATCAATGATGATGATGTGCAAATTGTGTTCAGTGATACCCCGGGTGTACTGAAACCAAACTATAAGCTTCAGGAATCCATGCTGGCATTTTCTGAGAGTGCTTTGGAAGATGCTGATGTTCTTCTTTATGTCACTGACCCTATAGAAAAGGTGGATAAGAACGGCGATTTTCTTTCTAAGGTTGCTAGGATGAAGGTTCCTGTGTTGCTTCTTATCAATAAGATAGACTTAATTGATGAACCAAAACTGATAGCTTTGGTTGAAGAGTGGAAAGGAATTCTTCCGAATGCCGAAATATATCCAGTTTCAGCTGTTCATGCACGTTTTACCGTTGAGCCTGTACTGAAACGTATTAAGGAACTTATCCCGGAGAATCCTCCTTACTTTGATAAGGATCAGCTTACTGATAAACCTGCAAGATTCTTTGTGAGTGAGATTATCCGTGAGAAGATACTTCTGTTCTATGATAAAGAAATACCATATTCTGTTGAAGTTGGCGTTGAAAGTTTCAAGGAAGAGAATAATCTCATACGAATCAATGCTGTTATCTATGTAGAACGCGACACTCAAAAAGGCATTATCATCGGTCATCAGGGCAAGGCTCTGAAAAAGGTAGGCACTGAGGCCAGAAAGGCCCTTGAGAAGTTTTTCGATAAGAAAATATATCTTGAGACTTTTGTGAAAGTCGACAAGGACTGGAGAAATTCGGAACGGGAATTAAACATATTTGGATACAATGGGTAATTTAGTAGCAATTGTGGGGCGCCCGAACGTGGGCAAGTCTACGCTTTTCAATCGTCTGACACAGACTCGCCATGCTATTGTAAGTGAAGAGGCTGGTACGACTCGCGATCGTCAATATGGAAAGTGCGAGTGGGGGAATAAGGAGTTCTCTGTCGTGGATACAGGTGGCTGGGTTGTCAATTCGGACGATGTTTTCGAAGGTGAAATCAGAAAGCAGGTTCTTATCGCGTTGGAAGAATGTGACGTGATCCTTTTCATGGTTGATGTAAAAACCGGTGTGACAGATCTTGACATGCAGGTGGCAAGTATCCTTCGAGGCACAAAGATGCCGACAATTCTCTGTGCCAATAAGACGGACACGAATGAACTTCGATACGATAGTTATGAATTCTATAATCTCGGCTTGGGCGATCCAATATGTATCAGTGCAGCTACAGGTAGCGGAACTGGAGAACTGCTTGATGAATTGGTCAGTAAGTTTACCAAGGAGATGTCGGATGTAATAGAAGAAGATATTCCGAGAATTGCAGTAGTCGGTCGTCCGAACGTAGGAAAGTCATCTATTGTAAATGCGTTTCTGAATGATGACAGGAATGTCGTCACGGACATTGCTGGTACAACGCGTGATTCCATATATACAAAATACGATAAGTTCGGATTCAATTTCTATCTGGTTGATACTGCCGGCATACGCAGGAAGAACAAGGTCAGTGAGGACTTGGAGTATTATTCCGTGATGCGTTCCATACGTGCTATTGAGAATTCTGATGTGTGTGTCTTGATGATTGACGCTACAAGAGGCATTGAAAGTCAGGATCTGAACATATTCCAGATTATCCAGAAGAATCAAAAGGGACTTGTTGTTGTTGTCAATAAATGGGATTTGGTAGAAGATAAAAGCAAGGAAGCTATCAACTATATGGTTGATACCATCCATAGTCGCCTTGCTCCGTTCACGGATTTTCAGGTTATTTTCGCTTCGGCACTTACTAAACAGCGTATTTTCAAGGTCATAGAAGAAGCCCATAAGGTGTATAAAAACCGTACGAACCGCATTTCCACTGCAAAGTTCAATGAGACTATGCTTCCAATCATTGAAGCTACGCCTCCACCATCATGGAAGGGTAAGTATATCAAGATTAAATACTGTATGCAGTTGCCGGCTACATATGTGCCTTCTTTCGTGTTCTATGCAAATCTCCCTCAATATGTAAAGGAACCATATCGTCGTTTCCTTGAGAATCAGATTCGCAGTCATTGGGATTTCTGTGGTACACCGATAAATGTTTATATCAGGCAGAAATGAAGAAGTTGCTTCTGTGTGTGCCGTCTTTGTTGCTGTGCTGTTGGTTCGTAGGATGTGGTGAACCTGAGGATAAGTCAATATACCCTAAACAGGATCTGAAATCTGCACTTGAAGCATATTATTCCGGTGACTATGATAAGTTCTTCATGAATGTAGATTTCGGCACAGAACTTGATTCTGTTCAGAAGCAAATCATGATTGCAGCATATCGGCGTGATATTGCATACACGAATGAAAGTTTCAAAGGTGTCAGAGCTATTGAACCAAGGAGCGTGGAGTTTGAAGGAGATACTGTATCATATGTATTGTATGATATCGTATATGGGAATCAACAAAGAGAAACCTCTTCACAGAAGATGGTAAAGATTGGTGATTCGTGGAAACTGAGGGTCAGAAATTAATAAAGTTCTGGACGGCAATGTCCAGAACTTTATTATTTCTTGAGTAATTCCTCCTCTGCGTTCTCACGCAATTTCTTCTGTTCGATAAGCTGGAAGTCTTTAGGTCTGAGAACAAAGTTCGTTCCAAGGTACTTGTCCTTCACGACTGGGTTCTGAGCAAGTTCAGGTGGTGTTCCCTTAAACAGAATCCTACCTTCAAACAAAAGGTATGCTCTGTCAGTTATGCAAAGCGTTTCCTGCACATTATGGTCTGTGATGAGGATTCCGATATTCCGGTCTTTCAGTTTCCATACTATGTACTGAATATCCTCTACTGCAATCGGGTCAACACCTGCAAAAGGTTCGTCAAGCATTATGAACTTTGGGTCGATGGCAAGACAACGAGCAATTTCACAACGGCGCCTTTCACCGCCTGACAACTGGTTTCCTTTATTTTTGCGGACTTTCTGCAGACGGAATTCATCAAGCAGGCTTTCCAGTTTATCCTTTTGGTATTCTGCAGAACGACCGGTCATCTCAAGTACAGTCTTGATGTTGTCTTCTACACTCATGGTGCGGAATACTGAAGGCTCCTGGGCGAGATATCCCACTCCTGCTCTTGCGCGTTTTGCAACAGGATACTTCGTAATCTCAAGATTATTGAGGAACACTTTTCCCCCATTAGGAACTACAAGGCCTGTCGTGATGTAGAAACTGGTTGTCTTACCAGCACCGTTAGGACCTAAGAGTCCGACGATTTCCCCTTGACGTACATGAATGGATACATCGTTCACGACTGTACGCTTTCCATAGACCTTCATGAGGTTACGGGTATATAAGGTCATCCGGTCTTCAGAAAACTCCGGAATCTCACTGTCACCAGCATTCGTGGTGGCTTTAGATATTAGTTCTTCGTCCATATTTAGTGCAAAGGTAATAAAAAATCCAAAAACCTAACACCTAATTCGTGATTATTTTGTAATTTTGCATCTCAAATAGTTATGTTGACACTTAGCAAAGCATTATCGGAAACAGGACGTTACGTTCAATTGATGGGTAGGGTACTCTCCTATCCAGACAGAATGCGTATGTTTATGAAGCAGTATGTCAACGAGATGTATCAGCTCGGATACAATTCCATCGGCATTGTGTTGATAATATCATTCTTTATTGGAATGGTGATCTGTTTCCAGATAAAACTGAACATCCAAAGTCCATGGATGCCAAGGATGGTTGTTGGATACACATCGCGTGAGATTATTCTCCTGGAATACTCATCATCTATTATATGTCTGATTTTGGCTGGCAAGGTGGGTTCGAATATTGCATCAGAGCTTGGAACAATGAGAATTACCCAACAGATTGATGCATTGGATATTATGGG
>DCGE01000113.1 GCA_002314525.1 Prevotellaceae bacterium UBA1786 | reverse complement strand
GCTATCTGCGCACCTTCCTCGGCAGGATGCTCTTCTCGGGCGAGGATGTGCTCAAAAAGGTCAACGTACTGTCTGGTGGCGAGAAGATGAGGTGTATGATTGCACGTATGCAGCTGAAGAACGCCAACTGCCTCATCCTTGACACTCCTACCAACCATCTCGATCTTGAATCCATTCAGGCTTTCAATAACAACCTCAGGACATTCAAGGGTAACATCCTCTTTGCATCCCATGACCACGAGTTTATCAATACCGTTGCAAACCGTATCATCGAACTGGGACCAAACGGTCATATCGACAAACTGATGACGTACGATGACTATATTGCATCACCTCAGATCAAGGAACTTAGAGCAAAATTATATTAATATTCATAATGAAAGAATTTTCCTGTCAGTTTCGTATTGTTGAAAAGGAAGAGTCGGAACTTTCTCCCGATGAGTTGGAACTTCTTGATGCGGCCAAGGAAGCCACGAAGAGAAGTTATGTGCCGTATTCTCAGTTCCATGTAGGTGCGGCTCTCCGCCTTGATGACGGAAGGATTGTGTCTGGAAGCAATCAGGAGAACTGTGCTTATCCTTCCGGCATTTGTGCCGAACGCACTGCGCTGTTCTTTGCCAATTCCAATTATCCCGACAATGCGGTGACAGAAATATGCATCGCAGCCCGCGACACCAAGGGACAATTCACGACTCTGCCGGTCACTCCGTGCGGCTCATGCCGTCAGGTGATGGTCGAAACGGAAAACAGATTTCACAACAAAATCAGAATAATGCTTTATGGAACTCAAGGCTCATACTTCATCGAATCTGCTAAGGATCTGCTTCCTGTCAGTTTCGATGCTTCTTTCCTCGATTGACGTCTTTGCTCAGCAAAACACTGCATATCTGGATTATATCCGGAAATACAGGGACATTGCTGTCGAGCAGATGCATGAATACGGCATTCCTGCAAGTATCACATTGGCTCAGGGACTGCTTGAGAGTGCGGCAGGTCGAAGCGATCTGGCCACAAAGGGAAACAATCATTTCGGAATCAAGTGCGGCGGCAGTTGGGTAGGGGAGTCCATGACTCATGACGATGATCGCAACGGTGAGTGCTTCCGAGTCTATAAGAACGCAGAGGAAAGCTTCAAGGATCATTCCGTATTCCTTCAGAAACAGAGATACAGACGGCTTTTCAGTCTCGACCGCAAGGATTACAAGGGATGGGCTCGCGGACTTAAGGAATGTGGCTATGCCACAAGCCCTACATACGCGGCCAAACTCATCAATATCATCGAACTGTACGAACTGCATCTGTATGACGATGGAAAGAAGAAAGCTTCTTCGGCCCCTGCTGTCGTTCAGCAGCCTGTAGTCGCCAATCCTCGCATCACGGTCTGTCCGAATGGTATTCCATACGTTGTTGTCGGTAACGGAGAGTCGCTTCAGAGCATAAGTACCAAGTACGGCATTTCGGAACGCAAGATCCGCAAGTACAACGAACTTCCTAAGAATGCAGTCCTCCAGTCCGGTGACGTCATCTATCTTGCAAAGAAGAAGACCAAGGCTTCGAAGGCATTCAAGACTCAGTGCTGGCACAAAGTGCAGATGGGCCAGTCAATGTATGACATTGCTCAGACATACGGCATCCGACTTAGGAACCTCTACAAACGCAACTACAAGTCTCCGGATTATGTGCCTCGTGAAGGCGACCTTCTGAAGATCAGATAATACAAAACAAGAAGCGGTGAACTTTTGATGGTTCACCGCTTCTTTCTTCTTACGGTAGATTGTGATTCATGAACACTCATGCCTTTGAATCTACATCTTGTTCCATGTCGATGACATTGCCTTTCTTGTCCTTGAACTGATACTGAAGAAAAGCAAGCGATTGGCTTGGGATGATCCTGATTCCGAATCCATATTTCATGTGCCACCTGAATTCCAAGGACGGGAATCCTTGTTTGATGTATGCACATACATACGGATGGACATAGAGTGTGAAATTCCTCTTTCCAAGATTCTTGACCATGTACTCAATCTTGCTGCTGAGTGTGTCTGTGAAGATGTAGGAAGACTTTATCTTCCCCTTTCCGAAACATGTCGGACATACTTCTTCCACATTGACTTCCGTCGCAGGTCTGACCCTCTGTCGGGTGATCTGCATAAGTCCGAATTTACTCAGTGGCAGGATGTTGTGCTTTGCTCTGTCCGAACGCATGAGTTCGTTCATGTGCTCGTAGAGTTTCTGTCGGTGCTCGGCTGTGTCCATATCAATGAAGTCAACTACTATGATTCCACCGATATCCCTCAATCGCAGCTGCCGTGCCAATTCGTCGGCTGCACCCATGTTTACTTCGAACGCATTGGCCTCCGGACCATCGACTTCACGCTTGCGGTTGCCGCTGTTGACATCCACTACCGTGAGTGCTTCTGTGTGTTCGATGATAAGGTATGCACCTTTTTTGTAGCTGACAGTCCGACCGAAGCCCGACTTGATCTGTTTGGTTACATCGTAGTTATCAAAGATCGGAACCGAACCATTGTACAGTTTTACGATCTGTTTCCTGTCGGGTGCAATCAGCGAGACGTATTTCTTTACTTCTTCGAACACATCTTTGTCGTTGACGTAGATGCTTTCGTACGATGGGTTGAATAGGTCTCTCAGGATTGACACCGTACGTCCTGTCTCTTCATGAACCAGTATCGGAAGTTCCGGCGCCATCTGTACTTTCTTGATGCTTTCATCCCATGTCTCAAGCAAGACATTGAGTTCGTTGTCGAGTTCTGCCACTTTCTTTCCCTCAGCCACAGTACGCACGATTACACCGAAATTCCTCGGCTTGATACTCTGGATGAGTTGTTTGAGACGTGCTCGCTCTTCTGAACTCTTGATTTTGCTTGAAACACTGACTTTGTCAGTGAAAGGGATTAGTACAAGATAACGTCCTGCAATCGAAATCTCGCCTGTCAGTCGCGGACCCTTGGTGTTGATGGGCTCCTTGACAATCTGTACGAGGATTTCCTGTCCGAGTTCAAGTACCGACTCTATCGTACCTTCCTTCTTGAGGTCGGGCTGTCGGTTCACCTTGCTGAGCGGTACAAGTTTCTTTCGGTCGCTGGCTACTTGTTTGACGTACTTCTCCAGTGATAAGAACTGTGCTCCCAAATCTTGGTAATGGAGGAAAGCTTCTCTTTCATGACCTACATCTACAAAACATGCGTTCAAGCCGGGCATTATCTTTTTGACCCTGGCTGCATAGATGTTGCCCACTGAGTATGCAGTATCCAGTCCTTCTTTCTGGAATTCTACCAGTCTCTGGTCTTCCAGCAGGGCAATGGTTACTTCATTGGGCTGCGCGTCAATGATTAGTTCGCTGGTCATTACCTCTAAAATTTATGATAGGTTCCGATAATTGTCTTATCAGAACCTATCTGTGGAGTCTTATTTGCTCTTGTGACGATCCTTTCTCAGTCTCTTCTTACGCTTGTGAGTAGAGATCTTGTGTCTTTTTTTCTTTTTTCCGTTAGGCATAGTCTTACTTGTTTAAAATTATGTAATATGTTTGTTCCTTCGACCTTTCTTTCGTGGCCTCCGGATGTTTATTTCTTATTTTTCAGCTACAGCGCTGAGGAATGTCTTTGCAGGCTTGAATGCTGGAATGTTATGCTCTGGGATGATGAGTGTAGTATTCTTTGAGATGTTACGTGCAGTCTTTTCAGCGCGCTTCTTCAAGATGAATGAACCGAAACCACGGAGGAATACATCATTGCCATTGATCATATCTTCCTTTACTGAGGCCATGAATGCCTCTACAACGTCCAACACAACAGCCTTGTCAAGGCCTGTCTTCTCTGAAATCTGCAATACGATGTCTGCTTTAGTCATTGTTTTTTCTTTTTATTTGTTTGTAATAATATGTTATAACTTTTGTTAATTATGTCATTTTGAGCATACGAAGTGCAAATTTAAGCATAATTTTTCAAACTGAGAAATAATTTACCTAAAAAGAATATGAAAGACCGAAAGTTAAGTATTCTTTTAACTGAAAATAGCCTAATTTCGTATCTTTGGTGCTCTCCGGCCTGTTGTCATCGAAGCGGAAGAAGGTGTTGAACGTTGCTGAGATGTACTTCGAGAATTTGTAGTCGAATGTGTGCTCCATCTCACTTTCCACATATTTGTATGATGTGAAGCAGTAGAACCTGCATTTCCATGTCAGGTTCTTCACCAATGTGAAGTTGGTGTTGAACTCAATTCTCGAACCCCAGTCCTGTCTGAAGTCTTCTTGTTGCCCGTAGGAGTTGTGTATGTTCTGCTCATCGGTCTTGATAAGTCGGAACTTATATGAAAGCGGCAGCAGTGCTATCGATATGCTTCCATTCTTCACGTTCGGCTTCAGGTCGAAACCCAGTGATGTCGTTGCGTCGAGTGGGGCAAGGAAATCTGAGAACGGCTCCTTCTTGTTCGTCTTGTAACCTGGAAGGAACTGTGTCACCACGTCGAACGTACATGTGTACGACCAGGTCTTCGACTTTTTTACATTGATCTTTGAGTAGAAGTTCAGTCGGTCGTTATTGGTGTTGAAGGTGTGGCAGGTGTCGGCCGACGTAGTGATGTATCCCAGTCTCATGTCGAGTTTGTTCTCCCAGCTGATGCGCTTCGTGTCATTGTAGTTGGCATACAGCTGTATCTGAGCCAGCATCGTTCCGTTGTTGTTGCCGCCCTTGTACCAGTTGTCCGATATGTAATTCTGCTGGAACTTCAGTTCGGTGTTTCCCGAGAACTTCCAGAAATTGGGTTTCTCAATCTTGATGTCGAACTCCACGTCCTTGTCTATCTTCGACAGATCTTCCTGTTTTGCTATGTTTTCAATGACTTCCTTTATGTCGTCCTTCGTCTCGGTCTCGGTGGTGGGTTCAACCGTCGTCTCGTTGTTGAACATCGCATCGTAGTATCTGAGTGCCTGAGGATGGGCTACGTATTGTTTAGCCACGTAGTTCGTGACTTCAGCCTGCTTATCCTCCTTCGTGCTGTCAAGACCGAAGATGTCCTTCGTCACACTGCTGTAGTATGTCGATGGACTCATCAAACGATACAGGTAAGGATCAAGCGTCTGGTTCACCGTGTCGTTTGTGAATATATGTTGTTTCAGACTGTCAAGCTTGCTTGCAAAACTCGAAATGACGGAGTCGCCGCTATTAATAAAATAGGTATCACCCGATGTCTTTGAAAACGATGACATCGAGACCGTGAGTAAGAGTGAAAATAATGTTATATGTTTCATGCATGCAAAGTTAACAATAAAAAATGAAATAACATGTTGTTTTTCAAAGAATCGTATGATTTAATAAACAAAAAGCAGAGAATGTACTGTGTACACTCCCCGCCCAAAACTCATCTGTGTTTATTGTATTCTTACTTTGACAAACTGAAATCCTTTGAAGTTTTTACCTCTGTAGTCTTTGGAGTCGAGATGACGATTGTGATATCCTCGCTGTTCAGGTACTGAGCTTCCATTCCGTTGCTGAGGTAGATGAAGAGAACTCCGCCGACAACCTGGTACTTTACACCCTTAGCCACTTCCTCGTCCTGAGCTTTTACTTCTACAGAGTATGTTTCACCTTCTACGAACTGAACCTTTGCCGGTACGTTGATCATTGTCGTGAAGAACTGATCCACTTCGTCTGCTTCGTTGTTGAAACTCTGTGCGTTTGCACTTACACTTGACATTGCAACGATGATTGCTGCTGCTAAAACTTTTACTAAACTTTTCATTTTACATTATTTTTATTAAATTAAACATTCACTTTTAACTTTCGAACTGATACAATTATGGCTATCTCACACTTTTCTTTTATAGAACAAGTTCAATGATTTTTCCCTAAAAACAACCTTCTTACCCTACTTGATGACCTTTTTTCTTTTTCATCATCTTTTTTTTTCAACCCCCCGTTGTATCGTCCTTACATCTCTATAGATAGTTGATGTTTTAAAAGGTTTAGTTTATCCACCCACAAATAACATCTTTTAACAAATGTGCCTTCTATATGTATATATAAAGATGTGTACAAGGCACGTAGTTTACATCAAATTCTCATCATTGTTTTGCACGGATGTTTGTCAAACGAAAAGCAGACGGTCAACTCAATGACTGTCTGCTTTTATTACTGCCCCAAATAGAAACGTGTTTAATGTCGGGAATAATGTGGCTGATAAATTTCAGTACACCATAAATTTACCTCATTATCTTCTTTCCGTTGATGATGAACACTCCGCGTCGGGCTTTGATTGACTCGATGTCGCTGTACTTGATGCCGGTGAGGTCATAGACTGACTCAGCACCTGTCTCACTGAAATCGATTATGTATGGCGACTGGAGCGAACCGAGGATATCAGTAGTGGTGTAGCGTATTCCCTTGCGGGTACATGCAACCAACTGTCCATTACGCATCTTGGCAAACTGAATCTTAGAACCTACATTAGCGTTGACAGTCAGGAAGAAGTATCCGTCAATCTTTTCTGCAGCGCCTACGATCTTTCCGTCCGAAATTGCAAGGAGGATGTCGCCTTCGTAGTATTCACCATTCTTGAAGTTGGCGATGACAGCCATTGACGATACATAGTCCCCCGGCATGATACCATCAACAACTGTACGTGTCACTCGTTCTGGAGCCTGAGTTGTTATGGTATTGGTGTATTTTACTGAGATAGTATCCACCAGTCCATTACGCTTCACATAATATCCCTTTCCTGGAATGAGGTACTTGAGTGAACCAAGCCATTGGCCGTTAATAGTAGCCACTGCGAATTCGTCATGGCTCTTGATGACTGTACCGGCAGGAGCCTTCTTGCCATTGGGAACGAAGTCTGAGAGGGCTGTGCTGATGTTCTGAGAGATATCGAGCAGGTAAGGCAGCGAAGCCCATACTGAACCATTCTTGAAGATAAGTTGTGCCACACGCTCGTCATTCTCAAACTCAGTTCCGCGGACGCTGATCTGTCCTCCATTCTGAGAGTATATCTGGAAGACGTCGTTCTTGTTGAAATGTACACCTTTCATTCCTTCATCCCATGTTTTGTCGGACTGATATGACGCGAAGTTGGTACCTGCGAGTTGGATTAAGTCTCCGGTAGTGAATTCACTTGTGCCGAGGAACAGATTGTTGTCCAGACTGTCAGTCTGTGACTTTATGTTCAGTGACACCCAGTTCCATCCCTTGTCGAGAGTAATCCACTGGATCTTCTGCTTCGAAGTGCGCATTACGACAGGGTCGTCGCCGCCCACCACCTTACGGTTAGTGTAGCTTATGGCAGAAGGAATCCACTCTGTCCCGCTCTCGGTGACCTTCTCCGTTCCCGGTTCAAGAGTATATATCTGACCGTCGGAAGAGTTCCAGAGGAAGAACTCTATCTTCTTGTTCTGTAAATTGCTGTAGCCGTTGATTGTCATGAAGGCGTACGACGTATTCTTGATTCCATCGACCGATAGCGGTGTGACAGACAGGCAGACATTGTCGATGAATGCAGCCACATAGTCATTCTTGTTCATATCAATCACCCAATTGTCCGATGAAGTCTTCTTCTTGACAATAGCGATAACGTTCATGGTCTCGTTGTACAGGTTGTCCATATCCGTCTTGACAAACGGAGTGGCAGCCACTACATTCACCTCCAGATTGAGTTTGCTCACAAGATCATTTTCGTCGGTTATGTAGATGAAGGTAGAGTAGGAGCCTGGTGCCATGTTCCTGTCTATTTTCAGTGTGATATCATCTGACGACAATGGTTCTATACTACCCTTTATCTTATCGATGCTGACCCATTTTGCTCTGCTCTCTATCTCGTACGATATACTATGGCCACTCTTGTTCCTGAAGCCTACAACTAAAGTGGTGTCGTTGCCATATCTTACGTCAGCCTTCAGGTGATCCACATTCCAGTCTATGACGTTGCGGTTGACATAGACAGTCCACATGTGAGGGTTCTTCATAGGATTGCCGTTCAGATCCTCCACGTTGCGCACCACGAGATTGATCTTCTGGTTGTTGATCTCGGCATCGGTTTTGAGGACATTGATCTGAAGTTCGTTGTCGGTACTGCTCCATGAGAACGGCAGGGTCTGGATTCCCGTACCTGAACGGATAGGGGCATATATCTTGTTATCAGGATTGACAGCCGCCTCATCTACCATCACCTTGCCCTCGATCTTGTCTGCTCCCTTTTTGATGACGTTGTTGCAAGGTGAGAAATCTACGTACATCGTACCTTGACTGTTCATGTGCTGCTGCTCGAAGTTCATGTTGACCACAAGCTCCGCCTCACGGCCTGAATAGTTGGTGTTGCATGTCTGCTGGATGTAATCTATAGGCAGTGCCATTTTCCAAAGAGTGATGTTGTCGAAGTTGCCCACGAAATTACTGTCACCGAATGCAATCTTGGAACTTGTTATTCCACCTACGCTGTCCGCACTTGTCTGGGCTACCATCTTTCCGTCGAGGAAGAGGCTTGCAGTGTTGAACGAGTGGTTGACTGATACGGCTACATGGTGCCATACCGAAGCCGGCAATGTTTCCTTGGTGGATCCGAAGCTGAGCAGTTTCCCTTCGGAACGGAACAGCAGTTCGCCATTGGAGAACAAGATTCTCATCTTGCTCATGCCCTTCTCTGCGAGGTCGTCGCTTCCTGCGGCGAAGAGCACGGTACTGTCAGGAGCTGTCTCATCGGTACGGAACCAGAATCCGAGTGTGTAGTCGGCATCCTGGTCGCGTGAGAAGAGGAGTCGTGCATCCTGCGTCAGTTCTACAGGCTTCCTGTTCACCCTAAGTGAATAGCCCGCCGGTGTCTGCCATGTCACATCGTTGAGATAGATGTCGGCTCCGTTGGCCTTGTCGAATATGATGTTGCCATTTGTCTCGTCGGTAGGCCAGTAGCCTACGAGTCCCTTCTCACCGGCTGACAATGTACGCTTGTACTTGTTGGCCACCTCGTAGTCACTCAGTGTGATGCCCCAGAGGGCTATGTCCGACATGCGACCCTTGTAGTTGGTGCCGAGTGAGAGGTAGCCTTTGGCATCGCATCTATACCTACCCTTGGTTGCACTCTTGACCTCTGTGTCACCAACGTAGAAGCGTAATATGCTGTCAGCCGCACTGTATGTCACGGCCACATGGGTCATCGCCGATGATATTGATATGTTCTTGCTGCTGAGTTTCTCCGATTTGATTGTGTTCCCGCCGAACGATACGAACAGACGGTCCTCATCTGGCAGGTAACCGAAGGATGATGTGACACCTTTTTTCTCACTCAGGTCGGTATCGTCAACAAGACTGAAGAATACAGCCTCATCCTCCCTGCCCTGACATTCTGCCTTAACCATCATCTCTACGGAGAAGTCGTTGTCCGTACAGAACCGCTTCACCTTGCTCACGGCCTGCTGCTCAGGAGTGCCCGGGAAGTACAGGTAGGCACTGTGGTCGGCATCGCTGCTGTTCGTGTAGCCCTGTACTGAGAAGTTCGCAGTCTTGTCGAGATAGTTGTAGGCTATGTTCTCCGTAAACGGCAGTGAGATGACATCATCGAACCCGAGTATGCCGTCGGTCGGCTTCGGTTTGCCGAATACCTCCGGACAGCGGGTGTCCTTCGTTCCGCTCACCACTTTCGAGGCCCTTGTCACGTAGCCGTTGCCCAGACGGCAGAACGCAACCGCCCTGAGGTCGTACTTCATCTCTGTCGGATCCTTCTCACCGTAGAACTTGATGTTCGTTATCTTGGTAGGATCCTCTATCATCGCCTTCTGGCCCGAAGCCTTCTCGTAGAGAGCCTTGTCGGCAAAGTAAGAGCAGAGGTTCACCCACTGATCCTCACTCTCAGTCTGCTTCTTGTACTGCAGCTCTATGTGGTCGAAGTTGTCGTACTGGGTTGTCGAGAAACCATCTATCTGAACTGGCACATAGTACCTGCCGTCCTTATCTACCTGCGACAGAGTGTTCATGAGCCAGTTGTCGGCAGGCATTGAGAGGTTGACAGGAGTGGCGTTCGGCACGTAGTGTACACTGATGGTGGCCGTATCGACAATAGTCAATAGCTGATCAGCGAAGTACAGCTTGATATTGTTGTAGTCGTATGGCTTGCCACCTCTTACCACCTCCAGTGTCTTCGTGATGCTCTGGCCTGGATCGATGCAGAACTCTTCGGCGGTCTTCATCGCCTTGCCGTCCATGAATATCTTCGCACCGTCAGGGTTCGTGCCCTCATCGACCTTGAATAGGAGTGTCGTAGGGTTCAGATACTTCGACTTGTCGTTTATCTCCGTATCGTTGGTCAGGTGGATGGTGAATACTGCCGGTTCATCCTGCGGCTGGTTATATACGATAGGGTTCTCGACCGAGATCTTCGGGTTGTCTATGCGGAGCGAACGGGCACCGAGAGCCTGCCTGTTGCCGCTTGCATCGAGATAGAAGAAGGTGGAGTCGGCATCCGACCACGGGTTACGGCTCGCACCG
>DCGE01000184.1:513-5251 GCA_002314525.1 Prevotellaceae bacterium UBA1786 | reverse complement strand
AACGGGTATCGACCGGAATACGCAAAAAATGCTCAATTTGGAGGTAAAACACCTGAAGCCACAATACGGTGGTGGCTTCAAAAGAGCAAATACATTAAAGCATCGGAAGGTCAACGTGGTTGGTGGGAATTATTATCGTATCAGGATGAAATAAAACAATTGAAAGATATAGTTAAAGCTAAAGACGATGAAAATGCCAGTCTCCTAGAGATACTATCTAATAAGAACTGTATCACCATGCAACAGATTGAGGAATATCTTATGGAATGCCCTGATTGGCCAACAGCAAAAGAGAAAATTGATTGTGTTAATAAATCTGGAATTCTATCTGGGACGAACTGGTATAAAATTGAGAAAAAAATACAGCGAGAATTCAAAAAGATGGCTTCACAAGGTGGTGGAAGCAATGGGATATTAAACATTCAGGGGAATTTGAATGTTTCGGGTGATTTTCTTACTTCAAACTCAAATAAGATAACAAAATAATAGTAGTTATGGGAATAACGGTAAACGGCAATATCACTGTAAAGGGTGATCAAATATTTGATGGTGGAATCAAGGTGGTTCATCAGTACGGACAGGCTGAGAAGAAAGAGCCTCTGACCGAAGAACGGCTGAAAGAGAAAGTCAGCCTTATCAGGAACAAGCTTGAAAATGGTCGGTTATGGTTTCCGGTCTGCAAGTTTATGATGTGGGAGAAGATGGTTCCAGAAGGCGATTTTGATGCAGCTGCCGAAATCATCAAAAGACTTTTCCCTGATGTCAGTCTCAATGCGAAGGATCTGTCATCACTGAATGTGTTTTCGTTCAGAAAGGAACTAAAAGAATGGAATCAGGAAGATTCACCTATAAAAGACAGAACAACATTCTATAGATATAAAGGCATAGCAGATCTTCTTTATGAGCTATAAAATACCGGTAACCTTTGGCTAATCGTTATCCAACCGTTATCCAATCGTTGGCTAATCGTTATCCAACCTTTGCCCCGTCGAGGAAATCCTTGGCGGGGCTTTTTTTATCTCCTATCTTTGCACCGTCATTCAGTCCGGGGGACATGAGGCGCGCAGTGATTCTCCGGATGGGTGGCGGGAATAATAAATAAAAAGGTATTATGGAATTTAAGATTTTTGAAAAAGAAAAGTTAGTCACAAAGTGGTTCGATAACGAAGTACTGCAAAATGGAGATAAATAAGCAATAATCTGTATCATTAAAAAATAACACGACTTATGTTATGTCAGCAATTTAAATACAATAATTTTTGGTATTTGCGTACGTTTATTGACGCAAGTGGAAAAGTATGGTTTGACGAAAGTGATGCTTTTGACTTGTGTGGTTTTGATCGCTTATCAAAGCGTGACAGAATGATAGTCAAAAAAGAATCGAGATGCCAGGTCATAGAAAGGTGTTACGTAGGAGGTAGTTATGGAAATATGTCACTTATTGACACAGCAGGCCTTTACTCTCTCATCAAACATAGTAAACAACCAACGATTGACGAGTTGGAATCATGGGTTACGGATGTAGTCATTCCAAAGTTGATGCTGATATCGTCCTGTCTTTCGTTCGACAATGAAGATGACGAGGTCATCAGGCTTGCAAAGGCTCTCGTTGTTGCAATCATAAACAGGAAGAATGAGGTCGAGAAGCTTGTTGATATTGCAAAGTTAGATTCTTTAATTAACAAAACAGTAAACCATTAAAATCGTAAATAGAATTATGAATATCAATTTTTCAATCACAATCTGGAAACTGAGGTTTTCCATCTACATGAGTTCGTCAATTGAGTCAAACAACAACTAAAACAAATTGATAAGTTATGAAAACTGAATTATTTGAGAACATCAATCTCACTGCTGAGAGCAGTGCCGGGATTTTGGACGAGGTGGAATACACCGGAGTAATAAGGAAAGACAGGAACGTGGCTAAGTTCGTTCAGACTGTCGTAAATAGGGCGAAGCACTACAGGAACAGGATACTGAGCGACATCGGAGGCGGCTCAAAGATCTTCCAGATGAAGAACGGACTGCTGAGGATTCAGATTTACGTCGCTCAGAAGGACCTGAAGGTGAAGAAGATTATGAATATGGTAAAGGTGTTAGTAAAGGAGGCAGAGGATGAAATTGCAGGCGAAGACAGCAAGCAGTGACCTGTTCTTCCTGATAGACAAAGACCAATATCTTTTCCTAAAGAAACAAGACCTTAACTGCAGTTATAAGAATCCGAGGTCGAAGAGTTTAGATCCTTCTACTAAGGTTAAGGTCTTCTGGAACTCTTATCAAGCCAACGGCTCAAAGCTGCAAGCAAATAGTATTGCGAGCGGGTATTTCGCAACTTCGTTCGAAATAACTGAGGGCTGCAAAGTCTGCGGTGAGGAAGTGAAGAGCGGTTACTTCGAGGAATTGCTCAGGAGGCTTGAAGGGAAGGAGAACCTGAAGGACAGATTGAGGTTGGTCTATCTGGGACCTGGAGGCGACAGGTTGATAGTGGTATCGAAGTTCTATGATGGATACAAGAACATCAAGGCATGTCAGGAAAATCTGTGCAAGGCTCTGGGATGGCAGTGTACGAAGGGTTGCAACAACCTGAACCGCGACTATCCGTTCCCACTGGAAGAGCTGACTCTGTACGAGGACGGACGGATATGGACTGAGATGGATGATGAGAACGGAGTGTTTATCAAGAGTGATAAATATAAGTTAGAATATGACAAGGAGTCGAACATCGAGTATATAGGTGAACGGACCAACTGGATAAGTTTTCCGGCAATAGTCGATATGCTGGAAACAAGGCAAGAGGCCGACCTGATGAAGGAGAGTTACGACTACGGCGACGGCAGGATAAGTGCCGAAACGGAAGAGGCTCAGAAGAACCACGAGGAAGAGATGGAGTTCAGGAACGACCTGCTGAGTGATGACCATGTGCCGGAGGTGTGGCCGTTCCCTCTGAACCTGATAGCCGACATAGCGCCGTACAACTTCATAAGACCGATGCTGCTGGCTTCGTGTATGGAAGTGACAACGATGCTCCATGCCTACAGGGGAAACAAGGTCATTCCGTTCAAGAGGAAGGACAGAAAGAACAAAGGGGAAGTGATCACGAAGATGGTTGACAAACCTATCAGTAACGGTCTGTTCATGATAGTGGAGGGTCCTCCGAGTTCAGGTAAGTCGAACTTCAGCATTCTGCACGACATGTTCTGGTCGCAGCACAAGTTGGAAGATGACGAGGTGTATGAGGCTGAGAACGAGTACAACGACAAGGCTAACCGCAGAGGGCAGAACAAGCAACTGGACAAGATGGAGCACCAGAGGGTGAACCAGCTCTCACCGAAGACATCGTTCTCGGAACTGCTGGCACGAATTGCCTACAACAAGGGGCGCATGATGGTATGCCACTCTCCGGAAATACATGATCTGTTCTCGTCGCTTGCGAACGACGGCAATGCAAAGGAGGTGGGGTCAAAGTTCTCGAGTTTCCTCAGAATGATCTACGACCAGGATGAGTTCTCGGTTGACTACAAGACCTACAACTCGGTTCGCGGTTTCCACAAAGGATGCATCAACTACATGGTCTGCGGTACTCCGGGAGCACGAAAGGACACCTTCAAGAATCCAGAGGACGGTCTGGTGTCGAGATTATGGTTCGTGAGTCTGAACAAGGACAAGGGCAATGATGAGCCGGTATGGGATGTGATGACTGAGGAAGAGGAAGAGCGATTCAGGGAGTTCCAGAAGTGGACCATCCAGTCACGCAACGAGATGGAGGCCAAGGGCGAGTTCTACAAGATTGAAGGCAGTGAGTTTGTGTATGACTGTCTGAAGAAATGGGAGGATGAAGTCACGGAGAAGGCCACCGAACTTCTTGACGAAAGCCAGCAGGCATTCGTGAGACGAGCAAGAGACAATGTGAATGCCGTAGGATGTATTTTGTATCTGCTCTTCAAACGCTACCATACCAACATGAGCGAGAAGAAGATAAGGGCTGCAGTGAAGAAAATCATCCTGTGGCTGGCAGAGCAGAGACTGATGGAGAGCTGTTTCAGATATGAGGTTGAGAACAACGCACAGATGCTGGAATCAAGACCGAAGGTGAACATATACAGCGAACTGCCTGACGAGTTCTATCTGAGCGAATTGGCTGCGAAGATGTCCGTATCAAAGATGAGAAAAGATCCAACTGCTACGGTGCGAAACTGGATTTACAGAAACAAAGTGAAACTAATCTCTACAGCCGAAGAAAAGGCGAAGGGAATCAAGAAGTACAAGAAAATTTGAAGTGTATGGCAGATGCAGACAAGCTGGTGATAAATGGGAATCACTATAGGATCATTGAGGTGAAGGAAAATCATGTGTTCCACTGCAATAATTCATGTGTGTTCCGACTTCGCTGCAAGGAACCTGAATATCAGGATGTGCTGCACATGAAGAACATTGACGGAACGGAAGTGAACTGCATTGCAAAGCCTTGCGAGACAATCGGCAAACTGATGTTCGGCCGCTTTGCAAAAGGCAGGAAATTCATCTTCAAACTGGTGAAAGTATGCAAATAGAAGAACTGGAAGTGGGGAATATCATATCCCTGAGTGGGCTGCCGACGGTGGTGGTGGGCAAGGATCAAGAAAGAGGACTTGTCACAGTCAGGAGAAAGAATTATTATGCGAAGATGCCTCTTGAGATGCTCTGCCCCATTATGATAACCCCTTACTTCCTGGTTCGGAGTCTGAAGTTCAGTCTTATC
>DCGE01000184.1:0-496 GCA_002314525.1 Prevotellaceae bacterium UBA1786 | reverse complement strand
ATCGGCGGCAGTCAGGTAATCCTACAGCTCAGGAAAGGCGAACGGTGGGTGACTGCGGTGCAGACCGAACTACACACATGGTGCATGCTGACAGACAGCGGCGAAGTGGCTGAACTGACGTGGATACACCAAGTGCAGAATTTTATAAATATAACAATCAAATAACAGAACTATGACATTAAAAGGAATAATAAAAGGTTTGACAGCGAGGACAATCACGCTGAAAGAGACAGGAGAGATAAAGTCGGTTACGGACATTGAGTTTGAATCGCAGTATGTGAACAGGAACGGCGAGCAGCGCAGCAACAGGTTCATCGGAACGAAGTTCGATGATGTGGATGCAAAGACTCTCGGCGAGTACATGAACACCAAGAAACTGATGGAGTTCGATGCGTTCTTCAACGTACACGAGAAGGACGGCAGGAAGTTCATGTCGATGCGAATCTACGGCATCAGGGTGGTAGTGTAGGGAGGAATGGCTGGCTGCGATACGAAC
>DCGE01000049.1 GCA_002314525.1 Prevotellaceae bacterium UBA1786 | reverse complement strand
TGAAGCAGTGATGCCGTCAGCTGGCATACATGTACATCCATGACAGCATAAAGGTCACTTTGGCTGCGGGTCTTCCAAAGGTTTAGGTCTGGTGTGTCGTGACGAACCATCCATCGCATGAACATACATACACGTTTACAGGCACTTTTGTCCATCGTACCGATCTTTGCCGGTTCAAGCCAACGGCAGATTTCACCGATAGCATCTTTTGTCGTGAGATGCGAAAGCCGTTCTTCCATAGTTGGATAGCCTGTCAGTTCTTTCTGAAGGTTTCGGCATATCTCTTTGAATGTCGGAACATTCAGTGTACGGTAAACGCACTGGTTCTTCGCATCCTGATATGACTCCAGAAATCTTCCTTCCATGATAAACCGAGCAGGATGCCATTGCATCTCATCACGAAGCATGTGAAGGGCTGTCGGTACAATCACTTTGCGCGATCCCCATGAAATCATGGCTGTCAGCAATGCACCTATTTCAATATCAAGTTGCGAATCGGTATTGTCCATCAACTGATAAACGGCTCCACACGGATCGATTGCCTTGAATTTTTCAATGTCAAAGGTGGAATATAGTTCATCAAGGATTTCTTTTGTGATATCAGGGCTCATAGATCGGCATCAACTGAAGTTTGAACTGATTTGCCTTATGTTTGCGGTCGATCAGTTCTTTGTGCTCAAGGTTTTCGATTTCACCGGTACGGATATAGCGGTCAAGTTCTGCGTATGTAAAACCGAGGTTGTCTTCGTCAGTCTTGCCGACAAGACCGTCAATCGGTGTTTTCTCCACCAGTTCATCCGGAAGTCCGAGCTCGTGGCCTATGGCCTTCACTTCCTGTACTGTGAAACGTGACAAAGGTGAGAAATCACCTACGGAATCGCCGTAGCGGGTACTATATCCAACCCAGTCTTCGGAAAGATTGCATGTATTGGCCACTCGACCGTTATTTGATTGTGATACGGCATATACCGTTGACATCCTGATCCGTGGGGCCAGATTGGTCAGTGTCTGGTCTGATGGGTCAAGACCTGCCTGACGGAGTTGTGCTGTCACCGCCTCAAAAGCATCATGAATGTTGATGGTATAGTACTTGATTCCGAGATGCTTGCAAAGCAGCAGCGAACAGTCGATGTCGGGTTGTACTCCATTAGGCATCAGTACGCCAATCACTCTCTCGGGGCCAAGTGCTTCGCAGCACAGTGCTGCTACTACCGATGAGTCCTTACCGCCAGATATGCCTAACACCGCATTACAGCCAGGACCGTTCTTCTCGAAGAAGTCACGAATCCATAATACGATTTTATCTTTTGCTTCCTTCGGATTGAATGTGTACATGTCTTGTATTGAATTTGAATATTATTTCTTGTTTGGAAATTCTGACAGCGACTGAGGAAGTGCGGACGACTTGCGGAACAAATCGATAAACGAATCAAAATCCTTCTGGATACTGAGTCCTATTCCCTGTGTCGTGAGTGTTGATTTGGTGAAATACTTGTCGTTCGTCTGGTTGTACCCTTTGATGTATATATTGCGATTAGGGAAGATCTTGTACTTAATATCGAAATCGCCGATGAAATTCGATTTGTTTGTCAGTGTGTTGTCTCGGTATCCGAAATTGCCGTTGATCAGCAGTCGGTCATCAAGCAGACGTCCTGAAAAACTTCCCTCGACATCGAGGTTGTCCCAGCCTTTCTCTCCTGTTGAGAATCCCGTACCGAAGTTCCAGTTGCTCTTGCTGCCGATGAAACTGTCGAGCATGTTGTTTATCTGTCCACTGAGCGTTGACGATACCAACGAACTCATCTCGCTGCCTGTACCTGTCTTGCCCTGTGCCCGTGCAATTTCATTTGTGTAGAACCGTCCGAGACCGAGCAGGTATATCATCTGCATGTTCATCTCCTCTTCCGTACTTATCAGACTATGTACCATCTGGCGTGTCTCATCGCTGACATTCGGCAGGTCGATATTGAATCCGAAATTCATATTTCCGAGCTTGCCTGTGATATCCATTATACACGTGACTTTCACATTGCTGTTCTGTAGGAATTCCACAGAACTGGTCAGGTCTCTGAGTGGTACTGATGAGAGTGTGTGATGACAAATCAGGTGTATGCCGGCATCGAATGGGAATCCGTTGAATGTCACGTTGCTGCCTGACTGAAGCTGGAGATCACGATAGATCATGTCCTGAAGATATAGACGGTACTTACCGCTTTCTATCTGATAGACACCCTGAAGGGTGAATGGGTTCTTGTTGTGATACCGTCCAACAATATCGCCATATCCGTATGCTGTTATGTACCCGTCTTCGTTGTTATCCATCTTCAGACGTATGGCACAATCAGGAGTGACATGTATGTTTATATCGAATATGATGTCCGAGGAATAGTCGTCTTCCTTCTCTCCGTTTTCGTTTTCGTTATCGTTATCGTTTTTGTTTTCGTTCCTGCTTCTGAACGTTATGAACTTTCCTTGATTTATGGCATCCGGTGTTGCTGCATCGTAGGCGAACACACTTCCTTTTGAAGGAGTGATGTGAGCATTGAGGTTTACATTATATCCGTCTTTGCCTCTGATTGTCATATTTCCTGAACCCGAGACGGTTGCAAGGAACTTATCCGAATTGAATTCTTTCTCGTCATATACAAGCAGATCATCGAAATTCAGCCTGAAATCATAACCGATTCCTCTCAACTTTCTGTGCGTTACTTGTCCGTTGACGACTCCTTCGTGTCCATTGCGGTCTGATATGTGAACGTCCTGGAACTTGAATGCATTAGGGACAAAGTCTATCGAATCGCGTCCGTTGATATGATATGTGATATCGGTAGCACGAAGTTCCAGATCGGCATCTACACTCATTCTTCCGATGAGGTTCACGCCTTCGGAGCCAGTTGTTACACGCAGCACTCCGTTCACGTCGCCGGTTACGGTCCGGAACACACCGCCCAGAAAACCATGTATGAATTCTGCTGATGTGTTATCAGCTGTTATTGTGAGCTGGATATCATCCCTCACTTCTCCTGGAGCAACATAACCATGCACTGTAGTGGTACGGCGTATCGGCCATTCCTGTGTGAAAACGTTATTTGTCGGTTCGTCAACAATGTCTGCTGATATTGTAACACCTTTTATTATTGGATTCCATCCGACTTGAATGTCAGCCTTGCCTAAATAGCCTTCTTGGAAATACAGACTGTCAACTGTCAGATTTGAATTCACGTTTGGCTCGTCAAGAATATTTGACAGTAATGCCTGACCTGACATCTTTCCTCCAAGTTTGATAGGGTGGAAGTTAAGCAGATCCTGCAGATATGCAATATCAAATCCGTGGAAGTCAGCACATAGTGTGTCTTGTTGCGATGCAGAAACATCACCATTGAGAATCAGATATCGGTCGGATGACGCCAACTTGACATTATCAACCTGCACCTTGCCGTTTAAGACGGATACTGCTGAACGAAGAATGTTCCATTTATCGTTCTTGAAACTTATCCATGACGGACTGAATGATATTTCTGTTTTCAGGTTCGTTTCATCACGTACGAATCTCGTCTCTGATGACAGTTCTCCTTTCAGTGTAATGTTGTCGTCGGTATTGAATCCTATTGTCGATGAAATACAGCCGTTGTGTGCCAATGCGTTGGCTGACACGTTGATGCTGTTGTCTTCTTGTGATTCCTTCCGTCCTGAAATATCGGCAAACAGAATCTGAGCATCCGACTTGACTTTTGCTGATATCGACGACAGAGTAAGATCGCCTTTTGAGAAAGATGGAGTCTGGATATCCATATCAAGAGCGCCTTGTTTGGCATCAATATATCCATTGATGTCAATAGGACTGAACGTCAAGACAGAATCCGGTAAGAACTGGCGAATCATGTCAGTCTGCTTCAGATGTACGTCAAACGAGAAGTCGTTGCGATTATCCGTATCTGAGGATAATAATGAAGGCAGATGCCTACTTAGTTGCGAAAGAAATGCCTTATGGATTGTCAGTGGGTCGATTGTACCTGAAAGTGAGGCATCAAGGAAGTCTGTACAGATATTGATGATTCGCTTTTCAGATGTAACGGGAATAATGTCAATGTTGGCATTGTCTACAGAATATTGGTCCTGAGCTGTTGAAACCGAAGCTGAATGTAAGGCAACTGAACCTATGGCTGTTTGTGGATTCAGGTCCGAAAGTTCTGCATCGAGGTCAATTCCTATTTTCTCCGGTGCATCCTGGCCTAATATCAGTCTGTTCAGTTCTTTTGAGACATCAAGTTTTAGAGATAGGTCGATGTCATGTATGTCTTTGATGTTATCTTTGTTGGTTCGGAATGAGAACTTTGAGTCAACCTGCGACTTTGGGTCATCCATCTTGACTGTCCCATCTATAACATTGTTGTTTACACCCATATCAATATTGATGTTTGAATATCTCTGCCCTTGATATTCAATATTCGGAATATGTGCGTGTATTTCGTTGGTTGATGCCAGATAATCCGACAGGTCAAATGATACGTCCGCATCGAGGCTTGCCATACCTTTAATACTGTCGTCTATTATCTTTCCGTAACTGAAATCTTCTGTCTCCAGTCTGGCATCAATCATCTTGTTGCAATATGACATTTCGGCTGAAACCTGTCCCAGATCTGTTGAAATATCACCTTTTGCCGAATAGGCATCTGGATTGGATGATGATGACGGCGTCTTACTGAATGTTCCTGTGTATGCAACGTCACCGAAACGCGACATGATGTTCAGAACATCCTTGTCAATATCGAATTCAGAAGATATGAGGGTAATGAACTGCTGTGATACGAATATCTTCTCTATATCTGTATCAACGGCACCATTGCCAGTGTTGATAGTTCCTTTTCCAATGATGGATAGGTAATCTTCTGACTGTATGTCTACAGATGGAATTGAAATGATGCCTTTCTCCTTTTGAAGTTCGGTGCTGCCGATACTGAATTCTCTCTTGCCGATTTTCAGTGTCGTGTCATCAATCTTGCATGACAGCCTGTCCCCCGAACTTGCAAAGTCAATATCGCCTGATAAGTTGAATGGCGCTGAATCGATCTGCCGGCCTTGACCTGCATATTTCAGCCTTTCATACGACAGATTCCTGAGTCGGAGTGACAAGGAGGAGTCGGCAGATGAAATATCTGAGAGTGACAAATTCAGATTGCAGATACTTGCATCTATTTTTTGTGGAATGCTTTTGAAGACCACATCCACATCCTTTGCCTTACATACCGACAGGTCAATCTGGCTTCCTGATTCTGAATCATCAGTCGAGAGACTGTCGATGACAAACTGGAAGTTGTATGTGGAGTCTGTTTCTTCTACTATCTGAGCTTTGATATCTGAGAAGGAAAGCGATGAAATCTTTATCTGTCTTGAGAAAAGAAGAGAAGGAATGCTTATTGATGCAGAGACTTCCGATGCCCTTAGCATAGGACGTTCCTTCTGATCGTCAATAAGTATTCCTTCTAATCTGAATGTATTCGGAAATGAATAGCACGCACGTTCCAGCCCTACTTCCGTACCCAACCGTTTGGAGAGCATCTCGGCAATATATGCGCCTAATCTGGTTTGAGTGGATGGAAGACTGAAATACCATGTCAGTCCTAGAATAGCAACTGCAAAAAGTGCTATTATTGAACCTGCTAGATATTTTCTTTTCCTATTTTGCAATTATGAATCATTTTTATGGCTGTCACGGCACACTCGTCTCCTTTGTTGCCACAGCATCCTCCGCAACGGTCGAGTGCCTGTTGCATGTTGTTGACTGTTATCAGTCCGTAGATGACAGGCTTGTCTTGGGTGAGGTTGAGCTGCGACAGACCGAATGTCGTTCCCTGACAGATATAGTCGAAATGTGGTGTGTCTCCACGAACCACACATCCGATTGCAATGACGGCATCGACATCGCGACGTGTCATACGCGAAGCGCCATTGATCAGTTCAAATGAACCTGGAACATGTTCAATGATGATGTCATTTTTTGTGACACCATGTCTTAATAAAGTATCAAGAGCACCGTTAAGCAGTGCTCCTGTTACTTGTTCGTTCCATTCGCTGACTACAATCCCGACTTTCATTCCCGATGCATTTGGGATTGTGGATGGATCGTACTCAGATAGATTTTTCTTCTTGATTATTTGCACAATTCAATGTATTTGTCAATCTCATTGGCAACAGCACTGAGATAGTACTTTGTCTTGATCTCGTTATAGAGTTCAAGTGCCTTTTCTTTCTGTCCGAGATCCTGATAAATCTGACCTGCCTCAAGAAGGAATATTGGACTTGATGCATCGTTGTCAGCAACCTTGGCTGCCTTTACAAGTGTCTCTGCACCTTTTTCCTTGTCACCTTTTTCAACGTAGCAATTACCCAGTGCTGCAATAACAGCAGGTGAGATCACTGCATCGTCCTGAGGTGTATAGTCGTTGAACATCTTCTCAGCCTCATCATACTTGCCGAGATTGTAGTAGCAGAGTCCTGCGTATGCCTTTGCAAGGTTGGCAGTTTTTGTTCCGCTGAATTCACTGATGATGTTCAGGAATCCCTTCTCGTTCACGTTGTCTCCATTGAGGGCGAGGTCAAAATTGTCCATTGCAAATGATTCCTGACTCTTTGCGATAGCATTTGCAGCTTCTTTTTCCATGCTGTCCTTGTGGTTGTTCCACAAGTAGATAGCGATTACTACTACACAAACTGCTGCCAGACCGTACAAGATCTGCTTCAGATGCTTCTCAATGAATGCTTCGGATTTGCTCAGCTGAACATCAAATCCGATTGCTTCTTTTTTGTTTTTCTTTGCCATTGTTTTTATTATTAATTGTTGTTATCTGCATATTAAGCGCACAAAGGTAATAATTTTTTTTGTCACAGCAAAATAATTAGTTTGTTTTGACAGTTTTTTTGCTTCAAATATCTCTGTTAATAATAAATTATAAGGTATGGGATGATTATATCGAACTTTTTTCTTAACTTTGCACACATGATAACAGTTTCAAATCTTTCAGTGCAATTCGGAAAGCAGGTTTTATATAAGGATGTCAACCTGAAATTCACGAATGGCAACATCTATGGCGTCATCGGTGCGAATGGCGCAGGTAAGTCAACTTTGCTTAAAGCAATTTCCGGTGAACTCGATCCCGCAACAGGTAGTATCACATTAGGACCAGGCGAACGCCTGTCGGTATTATCTCAGGACCATAACAAGTTCGATGCATACAATGTTATGGATACAGTCATGATGGGACATTCTGTCTTGTGGGATATCATGAAGGAGAAGGATGCTCTCTATGCAAAGGAGGAATTCTCTGACGAAGATGGTGTCAGAGCTGCTGAGTTGGAAGAGAAGTTTGCCGAACTGGACGGATGGAATGCTGAGAGCGATGCTGCAATCCTGCTGAGCGGATTGGGTATCAAGGAAGACTTACATTATCGTCAGATGTCGGAACTGTCAGGTAAGGAGAAGGTGAGGGTGATGCTTGCTCAGGCTCTTTACGGTAATCCTGACAACCTCCTGCTCGATGAGCCTACCAACGACCTTGACCTCGATACTGTTGAGTGGCTCGAGGACTATTTGGCTGATTTCGAACATACGGTTCTCGTCGTAAGCCACGACCGCCACTTCCTTGATGCAGTATCCACACATACTGTCGATATCGATTATGGTAAGATAAACCTCTTTGCAGGCAACTACAGTTTCTGGTATCAGAGTTCTCAGCTTGCACTGAAACAGGCTCAGAACCAGAGGGCGAAGGCTGAAGAGAAACGTAAGGAACTTGAGGAGTTCATCCGAAGGTTCTCGGCCAATGTGGCTAAGTCAAAGCAGACTACCAGTCGCAAGAAGATGCTTGAGAAACTCAATGTCGATGAAATCACTCCTTCTACTCGTAAATATCCAGGTATCATCTTCTCTATGGAACGTGAGCCGGGCAACCAGATTCTTCATGTCGAAGGCCTGAAGGCTGTCGATGATGACGGAACGGTTCTGTTCGACGACCTCTCGTTTACTGTCGAGAAGGGTGAGAAGGTTGTGTTCCTCTCTCATAACCCGAGGGCAATGACTGCTCTGTTCGAGATTATCAACGGCAACAGGGAACCTCAGGCTGGAACATTCGACTGGGGTATCACCATCACTACGGCATATCTGCCTCTTGACAACTCGTCGTTCTTCAGCAGCGACATGAATCTTGTCGATTGGCTGAGCCAGTTCGGTGAGGGCAATGAGGTGTTCTTCAAGGGCTATCTCGGCAGGATGCTCTTCTCGGG
>DCGE01000144.1 GCA_002314525.1 Prevotellaceae bacterium UBA1786 | reverse complement strand
AACTCTCGGCTGTCATTGAGAGTCACGTTGATTTCCGTAGCATTCTCAACCACATGGTTGTTTGTCACGATATAGCCGTCTTCTGAGATGAGTACTCCTGAACCAGCTCCCTGACTCTTCGGAGTCTCAACCTGACGACGCTGACGACCTCCGCCATTTCCACGACCGAAGAAATCACCGAAGAAGTCATCAAATGGGTCGTAATATTCAATGGTCTGAGTACGACCGCCAATTGTCACCTTAATATATACAACGGCAGCACAGCCCTTCTCAGCAGCACCCGTGAGGTCTATGTGTTGTTCAGGAGTTGAGTTCGACTGAGCAACCTGAAACAAGCCGCCAGCCTGTCCACCTTCAGTCATCTCGTTTCCGTCACCGATTGCCTTTTCAGCAAAAGAGAATGCAAAAGCACCTGTCAGACCTGAAACCAGGGCTATTGCAACAAGTGTTCCATAAAATCTTTTCATTGTTTGTCCCATAATTTTGTTTATTATATTAATGAATTACATATCACTTTTCCAAAGTTACTGGATTTCACCAGCCCTCAAACATTTGTCAGTCCTCTACTCTATACTCACAACTTACAAAACTGATACCAAAATTACTTCAAGGTTTAAAATTAAGCAAACGATTTTACAAAAAAAATCTACAAACCACCCACACTTTAACAAAACCTCACAAACCTACACATTTCACTTAATCAAATCACAAGTAAAACAGCCAGGCAACGAAAAATAATCATATGTATTGCTGTCAGATAAAACTTGAGTACTGCGAGAGCCGTGCCAAAGGCGGTTGCGGCAGACTGAGGGTGCGTTGTCGGAAGATTGTTTCCGAAATTCAAGAAATCTAACACGAATCAAGAGCATCAAAGCCAGAACTCACGCTGATATGAAAGACTCCACAAATGCGTCATATAATAAAATAAGGTAGAAAAATAGCATATTGAGGCATTTTTTTCTCTGTTCTTTGTGTGTGTTTGGAAAAAAAGTGTTACCTTTGTACGCTTAATGGGCATATAATTCAAAAACAATAATAATAAAACAAAGAAATGGCAACATTATCAAAGATCAGATCTCATGGTCCACTGCTTGTAGGAATCATCGCAGTGGCATTGTTCTGCTTCGTAGCAGGAGACTTGTTTAAGGGTTGTGAAGGACTGATGAACCAGTCTAAGCAGCAGGTAGGTGAAGTTCAGGGTGAAGCTCTATCAATCCAGGACTACAACGAGTTGGTTAACGACCTTACAAACTACTACGACATCGTAGGCCAGCAGTCTTCAGGCGAGGATCAGCAGAACCGCATCAAGGACGAAGTATGGCAGACTTACGTTCAGAACAAACTTATCCAGAAAGAATGTCAGGAACTCGGTATTCAGGTAACTGACGACGAAGTGGCTCAGATTCTTCAGAGCGGTGCAAACCGTATGCTCCAGATTCCTGCATTCATGGGTCAGGACGGCAGATACGACTTCGCAGCTGTTCAGCAGTTCCTTACCAGCTACCAGACAATGAAGGAAGCTAATCAGGAAATCCCTGATGTATATCAAAAGATTTACAAGTACTATCTCTTTGCTCAGCGCACTATCCGTGACGACCTCTACACTCAGAAGTATCAGGTTCTCATGTCAAAGGCTCTCACAGCAAACAGTGTAGAAACCAAGATGTATTTCGATGCTCAGAACCAGCAGAACGATGTTCTCGTTGCTGCAGTTCCTTTCACAAGCATCGATGACAAGGAAATCGAGGTTTCCGATGCTGAACTCAAAGCTAAGTACGAAGAACATAAGGAAGCATACAAGCAGAGCGTTGAGACTCGCGACCTGAAGTACATCTCAGTTTCAGTAGTTCCAAGCGACAAGGACAAGGCTGCTTCTCTTGCATCACTGAAGGAGTCTCAGAATAAACTTGAAGCTGCTGCTGACAATGAAAGCGCAGGCAACGTAGTTCGTCAGGCTGCATCACTCCTCACTTATTCAAACATTCTGAAGAGCAAGGATGCATTCCCAGCAATGATTGCAGATGTACTTGATTCCACAGCTGTTGGTCAGACTGTTCCTGCCACTTTCGACATTGCAACAAATTGCTACTATACTTTCAAGGTCCTCGAAAAGACTCTTCAGGCTGACTCAGTTCTCTTCCGCCAGATCGGTGTAGGTACTGACGATGTAGCCAAGACTCAGGAAAAAGCCGACAGTATCCTCAACGCAATCGTTGCAGGTGGCGACTTCAAGGAAATTGCAAAGACATACGGTCAGGTTGGTGACTCTTCATGGGTAGCAACCGCTGACTACGAGAGAAGCTCAGTTGATGCCGACAATGCTCTGTTCATCAGTTCAATCTACAACACTCCTGCCGGAACCACAAAGCAGGTTAAACTCGCCAACGGTAGCATCATCATACTTCAGGTTCTCGACACAAAGAACCCTATCACTAAGTACAACGTTGCAAGCGTAGTCAAGGAGAACCGTTTCTCTGAAGAGACCTACAGCAGCGAATACAATAAGTTCAGTTCATTCCTCGCAGCCAACAAGACTCTCGAATCAATCGAGGCAAACGCTGCAAAGGAAGGCTATCAGGTACTTGAAAGCAAAGACCTCGTAAGTTCAGCTCACGGCATTGCCAATATCCACGGTACTCGCGATGCTCTCAAATGGGCTTTCGACGAAGCTGAAGTAGGTGAAGTATCTCCTCTCTATGAATGTGGTGACAACGATCATCTTCTCGTTGCTGCTCTCACTGACGTAAACCCTGCTGGTTACCGCTCAGTTGAAAAGTTGAACGAAGCTCTCAAGCAGCAGGTTCTTGCTGACAAGAAGGCTGAGAAGATTCTTTCTCAGTTGAAGGACACCAAGTCTCTCAGCGCTGTTCAGGCTATCAAGGGTGCTTCTGTTGACACACTCCAGGCAGTTACATTCAATGCTGCTCCATACGTAATGGCAACTGGTTCACAGGAACCAATCGTCGGTGCTCTTGCTACAAAAACCGCTAAGGGCCAGGTAAGTAACGCTGCCAAGGGTGTGAACGGCGTATTCATGGTTCAGGTACTCGACAAGAAGTCTGCCGGTCAGAAGTTCGACGAAAAGGCTGAGAAGGCTAACGTATCAAACACACTGATGCGCTATGCCATCAACAATGTAATCAACACTCTCTACCTCAAGGCTGACGTCAAGGACAACAGATACAAGTTCTTTTAATTGAACATTATCCTAATATAATATAATAAGGTGGTTCCATAAACAAGAGCCACCTTATTTTTTATGATGTGAAATATAATAAACTGAAGATATTTCCGTTATTTATATGATGGTAAAAGGAAATATACTCTCTCCTACCCTCAGGCATGCAAAAAGGTTTGCGTGCTTGTTGGTGTTATGTATCTTGTATTCCGAAGGAACACAAGCTCAGCAGGTGACTATCAAGGGAACCGTCACCGATGATACTAAAGCCCCACTTGAACTGGCACTGGTGACAGTTGAGGGGCAGTTGGTCAATACATACGCCGACCTGAAAGGACGATATTCGCTTACATGCAAATCAACCGACTCACTCGTTGTGGTGTTCCAGACACTGGGCTACCAGACAAGGAAACGTGTGCTGAAAAATCCTACCGACACAGTCAGGATTGACGTCATGCTTCCGAAACTTGGAATTGAGCTGCAGGAAGTTGAGGTCAAGGAAATACGCAGACAGACCAACACCATGTCGGATATCAACATGAACGATACGAAACACATGGGTAATGCATCAGGACAGGGAGTGGAACAGATAATTGCTACTCAGGCCGGAGTGAGCACCCATAGCGAACTATCGAACCAGTACAATGTAAGAGGAGGCTCGTTCGACGAAAACAGTGTATATCTCAACGGCACGGAAGTCTATCGTCCTCTGCTCATCCGTTCCGGTCAGCAGGAAGGACTCTCCATCATCAACCCCGACATGGTTGAGAAGATAGGTTTCTCAGCAGGTGGATTCGAAGCAAAATACGGTGACAAGATGTCATCGGTTCTTGACATCACATACAAGAAGGTACAGAAGTTCGAGTCATCGGTAAGTGCGAGTTTACTTGGAGCAAGTGCCTACGTAGGATTAGGCAATCAGAAGGTCAGCTGGACCAATGCCTTCCGTTACAAGACTATGAAGAACCTCCTTGGCACAATGGATACAAAAGGAGAATACGAACCGAAAGACTTACGCTACCAGACATATCTTTCATGGAGTCCCAACCAGAGATGGACTGTCGACCTCATAGGTAACATAGCCCGCAACGATTACAATTTCACGCCACAGAACCGCGAGACAAAGTTCGGCACTCAGAAGGATGTGAAAACATTCAAAGTGTTCTTTGACGGAACGGAAGAAGACAAGTTCCAGACGGTGTTCGGCTCGCTGTCGCTCACTCATAAGTTCAACGACATGAACAGTCTCTCCCTGAATGTCTCGGCCTTCCAGACGAAGGAGAGCGAGACCTTCGACATACAAGGTGAATACTGGCTGACAGCCGATGGCTACGACGAAGCCAATGCTCTCGGAATCGGAACGTACAAGCAGCACGCCCGCAACAGACTCACAGCTACCGTAAAGTCCATAGGACTCTCTGGCAGAAGCCGTTTCACAGGCCACGATATCAACTACGGATTGCTCATGAAAAACGAGGTTATTGATGAGACTATGCGTGAATGGGAGATGCGTGACTCTGCCGGTTATTCACTGCCACACAATTCAGAACGACTGGATTTGGTCTATAACATGTCTTCAGACAACTCTCTTTCAAGCAATAGGTATGAGGCTTACGTACAAGACAAATGGATGAAGATGTTTCCTGAAGGCGAAATGATAGTAAATTATGGGGCTCGACTCTCACACTGGGACTATAACTCCGAGACTCTATTCTCACCAAGAGTATCGCTGGCGTTCATCCCGGCAAAGAACGAGGATCTGGTATTTCGGTTCTCAACAGGACTGTACTATCAAGCCCCGTTCTACAAAGAACTGAAGGACACAGTCATAGTTGACGGAAATTCAACAGTAAGACTCAACAAGAACATCAAATCTCAGAGGTCTGTACACTTTGTCTTAGGCGGAGAATACAAGTTCAAAATGAACAGCCGCCCGTTCAAGGCAACTGCAGAACTATACTATAAGGTCCTCTCCAACCTCGTCCCGTACAAGGTCGATAACGTAAGGGTAATCTATGCCGGCGAGAACTGTGCAGAGGGCTATGCACTCGGACTTGATATGAAGATATACGGAGAATTCGTTCCCGGCACTGATTCGTGGATCAGTTTCGGTCTTATGAAGACGGAAGAGAAGATCAACGGCACGTGGAGTCCGCGTCCTACCGACCAGCGGCTGAACTTCGGTATATTCTTCTCCGACTACTTTCCAGGGACTGACCGATGGAAGGCCAGTATAAAAGGACATTACGCCAGCGGTCTGCCGTTCGGTGCACCATCAAGAGCCATTGAGGACAAGCCATTCCGTTTCCCTGCATACAGACGTGTCGACTTGGGTATTTCATACTGTCTGTTACGTTCCGACAGGGAATGGGTTCCAAACAACTCAATCGTAAAGGACATCTGGATTGGTC
>DCGE01000085.1:10408-20083 GCA_002314525.1 Prevotellaceae bacterium UBA1786 | reverse complement strand
ATATGGGCTGACTGGGAGAAATTCGCATCATACGCCTTCAACAAAAGTCATGCTACCTGCTATTCATGGGTGGCATATCAGACAGCATATCTCAAGGCCCACTATCCAGCTCAGTATATGGCTGCGTCAATGAGCCGGAGTCTCAGTGATATCACTACGGTTCGGAAACTGATGGACGAATGCAAATCCATGGGAATCAGCACCCTCGGTCCTGATGTCAACGAAAGCCGTTTGAAGTTTGCAGTGAACCAGAAAGGCGATATCCGTTTCGGGCTCGGAGCTGTGAAGGGAGTTGGAACTAGCGCAGCCCAGGCCATTATTGACGAACGAGCGAAAAATGGTCCGTTCACTGATGTCTTCAATCTCGTGGAACGTGTAAACCTGTCGAGCTGCAACCGCAAGAGTCTTGAGTGCCTGGCTCTCGCAGGAGCACTCGATTCAATATCCGGAGTTCCTCGTGAAACATTCTTCTATGATAACGGTCACGAGCAGTTCCTTGACACCATTATCCGCTATGGAAACCGTTACCAGACGGATAGGAACAATGCCGCAAACAGTCTTTTCGGCGGTATGATGGCTGTTGAAACCGTCCATCCACAAGTACCACAGATTATTGAAACATGGTCAGACCTTGAACGCCTGAACAAAGAGCGCGATCTCGTCGGCATATACCTGTCTGCCCATCCGCTTGACGAATATGCCATTATCCTGAACAACGTATGCAATACCTCTGTCACCGAACTTGACAACATTGAACTACTATCTTCAAGAACAGAGGTTACTTTCGGAGGTATTATAAATAACGTGTTCACAGGATTGACCAAAAAAGGGAATCCTTATGGGAAAATCACCATCGAAGACTATAATGGTTCCTTCCAGTTAGCCCTTTTCGGGCAGAACTGGACCGAGTTCCGCAATAGTTTCTTTGAAGGGGTTCCAGTATTCATCCGAGCAAAGGTCGTTCCCGGCAAATGGGACGCAGAAAAGAAAGAACTGCAGCTGAACTCGGTTGAACTGCTCTCGGAAGTTAAGAACACACTTATCAAGACCCTTACCCTCAGCATTGATGTAAATCTGTTGACCGACGAAATGGTGGAAGATCTCAGTGAAGTGGCCCATGAGAATCCTGGTGAAACCGAGTTGAAGTTCAACATCTTCATGGATGAAAAGACCAAAGCCAATTTCACTTCAAAAAACACGAAGGTAAGCGTCAACCGAGCCTTGACAGATATCATAGAGAGATACAGCGATGCAATACAGATGAAGATTAATTGACGTAAACATAAACGATGACGATAACTATGTTGCCAATGAAAGTCAGTAGATACCTCGCCATATTGGGTTTGGTTATTTCTATTATCTCCTGTTCTAGGCAGGACAGTCAGAAACAAGCAGCGTTGGATTTCCTCTATGCCTATATGCCCACACCTGATAGTGTTGACTATCCGGAGGAGTTCTGGCGCCAGAACATAGACTGCTCGTTCCAGGCACGAGAGGAAATGCCATGGGGCGACAGCGTTCCTGAACGTGAGTTCCGCCATTTCGTTCTGCCGGTACGTGTGAACAACGAGAATCTTGATTCCTCACGTATGGTGTTCTATGAAGAACTGAAGGAGCGCGTCCGTGGATTGAGCATGAAAGAAGCAATTCTAGAAGTCAACCATTGGTGCCATGAGAAAGTCACATATACCCCCAGTGACGAACGTACCAGTTCGCCTCTCGCATCTATCCGCACGGCATACGGTCGCTGTGGAGAAGAGTCCACTTTTACCGTTGCTGCACTCCGTTCCGTATGCATTCCAGCCCGTCAGGTCTATACACCCCGTTGGGCTCACACCGACGACAACCATGCATGGGTTGAGGCTTGGGCTGACGGTCAGTGGCATTTCCTCGGAGCATGCGAGCCGGAGGCCGTACTCGATTTAGGCTGGTTCAATGCACCTGCCTCACGTGGTCTGCTGATGCATACCAAAGTATTCGGTGATTACGATGGTCCGGAGGAAGTCATGTCAAAAAACGCATGTTACACGGAAATCAACGTCACACGGAACTATGCACCGGTAGGGCAGGCATTTGTAAAGATCGTTGACACAAACGGGAATGCAGTCTCAGGTGCTGGAGTTCAGTTCAAGATATACAACTACGCCGAATTCTATACTATTGCTGACAAGACCACATCGGCAGATGGTCTCACATTGATCGAAGCCGGCATGGGAGACCTCATAGCATGGGGATACAAAGACGGAAAATACGGATTTGGAAAGTGTTCTGCAGCAATGGGAGACACCACAGTCATCGTTCTCAGACACAAGTCAGGTGACAGATTCTCAGCCGATCTGAAGATTGTTCCACCAAAAGAACGCAACACGATTCCCGAACTGACTGACGAGCAGAAAGCTACCAATTCACGTCGTCTTGCCTATGAAGACTCGATACGCAACGCGTATATCGCAACTTTCGACACTTCATCTCCATTCCTGACCTCAAGCCGAGGAAATCACAAGACCATCAAGGAATTCTTGAAAAAGGCATCTGACAAACAAAGAGCAAAGAATCTGCTTTTGGTAGTTTCAGATAAGGACCTTCGTGACATAACGACTGAGAATCTTCTTGATGCATACGAACAGACTCCTGATGTTGCCATCGATAAAGAAATATATAATAAATATATAATGTGTCCTCGTGTACGCAATGAGATGCTCACACCATACCGCAGTTACTTCAGGGATAATATCAGTGACAGTCTGAAGACAGTGTTCAGTAACACACTGAACCTTGTTTCATGGATCAAGACCAATATCAAGATTGATGAGGAACACAATCCTCAGCAACTGCGTATGTCTCCGATAGGAGTATGGAGCCACAGAGTGACCGATGCCGCTTCTAGAGACATATTCTTCGTTGCACTCTGCCGCACATTAGGCAAAGCCGCAAGAGTGAACACTGTAAATGGTGATGTCCAGATTTATGACCAAATGAAGGACGAATGGAAAACAATATCGTTCACGGATTCAGAACCAGAATCAGCAAAAGGATGGATTGAAGCGACTTACGAACCCACTACGTTCAATCCAAACCCAAAATACTACATACATTTCTCACTCTCCTCAATCAAGGATGGAAAATGCAGTCTGATGAACTATGGAGAAGACGATAATTACGAAAGTCTGCTGAAAGGCAGGAGTGAAATCAATACAGGAGACTATATCCTCATAACAGGTACGCGCATGGCAGACGGCAGTGTGATGTCACATATAGAAGTATTCCCCGTAGCACCTGATACCACTATAACTGTTCCTCTCATCATGCGTACTTCAACACGCGATGTTCAGGTTATCGGCTCTTTCAACAGCGAGAATCGCTATCTTCCAATCGACAAATCATCTCTCATTTCCATCCTCTCCACAACAGGACGTGGATACTATGTTCTCGGAATGATTGCACCGAGTGACGAACCTACAAACCATACACTGCGCGATATAAGTCTCACAGCATCACACCTTGAAGGCTGGGGTGGAAAGATACTGCTATTGTTCCGAAATGACAGCGAGGCAAAGAGATTCCGCTTCGAGGATTTCCCGAACCTGCCTAACACCATCAGCTTCGGTATTGACAAAGACGGAGCCATTCTCTCCGAGATACAACGCGAGATGCACCTCACCTCCGATATCATGCCTATATTCATCATTGCAGATACATTCAATCGAGTCGTGTTCCTTTCCCAGGGCTATACAATAGGCCTGGGTGAACAACTGGTAGATATTATCCACAGGCTTTGAATGTATTCACAAAAAAATCATGCCCAAGCCATAATGAACATCAAGATGAATCATCATCTTCGTTCACATAGCTTAGGCAATATGATAGCAAAGTTAGGAAATCAGTAATTACCGGAAACTTTTAATTATGCACCAGCGTACCTATTTCCTGGCCTTCAAGTACTTTGCGGAGGTTACCAGGAGTATCCATGTCAAAGACATAAATAGGTAGGTTATTGACCTTGCACATAGTGGTTGCCGTGAGGTCCATGACCTTCAAATCGCGGTTATATACCTCATCAAAGGTAATATCGTGGAACTTCGTGGCAGTTGGGTCTTTCTCCGGATCGGCAGTATAGACACCATCGACACGAGTACCCTTGAGCATTACGTCGGCTTCAATCTCGATTCCGTGGAGGGAGGAACCAGTATCGGTAGTGAAATATGGGCTTCCAGTACCACATGAGATGATGACGACCTCGCCGTTCTCCATGCATTCAACGGCACGGTGCTTGCTATAGAACTCACCGATAGGTTCCATGCGGATTGCAGTCAGCACACGGCTCTTGCAGCCTGCGGCACCAAGAGCGCTGGAGAGTGCGAGACTATTAATGACAGTGGCACACATACCCATCTGATCGCCCTTGACGCGGTCAAATCCCTTTGTCGCGCCACTGAGTCCGCGGAAAATATTCCCGCCCCCAATAACGATACCTATCTGTACGCCCATATCATGGGCTTCCTTTATCTGGCGTGCATAGTCATTGAGTCGATCGACATCAATGCCATAGCCTTTCTCACCGGCAAGGCTCTCGCCGGAGAGTTTGAGTAGAATACGATTGAATTTCATATTAGTTATTTTTTAACAGTCAAAGACGGCTGTCTTGGTTACTTTGTCTTGCCGTTGCGTGTTCCACCAGTCCAGGTATCGGTTTTGGCAGTAATGGCCTTGGTGGCTGAATCATCAGAAGTAACCTTGATACTGAGATCACCTGCCGTCTGGGTAAGAACCTGATCAGCCTTAATGCCATAGCACTTGGAGTCGTCCTTTGAATATGTCTCACCGCTTACGGTCATGGTAACATTGGCACCCATGAAATCAAGGAAACCTCCGTTAGCCACAGTTGTAGTAGATGAAGCACTTGTTTTCTTTCCACGGATGCCACGTGAACCATCACCCTGAACATCAACAGTGACAGTACCGCCCTTGAAAGTGGCACGATAGCTGCAACGGATTCCGTTGCTGATTGCACCCGTGACATTAGCTGTAATCTCTCCACCCTTCATCGTCAGCAAGCTATCGACCTTTAGACCGTTGCCGTCCTCCTGAGACACATCCATGAAAATCTTCCCACCATTGATATATGCACAGCCATAGTCATCGGAGTCAACACAGTCACCTCCACAACCCTTAATGCTTATGGTTCCGCCATTGACCTGAAAGTAGTTGTTCTCAGAATCACCCTTCTCGCCTTTGCCACAGTGGATTCCATCGCTCACGGCACTGAGGATATTCATGTTGCCTGTGAACGAAGCCTTGACGATGAAGTACTCCTTGGCAGCGAGAGCATGCTTGGTACGACCAGTGACATTGATGTCGCCACCGCCCTTGAATTCAATATGCCCTTTGGTGTAGAAGCAAGCTTTTTGGGACCCGTTGGCCTTATCGACGAATGTGTTGACAGTGCCATCGGCTACAAGGACATCAATACGCTTACCACTCTCTATATCAACGGCTGCACCCTTGCTGCTCGTGAGACTGACGCCAGCGAGTTTTACTGAAAGTTTGTAGTCTCCATTGACAGTGAATGAACCATCAGAACTGTTGCCGGAGATTGTATAGAGGTATTCCTGAGTCGTAGTTGATGAATTGATGACGACATGGGAACTTGTCCCACTGGAACAAGTCACACCCTTGACGTTAGATGGTATAGTAACAGTTGCACTTGTGCCGTTATACACAATCTTTACCTCTGGATACTGAGGTTCGGCAAACGTGATGCTATCTATGTCAGTCCAATCGGAAGGAAGTTCGGCTCCTTCAGTGATTTGGTGCTTGGTGTAGCTGAATCCATCACATACATAGTAGTTCTGGGCTGAGGCTGAGGATACCCCAAATGCTATCAGTATGAGGAATGAGGATAGTTTCCTGAACATAGTAGTTGATTAGTTTTGAATGGTTTTCTTACCGTTCTTGATTACAATGCCCTTATATGACGAAGTCACACGGACTCCCTGGAGATTGAAGACTGGAACATCGGAGTCAAGTGTCTCAGTATCTTGCTTAAGGTCACGAATTGCTACGGGAACCGTGCTGAAATACATCTTGCTGATTTCAGCAGCAGGAGTTGACAAGGCTTTGGTTCCGTCTTTCTTCGTGATGACAATATTGCCATTCTCACAAGTGATTTTCTGAATGGAAGAAACTTCATAGCCAGTCTCTGCCTGTGAAGTACGGATATACAGATTGTAGTCCTGTGCATGAACAGCAGTGGTAAACATAAGAACCACAGCAAAAAATGAATATTTCATAATGTTTGTCAATTAGAAATCGATATTATATGAGAAACCTAAAAGATGACCATTAGGTTCATCGTCATCATCCTCGTGATTGTAACGATAGAAGACAGAAAGCACCTGAGTCTTGGTAAGCTTGTAGTCAGTACCGATGGTATATTTCCACTTGTTCGTGGAGTAGTTGAGCCCCGCAGTGTATTCCACCGAAGCAAACGGGTCGAACTTACACTTAGGAATGTCGTAAGTAGCGGAGAACCTAGAGCGAAGCACCGTCTTATGTTTTGATGGCTTGCTTTCAAACCCCATTGTCTCCTTCCAGTATTCCTCATCATCATCATTGTACTTGCGGCGTACCTTCAGTTCACCGATGGAATCGACAGAGTTATAGTGGTTGTACTGGAAAGTCTCCTTAAGGCTGAAAGACCAACGCTTGTTGGGAGTAAAACCGAAGTTCAGTCCTACAGAATAGCGCTGACGATCGCGCCAGTAACGATCAAGAATATTGTATCCCTTCACATCACCGATTTTCCAATCAGGATAGATGTCATCACCATCCTCGTAGTACTTATCCTCAGATGAGCTTAGACTCTGAACCCACATATACTCGAACCCACCGAAGACCTTTGCGTCCCAGCGTTTGTCAGCCGTCGAGAAGAACTTGTAAGACAGGTCGAGACCAAGTCCGTAGCGATCGATGCGTGAGGTATTATCCTGTGTACGTACAGTGCCATCAAACCCAAGTTTCAGTCCCTTGGCAAGTTTCTTTTCGGCACCAATCTCAAAGTCGAGGCCGAAGTCATCGTCCTGAGCATAGGCACCCGCAGCTAACAGCCAACAGCCAACAGCCAACAGCAGTTTCTTAGTCATACAATTTAGGCATTTTTTGGAGTGCGTCATCGTTGTTGTCCTCATTAGCAGCCTCGTTGTAATAAACTTTGAGAAGAGCCATGTCCTTGAGGAAATCAAGAGAGCCGACACTGACGTCGGTGATATTGAGGCCAGTACGCTTCTTGAGATCATCGATGAGCTCGTCATGACGTTCAGGAACGATAAGGTCAATCTTATCATACTTTATGTACTTGGTCGAGTGGCTCCTGACCCAACGACGGCCTTCTGCCAACCATATGACAAGTATGAAACAAGCATTGGTAACAAGGAGTTCAAGAACTGATACCAACTCTGGGAGCATGAAGTCAGGGTGCTTGCCTGACACATCAGCAGTCCATGCAAGACCATTGATAGCAGCCATTGAAATAATCAGGAAGAGATAAGTCATCTCGCGGATAGGAACAGACTCTGTACGATAGCGCATGATGCAGAAAATCGCAAAGAGACCCATTGCAATGCCGGTCTTCAGTTTTGCATCACCCATGAGGTGGATAAGCATGAAGATTCCGAAACCCACGAGGATGTAGGTGAAGAAGAAGTCCTTCCGACGGCTTTTAGGGAAATAGAACTTCTTTGCGATAAGAATCGTAAAGATTGTGTTGATGAGCAGACGGAAGAACAAATCCAGAAGCCTGCATGTGTCGTTGTCGAGTAATGATAAAAATTGGCTCATAATTATAAATTGTTAATAATATCTATCTTATTATAGGCTGCCAAAGACAACTGCCTGTCTGTTACGCATTGTTGATTTTTTCGAGACGGCGGATCTTTGACTTGAAGTTGTTCTGCTTGAGACCAGGGTCGGTCCAGCACATACCTATGCAGCATTTAGAGAATCCCGTAGGATGGATGTGGAGGTCGCGGAGGAGATTAGTTACAGGGGAGAAGACATTGCCGTCACGCTTCAACTCGACCACAACTAGTTGATCGCTATCGGCATCGAGACCCGTCTCGAAATTATGGAAACGTATATTGAAGTCAATCGTCAGACGTTCCGTCTTAGCCATATTGACCAAAGTGACCCTATCAAACAAGTTCTGAACGACAGGGTGCATTGACATGAAGTCAAAACCTGTCTTATTGCGAACAAGTTCACAAGTTCCCTCAGTATGCTGAGCCATTTCAAGCGAATCAACACGTACTCTCTTTTTCTTTGTACGTCCATGGTTGTTCTTGCCCTTGACTTCAAGGAAGGTAACATCACCGTCAACGAGGTAAGTACGTACACGGACTTTGGTACGATGACCTTTTTTATTATGATGCTGCATGTACTGAGCATGGTCATCAGTGTCGAAGTACGTAGTACGATAAGGACAGACGCGAACAGAATGGATGTCCTGAGAATAGTATTTCCCCTGAAGCAAACCAAGAAGTTCTATCAGCCGTTTCTTGGTTGTAACGAACTTCGTATCCAACCTGTTCATCAGACGAATAGACTCCATTTCGTCAAGGCCAATAGGAGGCATACCATCCAATATCTCTTGTATTTTTGAATCCATTTTTTCCATTCAGGGTGTAAAGATAGATAAAATTATTTAATTTGACGATATTTTTCAGTGGAAGTTTGAAAATTTTATGTATTTTTGTAGGCGATTTCAAATAAATACAGTGAAAGAATTCATTATTACAGAACCAAAAGTTGAAACTGCGGTGCTTGTCGGACTTATCACACCACAGCAAGACGAGAGAAAAACAAAAGAATATCTTGATGAATTGGAGTTCCTCGCTTGCACTGCCGGGGCAAAGGTCGTGAGACGTTTTACACAGAGAGTCGGAGGTCCAAGCAGCGTGACATATGTAGGTACTGGCAAATTGAAAGAGATACATGACTTCATCAAGGCAGAAGAAGATGAGGAACGAGAAGTGGGTATGGTGATCTTTGATGATGAACTCAGTGCCAAACAGATACGCAACATAGAAAAGGAACTTCAGGTCAAGATACTTGACAGGACAAGTCTTATCCTTGATATCTTTGCCATGAGAGCACAGACCGCTACAGCAAAGACACAAGTGGAACTTGCCCAGTATAAATACATGCTTCCAAGGCTGACAAGGCTATGGACCCATCTTGAAAGACAGCGAGGCGGTAGTGTGGGACTCAGAGGACCTGGCGAGACTCAGTTGGAAATGGACCAGCGAATCATCAGGAACCGAATGTCGCTACTCAAGCAGCGTCTTCAGGAAATAGACACACAGAAAGTCACACAGAGGAAAAACCGCGGGCGATTGATAAGGGTTGCATTGGTAGGATATACCAATGTAGGTAAATCAACTATGATGAATCTCCTGTCAAAGAGTGATGTCTTCGCCGAGAACAAACTCTTCGCCACTTTGGACACAACTGTGAGGAAGGTGACAATTGAGAATCTACCATTTCTGCTGTCAGATACCGTCGGCTTCATAAGGAAACTGCCTACCGATCTCGTCGAATCGTTCAAATCCACACTTGATGAGGTAAGGGAAGCCGATCTTTTGGTTCATGTGGTAGACATCTCCCACCCTGACTTTGAAG
>DCGE01000085.1:3650-10329 GCA_002314525.1 Prevotellaceae bacterium UBA1786 | reverse complement strand
AATAAGATTGATGCCTACACATGGATTCCAAAGGATGAGGACGATCTGACTCCGAAGACAAAGGAAAACATCCCACTGGACGAACTGATGAGAACCTGGATGGCAAAGATGGGGGACAGCTGTTTCTTCGTCTCTGCCGCTCAAGGTACGAATATGAAAGAGTTCAAAGAACTGCTATACAAGAAGGTCAGAGAACTGCATGTCCAGAAATATCCATATAACGATTTCCTATATACAATTCAAGAAGAAGAATAGAATTAAAAATATTAACACTGCCCAAATGAAAATCAAAACTTTATTATTAGGTTTGTGCATCGCAGGAATGTTTACAGCGAGCTGCACTGAGAAAGACTACGAATCGGTTTCTGGAGATCCGATGAAGACTCGTATCTATACACTTGATAACGGACTGAAAGTATATCTGTCAGTAAATAAGGACCAACCTCGAATTCAGACATATGTGGCTGTAAGAGTTGGTGGCAAGAACGATCCTGCGGAGACAACTGGTCTCTCACACTACTTTGAGCATATCATGTTCAAAGGTACTCAGAACTTTGGTACAAGCAACTGGGAAGCAGAAAAGCCTTTGCTTGACGAGATTGAGGCTCAGTACGAAATCTACAGAACAACCACCGATCCAGAGCAAAGGGCTGCTATTTATCATGTCATTGACAGTCTGAGCTACAAGGCCTCAACATATGCCATCGCAAACGAATATGACAAACTCATGGCGGTTATCGGTGCAAACGGAACGAATGCCTACACAAGTGACGACGTTACCTGTTATACTGAGGATATCCCATCGAACCAAATTGAGAACTGGGCCAAGATACAGAGCGACAGATTCAAGAATGCCGTCATACGCGGTTTCCACACAGAACTTGAGACCGTATATGAGGAATACAACATGTCACTTACTCAGGATATGAGAAAGATATGGGAAGCTACTGCGCAGATTCTATTCCCAAACCATCCTTATGGAAAACAGACTGTCATCGGCAAGGGGGAACATCTGAAGAATCCTTCAATCACCAACCTGAAGAAGCACTTCGAGAAATGGTATGTGCCTAACAACGTTGCAATCTGCATGAGTGGCGACCTCGACTTCGACAAGACGATGGAAATCATCCGCCAGTATTTCGGTGACTGGAAGGCAAATCCTGACGTAGAGGCACAGAGGGCTGAACTTCAGAATATTCCTCTCAACAAACTGACAGCTCCAGTAGTAAAGGAAATCGTAGGTCCTGAGGCTGAGAGAGTGGTTTTGGGATGGGGATTCCCAGGTACCAAAAGCCCTGAATTTGATTATCTGATCATCATCAGCCAAATCCTCTCGAACGGAAAAGCAGGTCTCTTTGACATTGACCTGAACCAGTCACAGAAAGTACTTGGTGCCCAAAGCGATATCAACGATATGAGCGACTTCTCCGAACTGATTGCACTTGCCATGCCGAAGCAGGGACAGACTCTCGAAGAGGCAAAGGACCTTATGCTGGCAGAGATGGAAAAACTGAAGAAGGGTGATTTCGATGACGTATTGCTTGAGAGCATTATCAATAACCTGAAACTTCGCTACATGTATGAAATGGAAGAGAATGAGAGCCGTGCTTCTCTGTTTGTATATTCATTTGTCAACGGCACCGAATGGAAAGACGAGGTGGAACGCATTGACCGTCTGAGCAAGATCAAGAAACAGGACATCGTGGACTTCGCGAATAAATACATCACAGATGGCTATGCTTGTATATACAAACGAGTCGGTGAAGACAAAAACATCAATAAAATTGAAAAGCCTAAAATCTCCCCTATCGAGATGAACCGCGACCTGAAGAGCAAATTCGTAGAAGAAATTGCAAATTCCAAGGTTGATGAAATCGTACCTGTTTTCCCTGACTTCAATAAAGACCTGTCACAAAAACAGTTTGACAATGGCGATGAACTGCTCTACAAGAAGAACGAGACCAACGACATATTCCGTCTCCAGTATCGCATAGAACACGGCTCAAAGGCTGACAAGGAATTAAGTGTTGCTTCTGACTATATCTCATATCTCGGTACTGACAAGATGTCGGCTGAGGAACTGCAAAAAGAACTCTATCATCTGGCATGCAACACAAGCATAAGTGTCAGCGAGGGAACTACCATCATCACTATATCAGGTTTGGCTGAGAACATGCAGAAAGCTGTCGAGCTCGGTCTTGACTGGATTAACAACGCAAAAGCTGACAAAATGATTTACGATAATATGGTAAATGACATTCTGAAATCACGTGCCGATTCCAAACTCAGTCAACGTACCTGTTTCAATGCTCTAAGGGCTTATGGTCAGTATGGCCAACTTAACAATATGACTAATATCATGTCGGCTGAAGAACTGGCCGCCGCTGACCCTCAGGCTATGCTTGGGAAGCTCAAGGATCTGCTTTCATACAAAAAGACAATTGTATATTACGGGCCAATGGATGAGGAGGAAATTGAAGAGCAACTTGATGCTGAATTATCTGCCGAAGGTCTAAAGGATGGTGTGCATGCTGATGTATTCCTCCCTGTCACTACTCCTGTGAAGCAGGTCATCATAGCTCCTTACGATGCCAAGAACATTTATCTCATGGGTGTCAGCAACAACGGCCAGAAGTACGATCCTGAGCAGGAGGCACAGAAGGCTCTCTTCAACGAGTACTTCGGTGGTGGCATGAACGGTGTAGTATTCCAGGAGATGCGTGAGGCGAGGGGCCTGTGCTATAGTGCCCAGGCTTGGTACTCCACTCCTGCATACAAGGACATGGACAACACCTTCTACTCATATATCGTCACCCAGAACGACAAGATGATGGATGCGTTCACCGCCTTCAATGAGATCATCGAGAACACTCCTAAGTCTGAACATGCGTTCAATCTGGCTAAGGAGGCCATAATGAAACGTCTCGCTACGGAACGCGTCATCAAGTACCAAATCCTAAGTGAGTTCATCTATGCTCGCAACCACGGGCTGGACTATGACATCAATCAAAATATATATAATAAGGTGAAGGACATGACTCTCGATGACGTGATAGACTTCCAGAAGAACAATGTCAAGGGACGCACATATAATTACCTGATTCTCGGCAACGAGAAGGATCTCGACATGACTTCACTCGAAAAGATCGCTCCTATCAAGCGAGTTTCTCTTGAAGACATCTTCGGATATTAGGTGATGAAACAAAAATCAATTCTTATTTGGTGGTTTGAAATCTAATTCTTAATTTTGCACATCTAAATTATTAACTATATGAAAAATTCAATCGTACAGTTTCCGGTACCTGCTAACGAACCGGTAAAGAGTTATCTGAAAGGAAGTCCTGAACGTATAGCATTGGAACAGGAACTTGAACGCCAAAGTCATGAAGTGCTGGATATTCCTATTATCATAGGTGGAAAAGAAATCCGTACTGGTAATGTAGCAGAGATTGTATGTCCTCATGACCACAAGCATGTTCTTGCCCGCTACCACAAGGCAGGCGAGAAGGAAATCAGGATGGCTATGGAAGCAGCAATGGAAGCCCACAAGCAATGGGCTAACACTGATTGGACAGTTCGTGCAGCCATCGTCATGAAGTGTGCCGAACTCCTTGCCACCAAGTATCGTCCGATCTTGAATGCATCGACCATGCTCGGTCAGAGCAAGAACATCTTCCAGGCCGAAATCGACTCAGCATGCGAGACCATTGACTTCTTCCGCTATAACGTGCACTATGCTTCAAAACTCTACAGCATTCAGCCAAAGGATACCACAGGTGTCATCAACAGCACAGAATACCGCCCACTCGAAGGCTTTGTCCTTGCTGTGACACCTTTCAACTTCACATCCATCGCATGCAACCTCAACATGACACCCGTTCTCATGGGTAATACCACCATCTGGAAACCTTCTTCAACGGCCATACTCTCCAACTACTACCTCATGCAGCTCTTCCGTGAAGCAGGCCTTCCTGACGGAGTCGTCAACTTCGTTCCTTCAAAAGGTAGCGAGATAGGCAGAATATGTTGTGCAAGCAAAGATCTTGCAGGTATCCACTTCACAGGCAGTACCGCTACCTTCCAGACATTGTGGAGAAGTGTAGGTGAAAACATTGCCAACTACGTCTCCTACCCACGTCTTGTAGGTGAGACAGGCGGAAAGGACTATATCTTCGTTCATCCTTCTGCCTCTGTCGATGCCGTGGCTCATGCTGCGTTCACAGGAGCTTTTGAATATCAGGGACAGAAGTGTTCGGCAGCAAGTCGTATGTACATTCCGAAGAGTCTCTGGGGACCGGTACTCGAGAAATGCACGAAATGGGCAAGTGAAATAAAGATGGGTGACGTTACCGATCCTCTCAACTATATCAATGCCGTCATCGACGAAACATCGTTCGACAACATTGCAAAGTACATCGACTATGCAAAGAACAGCAAGGATGCCACGATAGTACTCGGAGGCGGATACGACAAGAGTGTAGGTTATTTTGTTGAACCAACCATCATCGAGACCACAGATCCTCATTTCAAGACAATGGAAGAAGAAATCTTCGGTCCTGTTCTCACCGTCTATCCTTACGACGACGACAAGGTTGAAGAGGCAGTTCGTCTTTGCGACACAACTTCTCCTTATGGTCTTACCGGTTCAGTATTCGGTCAGGATCGTCTTGCAGTCGAGAAGATAAGCGACGACCTCGTATATACAGCAGGCAATTTCTATGTAAACGACCGTCCTACAGGAGCAGTCGTGGGTTGTCAGCCTTTCGGAGGCAGTCGTGCTTCCGGCACTAACGACAAAGCTGGCGGTGAGTTCAACCTCATCCGTTGGGTCCTCCCACGCTGCATCAAGGAGACTCTCGTTTCACCTACCGATTATCGCTACAGTTACATGAAATAACTTCAATCTCTATGAAACGGCTCATATCAATCCTCGCACTCTCCCTTGCACTCCTTCCATCCTTCTCACAGCAGTTGCCGGAAGGATTCAAGGTGCAGCCAGTTCCTAGTCAACTGAATCTCGACAAATTCTGGCAGAAGTACGTCGATTGCAACGGCATCGCCATTGTGTCGAGTTGGAGAGTGCCCGATAGTTGTTTGGTTCAGGCCTACAAGACGATTGATGCAATGACCCGCATGTTGCCGAAGAAAGTGCTGAAGTCGATGGTCGATTATGGTACGAAGGTAGGAGTGATGGCTCGCTATGAGGGTACAACCGATGTTCCTGAACATCACCATCTTATCAACGACACCACCCTCAACTGGGACCTTCGTGCCCGTGGATTGGAAGGTACGTTGGAAATTCCGATGACTACATGTGCCGAGGAAAATATTCTTGCCTATCAGATTGACCCTTATCATGCTGAAGACATTCTGATTCATGAATTTGCCCACAGCATACACCTTATAGGTCTGAAACGTATTGACCCATCGATTGATGACAAAATCCAGAAGTTGATGGATCAGGCCATTGCAGAAGGGAAGTATAAGAATACATACGCATTGGAAAACTTCATCGAATACTGGGCTGAGGGTGTTCAGGATTGGTTCAATGTCAATGCTGAGGCACCACTGCCCAACGGCAAGCACAATTGGGTCAACACCCGTGAGGACCTGAAGAAATACGACCCACGGCTTTACAAGTTTATCTCGAAGTATCTCCCTGAGACTGATGAGCAGATAAGCAAGCATCCAAAGGTTAACCTCTACACAGACGATGACCCAGAGGCCTTCCGCAAGCTTAACTACGAGGAACCATTGAACATTAGCATACCAAAGTGTGAAATCACAGGAATCCCTGAACCGCTCAAGGTGAAACTCCGTTTGAGTAATTTCTACAAGAAGTACGTCAACTGCAACGGCATTCATATCATGTCCAGCTGGAGGGTTCCAGACAGCTGTCTCGTTCAGGCCCACAAGACCATCTATTGCATGACCAGCATGCTGCCACAGGAGGTACTCAATGCCATGACACGTATCGACACACGAGTGGTAGTCATGGCTCGCTATGAAGGTACGACCGATGTACCGGAACACCATAGCCTCATCAACGACACCACCCTCAACTGGGATTTGCGCGCCAGAGGACTTGGCGGTACATTGGAAGAACCAATCACTTCATGTGCTGAGGAAAACATCCTAGCCTATCAGATTGACAAATACCATGCAGAAGACATCTTGATTCATGAGTTTGCACATAGTATTCACCTTATTGGTATTCTGCAGGTTGACCCTACAATTAATCGTCAGCTGCGCGACCTTCAGAATCAGGCCCGCAAGTTAGGCAAGTGGCAGAATACCTATGCCAACGAAAATTTTGAAGAATATTGGGCTGAGGGCGTGCAGGACTGGTTCAATGTCAATGCCGAGATGCCATACGCCGACACCAAGCATAATCCAGTCAACACCCGAGAAGAACTCAAGCAATACGACCGTCCACTCTACGACCTCATATCCAAGTACTTCCCCGCTACCGATGCCCAGATAAGCAAGCATAAAAAGGTGGATATTTATCACATCAAATAAAATGGTTCTAACATCCCTATCGTATTTATGAACAAACAATTTTCAACTCAGACATACCTTCAGCGTCGAGCTGAACTCAAGCAGAGAATAGGTAGTGGACTGCTCCTTTTCCTCGGTAACAACGAGGTTGGGATGAACTATGCCGATAACGGCTACA
>DCGE01000085.1:0-3631 GCA_002314525.1 Prevotellaceae bacterium UBA1786 | reverse complement strand
GCGATAGTTCTTTCCTATACTATTTTGGATGTGACTATGCAGGACTTGCTGCTGTCATTGATATTGAAAATGACAAGGATATCATTTTTGGCAACGAATTGACTATCGACGATATCGTATGGATGGGTTATCAACCCACTCTCAGTGAAAAGTGTGAGGCGTATGGAGTGACTGACACCCGTCCTATGGCCCAACTTGACAGCTATATCAAAAATGCTATGCGTCAAGGTCAGACCATTCATTTCCTTCCGCCATATCGTGGCGACCATCAGATATGGCTTCAGGAACTTCTTGGAATCAATCCAAAAGAACAAGCTGCAAAAGCATCTCTAAAGATGATTCAAGGTATTGTGGATATGCGCAACCACAAGACACCTGAAGAAATTGAACATATCGAATCTGCCATCAATATCAGTGTAGATATGCATCTTGCAGCTTATCGTGCTGCACGTCCTGGTGTTACTGAGGCCCAAATTGCGGCTATTGTCGAGAAGACCGTTATGGATCAAGACTGCTTCCGCTCATTCCCTACAATAGCCACGACAAAAGGTCAGACGCTTCATCAGCATTGCTTTACGAATACCCTTCAGGATGGTGATATATTTCTTTTGGATGCAGGAGCCGAAGACCACCTTCATTATGCAGGCGATCTCAGTTCATCTATGCCTGTCAGCGGTGAATTCACCGACCGTCAGAAGACGATTTACGAAATACATCTTACTTCTTTCTGGGCTGCAGTCGACAAGCTTGCTCCAGGGGTTCCATTCCGTGAGGCCCACCTTGCTGCTGCAACCAAGATTGCAGAAGGCATGAGGGCACTTGGACTGATGAAGGGTGATTCTCGGGAGGCAGCAGAGGCAGGAGCATACGCCCTATTCTTCCCTTGCGGGTTAGGACACATGATGGGACTCGATGTCCACGATATGGAAAACCTCGGTGAGCAATATGTCGGCTATGGTGACTATATGAAGAAGAGTACACAGTTTGGATTCAAGTCCTTACGATTGGCCCGTCCTCTTGAACCAGGATTCGTCTTTACTGTTGAGCCTGGTATCTATTTCATACCTGAACTCATTGATAAATGGCGTGCAGAGAAGCAGTTCACCGAGTTTATTAATTACGATGAAGTTGAAAAATGGAAGGATTTCACGGGTCTTCGAAATGAGCTCGATTATCTCATCACCTCCGATGGAGCACGTGTTCTAGGCCACAAGAAGAAACCGATGACCATTGCTGAAGTCTATGCTGCAAAAGGATGAACTCTATCAACATCATAGGTGCTTGGAAAAATAAATTGAAAAACGTTTCCTTAAGTATTCCAGACTCGGTAAGATACGTGAGTTGGACATACATTATATGATAATTCATAATTCATTATGCTTTACACTATCAAATATCCCGAGAATGACGGTGGCATGAACGAGAGAATCAAACGTCTCCGCGATGAAAGTATCAATACACCTACCACCCTTACCATTGAACGTGCACTCATAGAGACTGCATTCTACAAAGAGAATTATGGCAAGATGCCTATCAGTGTGCTTCGTGCTATGAATTTCTTGGAAATATGCAAGAAGCGTACAATATACATTGGTAAGTATGACTTGATCGTCGGTGAACGTGGACCTGTTCCTAAGGCCGTTCCTACATTTCCAGAGTTGACCTGCCATAGTGTCGAAGATCTTCATGTCCTGGACTCACGTGAACTTCAACCTTACCACATTTCCCAGGCTGACATCGACACATACGAACGTGAGGTTATTCCTTATTGGAAAGGTCGAACTCAGAGAGAGCGCATTTTCAGCCATGTGTCGAAGGAATGGGAAGAAGCATATCATGCTGGTGTGTTTACTGAATTTATGGAACAGCGTGCCGCAGGCCATACGGCAATGGACGGGAAGATGTACCATCGTGGATTGCTTGATGTGAAGGAGGAGATTGCCGACGAAATTGCGAAACTTGACTATATCAATGATCCTCGGGCTACTGATCGCGAACAGGAACTTCAGGCTATGTCGATTAGCTGTGATGCCGCCATCGTATTGGCCGAACGCCATGCTGAACTGGCTGAGAAGATGGCTGCGGAGACTTCGGACCCTCAGCGCAAGGCTGAACTGGAGAAGATTGCCGACGTATGCCGCTGGGTTCCAGCTCATGCTCCACGTGACCTGTGGGAGGCCATTCAGATGTATTGGTTTGTACATCTTGGTACGGTTACAGAACTGAATGGTTGGGATTCCATGAATCCAGGTCATATCGATCAACATCTCTGGCCGTTCTATCAGCAGGGAGTCAAGGATGGTACCATGACTCGCGACAAGGCAAAAGAATTGCTGAGTTGTCTGTGGATTAAGTTCAACAACCAACCAGCACCTCCAAAGGTCGGTGTAACGGCATTGGAGTCGGGTACTTACAACGACTTCACCAACATCAATATCGGTGGTATTGACAAGGATGGCAATGATGGGTCTAACGAACTTTCATTTGTGATTCTCGAAATACAGGAAGAACTGCACGAACTGCAACCAGGTCTGTCCATCCATATCAGCGAGAATACTCCTGACGAATTCCTGATGGCAGGATGTAAGGTGATACGTCTGGGACATGGTTATCCATCTGTATTCAATCCTGATGTATATGTCAAGGAGATGGTCCGTCAAGGCAAGTCGTTGGAAGATGCCAGAGAAGGTGGATGTTCAGGGTGCATCGAGGTCGGAGCATTCGGAAAAGAGGCTTATCTGCTTACTGGCTATCTCAACACTCCTAAGATTCTTGAGATTACACTCCATAATGGCGTTGACCCTAACAGCGGCAAGGAGATGGGACTGAAAACCGGAGATCCCCGGCTTTTCAAGTCGTTTGACGAACTTTACGAAGCCTGGCACAAGCAGATGGTTTATTTCGTAAATCTGAAACTCAGTGTCAACAACTATATCGAACGTATGTTCTCGCTTTATGCCCCTGCTACGTTCCTCAGTCTGTTTATCGACGACTGTATAAAGAACGGCAAGGACTACTATGACGGTGGGGCTCGCTACAATACCCAGTATATTCAGTGTACAGGATTAGGCACCATCACCGACTGCTTCACAACCCTTAAAAAGCATGTCTTTGAGGACCATCGTTACTCCATGGATGAGGTTATCGCAGCCACCGACAAGGACTTTGAGGGTGAGGAGAAAATGCGTCAGTACATAATGAATCACACACCTTTCTTTGGCAATGACGACGAATATGCTGACGACATTGCAGTAAGGGTATATGACGACTTGGTGAAGGCAATAGAAGGACATCCTAACACCCGTGGTGGACAGACATGCTTGAACATGCTCAGTACTACTTGCCACAACTATTTTGGAAGTGTGTGCTGTGCCACACCAAATGGTCGTCATGCTCATTTTGCTATAAGCGACGGCACGTCTCCGGCTCATGGTGCCGACTGTCAGGGACCTACCAGTGTGATTAAGTCGCTTGGAAAACTCGATCAGACAAAGTCGGGTGGCACATTGTTGAACGTAAGGTTTGTTCCTTCGTTGCTGAAACGCGACGAAGACCTGAAGAAGTTGTGTAGTTTGATTCGTACATATTTTGCGTTGGGCGGTCATCATATTCAGTTCAACATCGTAGATAC
>DCGE01000080.1 GCA_002314525.1 Prevotellaceae bacterium UBA1786 | reverse complement strand
GCGAGATCATCCCGAAGGTGGTGGGAGTGGATGTGGCACAGAGAACTCCCGACCTGCAGCCGGTGGACTTCATCACCCACTGTCCGGAATGCGGTACTCCGTTGGTGAGGTACGAGGGTGAGGCTGCTCATTACTGTCCTAACGATACGGGCTGTTCTCCGCAGATACGTGGAAGGATAGAGCATTTCATATCGAGGAAGGCAATGAACATTGAATCGCTCGGACCGGAAACCGTGGATGACTTCTTCACACGAGGATTGATACGTGACGTGGCAGACCTGTATTCACTGACTCCGCTGGAGGTCTCAAACTTCAACAAGAACCGCACTGTATCGGCTGTGAAGGCTGTGAATGCCATCAGGGAATCGACGAAGGTGCCGTTCGAGCGTGTGGTATATGCGATAGGCATAAGGTTCGTAGGCGAGACGACGGCAAAGTTGATTGCAAGGAAATTCAAGTCGATGGATAACCTACGTCATGCGACAGTGGATCAGCTACTTGAGGTTGACGGGGTGGGGGAGGTCATTGCAAAGAGTGTGGTGGACTACTTCTCGAACCCGAAGAACATCGACATCATCGACCGGCTGCAGCAGGCAGGTGTGACGATGGAACTGTCGGAGGAGCAGCTCATGGGTCAGACTGACAGACTGGCGGGTCAGAGCATCGTGATTTCGGGTGTGTTCCAGCATCATTCGCGCGACGAATACAAGGTCCTCATCGAGAAGCATGGCGGCAAGAACGTGGGCAGCATATCGGCGAAGACATCCTTCGTGCTTGCCGGCGACAATATGGGACCTGCCAAGCTGGAGAAGGCACAGAAACTCGGTGTCAGAATAATGAACGAAGAAGAATTTTTACAGATAATTCAATGAACAATATTTTCAAAGGTTTGGGTATTGCCCTGATCACTCCCTTCAACGAGAAGATGGAGGTTGACTACAAAGCCCTCGGACGCCTGATAGAGCGTCAGATCAAGGAAGGTACAGACTTCCTGTGTATATTGGCTACGACAGCCGAGACTCCTTGTCTTTCCGGTGATGAGAGAAAAGAAGTTAGGAAGTTCATCATCGAGAAGGTGGCAGGTCGTGTGCCTCTGCTTCTGGGATGCGGCGGAAACCATACATCAAAGGTCGTAAACGACATCCTCACAGATGACTTCACCGGTATCGACGGATTGCTGTCGGTATGTCCTTATTACAACAAGCCCACTCAGGAGGGTCTGTATCAGCATTTCCGTGCCATTGCGGCTGCTACCAAGCTGCCGATAGTACTCTATAATGTTCCTGGTCGCACGGGTGTGAACATGACTGCAGAGACCACTCTCCGTCTGGCCAACGACTGTGACAACATCGTTGCCATCAAGGAGGCATCGGGCAAACTCGACCAGATCGAGAAGATATGCAAGGAGAAGCCTGAGGGTTTCGGTGTTCTCTCCGGTGACGATGGCATCACGGCCGACGTCATCCGTATGGGTGGTGAGGGTGTGATCAGTGTGTTGGGCAATGCATTGACGGATGAGTTCGGCAGGATGGTTCATGCTGCCATGAACGGTGAGACCGACGAGGCTGCAGAGCAGCAGAAGTCGTTCGGGGAGATCTGCCGTCTTCTCTTCGTCGATGGCAATCCTGCCGGTATCAAGGCTCTGCTCACCCTGCAAGGTCGCATCAGCAACTATCTCCGTCTGCCTCTCGTGCCTGCAACGGCTGAAACGGTTGAGGCGATAAGGCTCTCACAGAAGTTAGGCTAGCTGTTCTAACTAATCTAGCTAATCTAGATATTCTGGCTGGCCATACACATACACACAACAAAAAACCCGCTTGGTATCAACCAAACGGGTTTTTTGGGTTGTCATCGGGATTAGCGCATTCCGCCACCCATGCCGCCGCCGAAGCCGCCGCCCATAGGCATTCCACCGCCCATGCCGCCCATGCCGCCGCCGAAGCCACCGGCACCCATAGAACGGATCTGTGAGTCGGACATACCGCGCATACGGCGCTGTTCACGAACGTTCTGACGAGCTTCTCTTGTTCCGAAAAGGTTGAAGCGGTAGATGAAGTGAACCATGTAGTATGAGAATACGTTGTCGTTCTCGCTGTAGCTACGTGATGTAGCGGAAATCTGACGGCTGATATTGCTGCGGGTTTGCAGGATGTCATATGCCTGGAGAGAGATTGTAGCCTGCTTGCCAGTGAGGAAACGATAGCTTATCTGTGCATTCCAGATGAGTTCGTTGGTGTTGGCGTCAGCAAAGTCGTAACCACGACGGCTGCTCATGTTGATGCTTGTAGTGTAACCGAAACCGTTCTCGAACTGACCAGTGGTTGAAAGACCGTAGTTGAAGTTCCAAGTGTTCTTGTTGTTGTTTGGAAGGAGTTCACTGTCAGAGTTCTGGTAGTTCACGTTACCGCTTGCAGAAACATCCCACCAGTCAGTACGGTATGTGAGGCTCAGACGTTCGCCGAGACCGATATCCTTGACTGTGTTCTTGAGAGTTTCCTGGTTCTGGTAGATGTATGCAACGTTGTTGTTGTAGTTGGCACTTGTTGAAGTGTTCAGCATGATGCGGTCGATGAAAATCGGTGTGCTGAATGTGAATGCAGCGTTGGCACTCCAGTTGCCGTTGATGTTCTCACGCATAGTTGTGGTGTGACCTGTAGTCTTTTCGTACTCAGTCTTGCTGCTGATGCTGTTGTCAGTGAACTGATAGCTGATGTTGGCATTGTAGCTCTGCATGCGTGAAGTCACGTAGTTGTTCCACTCGAGTGAGAAGTTGTTAGTGAATGAAGGCTTCAGGTCAGGATTACCTATTGTAGTACGCAATGGGTCACTGGTATCCGTGATAGTGATGAGGTCGGTAAGCTGAGGCTTCTGCATGTTACCACGATAGCGGAAACGGATGTAGTGCTGACGTGTGAAACGATAGCGGAAGTTAACAGTAGGAGCTACACGGAAGAAGTTGCGTGATGTATCGACATCTGCACCCTGATATCTGTACTCCATTCTCTGATGCTGAGGCTGGAACTGAACACCGATATCAGATGTGATGAAGTTAGTGTTGTAGCGAGCCGTGATCTGGATGTTCTGATCGTTGTTGATGTCGTCGGTATAGCGGCTGAGAGCCTTGTCTTCTGCTTCTTTGTACCAGTCAGGCAGATAACCGAGACTGTCTTCGAGTAAGCTCTTGATGCTGACAAGCTGCTTGATTCTGTTACCCATATCGTAGGTCTTGCTATCGTTGTTTCGATTTGAGTGGCTGAACTGGTAGCTCAACTGGAGCATGAGTCCCTTGTAGATAGGTTCACTCCATGTGAGACCTGCAGTCACGCCTTCGCTCTTCTGAGGAGCATCGCTGTAACGGTAGATGAAGTTGTCAGGCATACCTGATGTTGGGTTGTATGTGACATTTGATGAGTTGAAGTTGTCGCTCTGGTTGTTGCTCCAGTCGCCATTGAGACGGAGGGATATGTTTCGTCCGTTCTTGAAGCGGCGGCTGAGAGTCATGTTACCGCGTGCGCTGTTGGATGTACCGTCACCCTTTGAAGCCTGATCCTGGTAGTTGGTGGTGATGGCTGCCAAATCCATGTAAACATCAACCGGCTCCTGATTCTTCAATACCTCGAGAGGCTTGATTTCAGAGTCAATCTTATATGGGTCGTCGTTGAATGTTGCATTCTGGCCTCTGCTCCATGAGTCGTTGCTGCCGAAGCTGAAGTTAGGACGGAACAAGAGAGTAGTCAGTGAGTCGATTCGCCATTCGATCATGAAGTCACCTGAGAGTGAGTTGTTATGGCTGATGTTCTTGTTGAAACGGTTGGAGAATGTCGTCATATCCTTCATCACGTAGTTCTCGCTTGAACTTCTTGACCATGAGTCAGTCTTGTTGGTGTTGTAGCGGATGTTACCACCGATTTCAAGAGTGTTGAGGTCGAAGGCTACGTTGAGACCTGTCTGTGTGTTCTGACGGGTGCCTGTTGAACCGATGTTGCCGATGAGGCTGGCCTGAGTGTAGTCGGTGAAGCGGTTGATCATGGCGCGTCCGTTCCACTGCTCCTTCGTACCGATACCGGCATCAATGTTACCGAACCATCCCTGATTCATACCCTTCTTGATTCCGAGGTCGATGACAGTCTCTTCTTCACCATCGTCGATACCTGTGATACGAGCATTATCGCTTTGCTTGTCATATACCTTGATCTTATCGATGATTTCGGTAGGGAGGTTCTTCATAGCCATCTGAGTGTCGTTGTTGAAGAATTCCTTACCCTTCACGAGAATCTTAGTCACCTTCTTGCCGTTGATCTTGATGCCGCCGTTGTCATCAACCTCAGCACCAGGAATCTTCTTGATGAGTTCCTCAAGTACGCTACCTTCAGCGGTCTTGAATGCATCGGCATTGAAGATGACGGTGTCTTCCTTTACCTCAACCTGCTGGAGTACACCAGTTACGACAGCAGTCTGGAGCATGACGCTGTTAGGAATCAGCATTGTAGTACCTACACTGAAAGTGGTCTGCTTCTCCTTGAGTTCGATTTTACGGAAGAAGTTATGGTAGCCGATGTAGCTGACCTTAACGATGTAAGTGCCCGGGGCAGGTACGTTCTTGATGGTGTATCCACCGAGGTTGTTAGTAACTGTACCAGAGACCATCTTTGTGGTGTCGGCACTCATCAACTGTACTGTCGCTCTAATAAGAGCATCGGCGCTTTCAGAGTCTTTCACGAAACCTGAAACCGCAACCTTCTGAGCCATTGCACTGCTTACCACAGCAACCAATAGCAATAGGGAAATAAATCTTTTCATCTTAAAATATTGTTGATTTCTTTTTCCTTCTTGACGGCATTCAATGCGAAAGGTTTAATCGGCAGAGAATAATTTTGAAAAAAACTTGTTTTGTGAATTTTTTCGCGTGTACCTTATCATTATGTCAAAATAATTGCGTAACTTTGCAGTTTGTAAACGAAAATATATTTATTCAATTCTAGTATAAACAAAAAATCTAACAAAAGTTATGGCTCACAAAAGAGTTTATCTCTTCGGTAACGGACAAGCCGAAGGTAATGCGAACATGAGAGAACAGCTTGGTGGTAAGGGTGCTAACCTT
>DCGE01000060.1 GCA_002314525.1 Prevotellaceae bacterium UBA1786 | reverse complement strand
AAGGTGTCGATTTTCTGTGAGGTGTATTCGCCATTTTGATAATCATTTCCTCTGTATTCATCTCCACCTTCGTATAAGTCAATGTAATTCTTGAAATTGCTGTGCACCGAGCCCAATTCAGGATCGTCAATCTTGACTACATCAAGGTCTATGTAGCTATTGTCAGTGCATGTCAGGTGATAGCCCGATCCTCCGATGGTGGTAATGTAGTTGCGTACATTATTCGTCACGTTTGTGGTACTTCCTCCACCCACTGCCCCTTCTAAAAGAAATCCCCATCCTTCGAGCTTACTGATCTGTTTCTTCGTATGGTCCAGATGTTTTTTAACATCTACATTTATTTCTCCATCTTCGTCTTCTCCTCCCATTCTTTCATAGTTTTCATCACTCATATGTGTTTTTGGACTTCCAGAATCTTTTCCGCCATTGCCATATAAACTCCATGTGTAGCATCCAGCGCCATTAATCTTTACTTTGCGGTAATAGGATGAACCTTCCTCGCTATGGTCAATACTGGCACCGGAGATACTATACTTTGAAACATCATTTGTGGAAGAAAGAGCCTTGACCTTGATTTCCTCGTTGGCTTTGATGACATCCTGCCAATCCTTGATGCAGTTGTTGTACTTCTTCACAGAGTCTTTACTGAGCCCTATACGGTCACGTGAACGCTCAAGGTTAGGTATGAGAGTACCAAGAATGTATTTCTGTGTATAGATGAAGGTCCTTTCCGTTCCTGGAGCCGGATATATGCCATCCGCAACGACAAGGTACTCCCTCTTTTTATATTTGTCGAATCCCTCGGAAACAACCTTTACGGCACCGGTCTGTATCGCACTGAACAGCGAATCGTATGTGGTTCCGTTGATGATATTGAACGACTGCGTCTTCCTTATATCAACCGTGCTTACCGAACCGATATAGATGTCGGCCATTGCGCCCACATCAAGTGGATCGCTGCTTGTCTCGATGCGGTCTTTCAGAGTGAGATGGTATTCACCGTCTTCCTGCTCGATTTCATGTTCTGTAATCCAATTGTGGCTTCCGCTGAGATATGCAGCAACCTTATTGGCAGTAAGACCACCAACAGCTGTGCCAAATATCCACGCCGCTCCAAATTTCCAATCGAATTCGATATACCTTTTGAAGTCACTCTCGTAGTGCGATGTCCAGTTGTACTGAGTTCCCTTCTCCCTGTATGCATAGCTGTTGGCTCCGTAAGGGTCACGGATGTAATCGAGTATCTGAGGCTTGCATTCCAATGCTGCCTCGACCTCTACACCCATATCCCTGTCACCAGTTACGAATGCCTTGATGGCTTCAGCTTCGTATGAATAGCCTTCCACGTCAACCGCTGCTCCGAGTGCCATCAGGGCATTCTCGCCTGTGGCATTGAAGATGGCATTGGTAGGGGTGATGGTGAAACTGAGTTTGCCGTTTGAGTTGAGGTTGCCTTTGATAATCGGGTTCGTACTGTCGAAACCGTTTGTCACCGTCAGCTTGTGTCCACCGACAGGCACTCTCGTCAATGCTCCAGACTTGGCGTTGTTGTAGTGGTATTCCTCATATGCCTCTGCCATGAAGGTATAGGTTGTACCACCCTGGAATACTGGATGGCCGAACGTATAACCGGCCTTGCCGTCCTGTGTCCATGCTACCGTCATCTCCTCCGCGCCTGTAACCATGCTGACGTTTATGCTCTTCTCTCCGTAGTAGCCGAGCGACGAAGCTCCGTCGGTCTGGGTGAGTGTGAGTTTGGCCGGACTGTGGTATATCTTGTTGAACGAAGCACAGTATGAAGTCTGCATATTGCCCTTCTCGTAGGTTCTGTTGACGGTGCTGTCGGTGAGGTCTATGATGCTGATACCCTCGTTCGCAAGGTAGAGTGTTCCGTAGCCGTTGGCATATACCTGCGAGAGCTTGTACTTGGCAGGGAAGAGGTCGAGGCAGAACTCGCCCGTCTTGTTGTCGGCCTTGATGACGATGCGCTTGCTCTCGAACTAGGCATTGGTCCTATCGAATTGCAGCACGCCGCCACCTGGCAGACAGACATCCTGTGTGAAGGTTCTTGTCATGCTCTTCTCGTCAGGGTTGTTGAGGTTGTAGTGGATGAACGACGTGTTGTCGCCTTCCAACTGGAGCACCAGTGTGATGCTGTCGCCGAGTATGTTCTTTGAGTCTCCGAAACCTATTCCCTTGTTGCCCTCCGTATTGCCACCGGCCACTCGTCCTACGAGTCGGATTGTCGTTGAGTCACTCATTGTCACCTCGTAGTCCTTGGTAGGGGTGAACTCCTTCTCCGTGCCGTCGTCGCCTCCGAGCACATAGCCACCGCCCTGGAGCACGTGGCCTTCCTTGCGTGCCTGTATCGACATCTTGAACTTTGGAACAGGGAATGAGAAATTACCCATTGCGTCGGTGACGATGGCCTTGCCGTCAGCTTCCACAAGCTTCTGTCCGTTGACATAGAACTCCATGTCCCTTACCGGCACAGTAGAGCCTGCATAGACTATGCGGCCTGAGATCTGATGGGTGTCTTCACAGATGAAGTCAACGTTGGAGAACTCGTTGCATGCATTCTCCAGTGTGAGGTCTATGCCTCCTGACCCACCCGTGGTGTTGACGAAGGACGCATTGCCCGACTCGGCCGATACGGTATATACCACTCCCGTGCCGTAGTAGCACAGGCTGTCAATCTCGTAGTAGCCGTTCTCGTCGGTAACTACTACGGTGTCTTCTTCCAACGGAGAATAGCCCTTCATTATGAGGATCTTCCCATCAGGCGTGTATATGTCATTCACATGCAGTTTGCTCGGGTTCGTCACCTTGATCCTTACGGTAACCTCACCCGGGAACGCCATTCCGTTCGGCATACGCACGTGACCGGATATCTTTCCGGCTCTGTATATGGAATAGCCGTAGGTGCGGACTGTGTCGCAAAATGTCTGTCCTCTGCGTGTGATTGTCTTGGTGAGGGTGTATTCATCTACCTGTCCTGCGAGTGAGTGGTCGTCTGTAGCCTTTTTGCCGCTGGTCGGTATTGTGTACTCCTGATTGCTGCTGCTCTGGCCACTGTCATAGCCAAACTTGTATGTCTTCTTCGTAAGATTCATTTTTCCGGTGTTGTCCGACTCCCAGCTCAGATTGACCTTGCCGATGAACTCGCCCTGCGATGCCTTGAAGTCGGTGATCTTTCCTGCCGTCTTCGAATAGCATGCAATGGCATCCTCATCCGACGACTCGGTCGAGTCTTTCATGTTGATGCAGATAGGATAGTCGCTCTCGCTGTTATCGACCTTTGCCGAATAGTAGTAGTGTGTCTCTGGTGCAGTCTGGATGTCGAAGACCTCTGCGTACCAGTTGCCTGTCAGTTCATCTTCCTTCACTTCCCTTCCCTCTACTACAAAGGTCTCTGCCGCTTCATCCACTCCTAAGTAGTGCTCGTGGTCAGGGCTAAAGCGCCTGATGACTATCTTGGCTTTTTCGTCCCATGCGAACATCCGTGTGTTGAAACCCTGACGTTTGCGTTCTTCCTTTACCGAAGACTTCTGGTCTTCAGGTACGAGGTCTTCCGGATATGGGTTCTTGAGAACCAGACGGAGCTTCACCTTGTGGGTCCTTTCCCATTCATCGGTCTTTATCACCTTCACGCTATCCACTCTCGGCAGGACGTTGGTCAGCAATACCTTCCATCTCTTCCTGAATACTGTAGAGTCGGTGGTCCATACGGTATTCGTGGTTGCGCGTTCCACATTATAATATATATAGCGCGCAGGATATTTGTATTCGGTAAGTATTGTCTGTGCCGTGCCGGTCAGGTTCCACTGGTCGAACGCGCTCTTCGTGTCTTCATACTTTTCAGTCGTTGACAATGCTTCCTGTGACTTGTCGCTGTATGAGTACCATCCCATCAGGGTGTCATTCTCCTCAGTGGTCTCCGTATAGCTGTTCAGACTGAACGACTTGAGTGAGGTAGCATCGGAGTAGTCACTCTTCAAGGCACGCGACAGGGAGAACATATCGTCGGATATCAGGTCCTCGTCCTTCGGGAATGCAATGGCCCAGCGCAGGTTGTTTGAGGCGTTGTACGTCTGGTTCGCATTTGAGCGTACTATTCTGTGAAGTGGTTTGACCGACATAGGTACTCCGTATGTGACGTATGTTGTGTCTTGCTTTGTACCTACCATATCGACCTGGCGGGCATACATCAGTGCCACAATCTCATGGATGCAGTCCTGCTGAGGCAGCGAAATGGTTATGTTCTGTGCTCCATCAGGGTTCTCCTGCGTTGAGATGAAACGGTTGTCGGTAGCGTCCCATACACCGAGGCTGTATGCAGGGTTCGGTGTGTTCAGTATTACCGATACAGTCCCAGGCTTCTTATTGTTCATGTCCATCGTAGGCTCAGTCACAATGACGGCATTCGCTCCTGTCGGTGCGGCTGACGGCTGGATAAGGCTCGTGACCTGCTTGGTTGGTTTAGTCTGTGTCTCAGCCTTGAAGATCTTTATTGGCTTTGTTCCCTCAGGTGCCAACCAGAGCAGGCTCGTTGCCTTGCTTGAAGAATGGTTGCCCTGCATGATCCAGAACACCGGTGTCTGCTGCTGGAACGTGTGTGGGTTGATGAACTCTCCCTTGGTGTAGGTTATCTCACCCGACCAGTTCTGCTTGAACGCCACGGAATCCCTGTTGATTTTCTTCAGTTCTGCTATATCCACCCATGAGCCGTCTTCGTTGTATGACAACTTCATGTCGGGGAAGCGGTGCTCACCCTTGCCGTCCTTAGTTCCGAGGGTGACGACGAACTCATAGAGGTTGCCTCCGTGGTGAATGACCTTGAAGTCGTTCGACGTGAGGTCCCTTCCGTATGTCGTGTTGTCGCTCTCGGTGAATTCTACGTTGTAGTACTTGCCATTCTTCCTATCGACTTTCTTGCCGTCTCGCTGTACGGGATATTTGTTGTTGTGAATCGAGTCGGAGTCTAAGGTCTGGAGCCAGTGGTGGTCTGTGCCTTTGCTGCCGTTGAGCAGGTAGCAGAGTTCACCCGTACTTGCCTTTTTCTCAACCTCTGCTCCGTAATAGCATGTGTTGGCAGTTCCCTCATTCGAACCCGAAAGTGAGGAATATACTGTATAGCAGCTATTCATATTCTCCTTTGAGCCCTTGCCTATGATTCCTCCAAAATTCTTTGTACCCGTGCGTGTAGATGAGAACTTCAGCAAGCCAATCGATGCACAGTATTCTATTGTGGTTGTTCCTTCGCAGTACCCGATAAACGGAGCACTGTTGATTCCGCCCTCCAACTTTACGTTCTCCATGATGAGGTTCTTGACCGTACATCCTTCGGCCGAGTGACCTATGAGTCCGAAGTTCTGATCTGTCTCGCTCCTTCCGCTCAGGTTGCGGATGACGAAACCGTCACCGTCGAAGATGCCCGAATAGCTGATGCGGGATGAATCGGCATCTGTATATCGGCCTATTGGTATCCAATTGCGGTCCATCATGTCGATGTCTGCGGTCAATCTTGCACAGGCACTCTGTATTTTCATCTTGTTAACTATATCGCGGAATGTCTCGAGGTCGATAGGCGAACCAATA
>DCGE01000039.1:11534-11768 GCA_002314525.1 Prevotellaceae bacterium UBA1786 | reverse complement strand
TTGGACGATTACGAGGATGTCATCAGTTATTCGCTTTATATAGTGAAGCAGGGCAAATTGTCGCAGACGTTCATCGATCAACAGGTACAGACACTGACAAATGCCAAGACAGCACTGACCGCATCTTCGGGTTTCGTCTTCTCCTTCGATAAAATGGATGAACGTTACAATACCGATCGTGGATTCCGTCACCCTGGCGGTCTGCATACTCAGGAGGATTTTGACCGTATCAAA
>DCGE01000039.1:10655-11484 GCA_002314525.1 Prevotellaceae bacterium UBA1786 | reverse complement strand
CGAAAGTCGTACAAGCCCATAACATACTGAAGACCGCCGCCTACGCTCAGAGCACTGCAGCAACCTACCCAGTGGAGACCATAGTGCGAGGTGGTGGAAGCGGAGAGAACTATATCAATGCGGCACGTGGTGCAACGATTGCCTACCAGAATGCATTGCGCTGGAAGATAGAGGGCAATAAAGCTTGTGCAAACCATGCTGTCGAAGTTTTGATGAGCTGGGCCAAAACCACGAAACACATCGGCGGTGACAGCAACTATGCCCTCGCTTCAGGACTCTACGGATATCAGTTTGCCCAGGCAGCCGAACTGATGCGCGACTATGAAGGTTGGAAGCAGGCCGACTTTGAACTGTTCCAACGCTGGATGCTCGAGGTATGGTATCCCAGTGCTATAGGTTTCTTGCGACATAGAAACGGTACATGGGAGAATGCCTCCAAATGGTGGCAAGCTCCGGGTCATTACTGGAGTAACTGGGGACTGTGCAACGCTCTCTGCGTTATCAGTATCGGTGTTCTTTGTGACGATGTAAACATCTACAACCAAGGAATGTCATTTATCAAGTATGACCAGGTGGGTACGTTCAAGGAACCTCGTACCGCAGATCCTATTCTCAACGACGGGTTGACTGAATTCTGGGGAAACCTCATTGTTACCACAACCGAGTGGGATAAGGAAACCGGAGCATACGGCAGGGTGGGACAGATGAACGAGAGCGGTCGCGACACTGGCCACTCTGCGATGGCTCTTGGTCTTGCCGTTGATATTGCACATCAAGGATGGAATCAGGGCGATGATCTGTTCAGCTATATGGATCACCGTCTGGCTGC
>DCGE01000039.1:6988-10565 GCA_002314525.1 Prevotellaceae bacterium UBA1786 | reverse complement strand
GCCGTTGCTGGACAATGACCGGACCTGCTTTGGGCGCTCAGATGCGTCCTTATTGGGGTACGGTGATTGGTCACTACGAGGGTGTGAAGGGCGTACAGATGTCTTTTTCAGATAAGTCATACAAGGATATGGGCATTGATGCAGGTGGTCAGGGTTCTACAAGTGGTGGCTACGACCATCTGGGATATTCCGTACTGATGAACACCCGCGACAGTATTGCCGATCGTGCGAAAGCGCCAGTTGAATTGCAGGCAAAGATGGTGGTTGAAGGAAAGACAGTCATGCATAACGAACTTGGTATGCTCAACAATACGTTTGCTACTACTGCACTCAAAAACCGTGGTGTAGCTGTTGGTACAGTCATCACCCTCTCACCTGTCTTGCCCGAAGGCACAGAGGATACAGGCAATTGGCTATGGGATACAGGCGATACAACCCGTGAACTGACCATCACTGCCAACACCTCTCATATTTATCGCGTGCGTTATACAAACGTCTATGGTGTGGAGAGTGAACAGTCATATTCCATTGCCGTGCTGGGTGACGGTCAACCCACTCCGCTTTCTGCCACTATTACAACCGACGGTCAATCATTGTCGAAGCAGGACGTTGAAGTAGAATATGGTCAAACTGTCACCCTCACTCTTAAGACATCAGCCGGATATGGAAACTTTGAGTGGGAGAATGGTGTCAAGACGGAAAGCGTGACACTCCAGAACGTGGTTCGCGACCGTCGGCTCACTGCATGTTTCGTCAATCAAGCAGGACGTCGTAACTACATGACATTCAATATCAAGGTTGTAACGACCGATCCTGTAGGTATAAAGACAGAGGAAACTTCCAACCACACTCCTGTCTCAAACCATATCTATGACCTCTCTGGTCGTCGCGTCAGTCATGCAATTGCGGGTCATATCTACATCGTGAACGGAAAGAAAGTAAAGTTTTAGTTTTGACTTCATCGAGTTATTCCAGGCTCATATTCATTATTCAGCAACTTCCCATTATGAGAAATGGTGTTTTCTTGTTTTTACAAATAATTGTCGTATGTGCATTTGCCCAACATCATGACTGCAATACGTATGCTCCGCGTGCCGACTTTGACTACTGCTACGATAACGAGGGTGCTCGCTCATATATCCGTTTGCCCAAAGTAAAGAAGGAGGTTTCAGCCATATTGTATTGTCATCAGAACATGACTGAGGAGGTACTGTTCCGTAGCGACTTGTTCAAACAGAAAATGGATATTTTAGGTATCGCCATGGCTTTCATTCAGCGAGGGTCGCAGAATTGGGATGTACGGGATAAGGATGCTAACGGACAAAATTGTCAACAGCGTTTTGAAGATGTAATCCAACATTTTGCTAAAGGAACCGGGCATAACGAGATTCTCCGTGCCAAGATCATTCCTTTCGGTCATTCTGCCCAGGCAACCTTTCCATGGAACTTTGCTGCCTGGAATCGTGAGTGCACCTTGTGTGTCATTTCCTATCACGGTGATGCGCCACGCACTAATCTATGTGGTTATGGACGGGAAAATGTAGAATGGGGTAGGAACAGAAACATTGACCGCATACCGGGACTAATGATAATGGGAGAATACGAATGGTGGGAAGCAAGGGTCAATCCTGCACTTGCCTTCCGAATGCATTATCCTGACAGTCGCATCTCTTTCCTCTGCGATACGGAGAGAGGGCATTTTGACCTTTCTGAAGAGACACAGGCATATATTGCAAGTTTTATTGAGAAGGCGATGCACTATATTCCAGTTTCAACAGAAGATAGCAATGGTGACAGCCAGTTCGTTCCAGAAGCAGCCGATGGTGTGTATTTCCCAAGATGGAGGGAAGATGGGAGGGCAGCTGATAATATACACGATTGTTTCTGGTATTTTGACGAGGAGATGGTATCTCTAACCAGAGCCCGGTATGAAAGGTCTCATGGCAAGAAAAAACAATATGTATCAGCAAAATACAACGATAATCTTCTGCAATACGACATTGATAATCACATCAAGATCATCCTCAATACTGACAGTGATATCTTTTCGCTTGAGCCTGTATTCGTGGATGAAGAAAGGAAAAAAACTGTCTTCGAACATGCCCAAACACGTCCTCGCATAGTCCTGATTTCAGGTCCTGCCATACAGATCGGTGAATATACCTTCAAGGTTGATAGGGATTATTTTGGTAAGGATACCCAACGACAGTGGACTTGTGTCACCCTATGTGTAGAGGCCGATGGAGATACAATATACAAGGGTGCAGTACAAGAGATTAATGTCCAATTAAATAGTTTGAAATGAAAATATTTTTACTCCTCTTGGTGTTATTGCCAACTTTGTCATGTGCTAAGACTTTGGAGCTCAAAAGTCCAAATGGTCGACAGACGGTTACCTTCCGACAGATAAAATCCGGAACTGGGGCCTTAGAGATTCGCTACGATGTGACATTTGATGGCAAAGAGGTGGTAATGAACTCCAAGGCTGGCATCAACCTTGATAATCGTGTATGGGAAATGGCTCTCGGCAAGCGCGACCTCGTGCAATATGCCGACTGGATGAACGGACTTGAGGCCGATAGCATTTCTTGTTGTCACAATGATGTGGTTTGGACTCCGCTCTACGGAGAGCGAAGTCGGATGGACGACACCTACAATGGAGGTACACTGTATCTATCGCGTAAGGACAAATCACGCTATCGTTTGAATATTGAAGTAAGGGCCTATAACGAGGGCATTGCCTTCCGCTATTTTTTTCCAGAACACCCTGACGCCATCTTCCACAAGGTAGTTGAAGACGAGACGGAATACTCTTTCCCTGCAGGTACGAAAGCATGGAGCGAAGAATGGGCACAGTCGTTCTTCAAACATCTCGATGTAAACGAACTGACGCTGCCTGTTGAAAGAGCACTCACACTCGATCTTCCCAATGGACTTTGGGTGGCATTGACCGATGCTGATGTTGATGACTGGTGCCTGACGGAGTATCAGGTATCCTCATCCCAACCTAATACACTAAAGAGTGTGATGTATTCACCAGTGGATATCGTAACTTACTGCGCTTCTCCCTGGAAGATCATCATGACGGCTGAAACTCCCGGAGAACTGCTTGAGAATAATTCCATAATAGAGAATCTCAATTCTCCTTGCGAGGTTACTGATGCTGCAGAATGGGTAAAGCCCGGCACCATCATGCGAGAGACTACGCTGACCAACGAAGGGGCTTTTGCAACTATTGACTTTTGTGCCAAGCATCATATCCCCTACATGCTTTTTGATTGGAAATGGTATATTCCCTGCACTAGTCACGACGGAGATGCGACAAAGGTAATATCTCAGTTGAACATGCCAAAGATTGTCGCATACGGCAGGAGTAAAGGAGTGGGTGTGTGGCTCTACGTTAATCAGCATGCTTTGATGAAACAGGCAAAAGAGTTATTTCCCCTGCTTCATAAATGGGGCATTGTTGGTGTCAAGTCAGGCTTTGTCCAGTATGCCTCCCATCGCTGGGCCACATGGGTTCACGACCTGGTACGCCTCGCTGCCGAACATCATCTCATGATGAACATCCACGACG
>DCGE01000039.1:0-6942 GCA_002314525.1 Prevotellaceae bacterium UBA1786 | reverse complement strand
ATCCCAATCTATTGACTCAGGAGGGCATTTGTGGAAACGAGGAGTTTCCTGATGCCACTCACAACGTTACCCTTCCCTTTACCCGTATGATCAATGGTGCAGCCGACTATACGATATGCTATAAGGACAAGCGACTAAAGACCACCCACGCTCATCAGTTGGCGGCATCGGTGGTATTCTATAGCCCATTGGTTACCTGTTTCTGGTACGACAGGCCTCAGTTCTTCAACGACGAGCCAGAACTTTCGTGGTTCGACCATCTGCAGACAGTCTGGGATGAGAGTCGTGTGTTGTCGGGATACCCCGGTGAATACGTTGTTATGGCCAGACGAAAGGGCACGACATGGTATTTAGGTATAATGACTAACAACAACGCAAGGACGATTGATGTTGATCTGAGTTTCCTGAACAAGGAACATACGTACAAGTTCCATACTTACATTGACGATGCCAATATCCAAACCGACACACATGTTAGATGTGATGTGCTGCAAAAAAAATAGGAAAGAAAATACCCAAACCTCTTCAGCTCGATTTGCAGCCAAGTGGTGGTGCTGCTATACGTATCGAAATGATAGACTGAATTTAATAAGGATAAAAAATCATAAGCAACTAAAAATAATATGATGAAAGCATCAGTCGTCAGTGGAACTGCACTTTTGATATCCTCATTATGCGTCTCTCAGCAGACGGGACAAATGAAAGATTTCAGTAAGGCATGGCAAGACCCCAGTATCAATGAAGTGAATCGCATGCCTTCTTGCCGAAATCGTGTTTCAACGTTCTACATTCGCCCTGTTCAATAATAAAAACCGACTGACCTAAGAATATATGAAAAGACTTTTTCTGACACTGACAACAGTCCTCGCACTACTGAGTAACGTGTGGGCACAGGATAAATACAAGATGGCAGGACCTTTTGAGGTCGTGGCACGTGACGGACAGTATGCTCGTACCAAAGATGGCAGTGAGCGAGATATGAAGACTGCTTGGGATTTGGCCAAGACAGGTAAGCATGATGAGGCACTGAGCATCATCAATGCCTATGCTGAAAAACTGCAACGGTTGGATGGACATGACGCACCGTTGTGCTTGATTCAAGGCTATTGGCTGTGTCGCGCTATGATGATTGAGAAAAAGCACAAGTCTCCTGCATGGGAGTCCATGCTACGAAGGGCAATGGTACCTACGATGAACCAGTTTGAGGCTGACAGTCCGTATGCCAATGGCAACTGGGGTGCAATCGTAAACCGTTTTCGTATGGCAGCTGCAATCTTCATGGATGATGGGGCGATGTACGAAGCGGCGTGTGACTATTTCATGAGGGCAAACGACAATGGCGCCCTGCCTCGATATATCGGTGAGTCGGGACAGTGTCAGGAAACCGGACGTGATCAGGCGCATGTACAACTGGGTTTGGAGGCACTTGCAGACATCTGTGAGATGGCATGGGAGAAGGGCGACGATCTATGGGGGGTACTTGACAATCGTCTGCTCAAGGGGTTTGAATATACCGCCAAATACAACCTCGGCTACGACGTGCCTTTTACCACATGGATCGATTGTACGGGTCTTTACAATTACTGGACTGAACCCGGAGCCATGTCACGCGGCAAATTGTGGGATATATATCAGAAGCCATACGAACATTACCACGAGCGCAAAGGACTGGCTATGCCATACACAGAGAAGGTGCTGGCACTGCAGGCTAAGTCGGAAGCTAAGGGCGAGAGTCGCGAGATGCGTGTGAAAGGTGTGAAAGAAGGAACGAGACTGCATCAGGTGTTTACATACAATGCACCCGAAGGTGCTCCGCTGAAGCACGACTATGATGTATTCGTACAACCCCTTGGCAGTAAAGAATGGAAACGTGTTGATACCTACATGGCTAAGGTGAATGCGGCTACACGTCTGCTGATTTCCAACAATGACACTCGCCCTAACGCCGCGCATGCAGTAAAAGAGATTTCATACGCCTTCTTTGATTTTACCGGTAACGTGTATGTACGTGTGGTGTGCAAAAATAAAAAATACAAGACGGCTCGCATCCGTCCTGATTATAAGGGTGTGATAGCCAACGTGATTAATGACTCTACCCTACAGTTCCTTTTGTTTCAGCCTGAGAATGTGAGTGTGGAGTTCGATGGTGACATAACCGACAACTTACTCCTTTTTACCAGCAACCCACCTGTGAGCGTCGAGGAGGCAGAGCGCGAAGCCAGACGTCAAGGACGGAAATTCGTCATTTATGAGCCAGGCTTCTACAGTGGCAATGATACCATCCACATACCTTCTTCTACTACGGTCTATTTTTCTCCCGGTACCTATTTCGAGAAGACTTTTGCCATTGAGAATGTTCATGATGTCAGCATTCTCGGTCGTGGTGTGGCACGTCCTGTCAGTGGCTATGAGGGTGCTTATATACACCATAGCCAGAATATCTTCCTTGATGGTCTGGTACTGAATACATGTCCCATCGGCGAGAGTCATCATGTCACTCTCCATGACGTACGTAGCATCTCTCATCCGCAGTGGGGTGATGGCCTCAACGTCTTCGGTGGCTGTTCCGACATTCTCTATGACCGTGTGTTCTGCCGTAATAGCGATGACTGTACTACGGTATATGCTACGCGCAAAGGTTTCAAAGGTAGTGTATACAATGTCATCATGCGCAACAGCACTCTCTGGGCCGATGTTGCACACCCCATCATGATCGGCCTGCATGGCAATGGCAGCCTTTCTGAGAAAAGCGACAGTTTGGTCAACCTGCACTATGAAAACATCGACATCTTGTGTCAATCTGAGATTCAGGTGGATTATCAGGGTTGCATAGGTATCAACTGTGGTGATAACAATGTTGTTAAAGATGTGGTGTTTGACAATATCCGTATTGAGGAAATAGCAAGTGGCAGCCTGTGTCATATCAAGACCTGTTATAACGAGAAGTATTGCTCAGCCATCGGCCGTAGTATAGAGGATGTCACGTTCCGCAATATCCGCTTCGGCACTAGCAAGAGACCCGTAAGCCGTCCGTATTTATCGCTCATTACCGGCTATGATTCTGAGCACACAGTAAAGAATATCACCTTTGAGGGACTGAAGATCAATGGGGTAGCCATCTACGACGACATGCCCAGCAAACCACGTTGGTATAAGACAAGCGATTTTGCCAATATGTATGTCAATAATCACGTGCTGAATTTACGCTTCCTGAAATAACACTCCCCGAGCTTTGTAGGTGTGCCGAAAATCCTAACAAAAATCCTTTCCACGACCCCAAAACTTCGACTCAATAAATTTCTAGTAAAAAATGTAACATTATTTGATTTTTTGTAACTTTGCAGATGGTATCTACTTTATCCTCGCTAGCAAGGTATAACAGATAAGTCTGGTTTTGCTCTTGCTTCGGGCATTATTTAGAAACCTAATCAATCTATTTATCAACTACTTATAATATTTAATTAATGTATGATGACCTTGAAGATTTTTTTTAAATCTCATGCTTACGTCAGTCGTATTACTGTCGTGTTCATTGTCTGTGATGGTAATCAATCCTCCTACCGGTTCGAAACTGGTTGACGGACAGATGTGTCGCTCCGCAGTACTCCTTCTCACAGGGAAACACCATCTTCGGCCTCACATCCACCACAGGATCCTCAGTCATCAAGTACATTGGTTTCTCAAAGGATACCACTCTCCCAACAGATGTATCCGCTCCTGTCATCCCTCATGCCAACCCTCAAGATGGCACCTACAACCTCATGGGCCAAAAACTCACCTCACCGTTGATAGCTCCTAACAGCATAGTCATCCACAACGGAAAGAAACTTCTCATCCGACCATAGACCTCAACTTTCGCCATTCACTCTCCGCCATTCATTTACTCAGAGTCGGAATCCGAAGACGAGACGTATTTTCCAACGCATGTATGACAGATAGCTCTTTTTGGCTTTGCCGGCATAGTCAACGCTGTAGATGCCGGTCATGCCGGTGAAGTAATTCTTCCATGAATAGATGACAGACGATCTGACGTTTGCTGTGAGGTCCAGTTTCCCCCGGCTGTCCATTGTGTAGAGGTCATCGTCTTCCCATTTCAGCGACTGGTTGCAATCCCTCGCAACCATCACTCCAGGCACGGCAGATAGATGAATCAGCCAATGGCGGTTCGGAACATAGTTGTAGGCATATCCGCAGCCAAGCGACAGGTATCTGGTGTGGATGCCGAACGAGAGGTCCTTGACAAATTCGGGATCGATTTCAGGATATTCCTCCTCCTTGATGCCGAAGTTCGATGTGATATCTCTGTGGCAATAGGTGGCAGAGACTATAAAACTGCCTGCACTGTGCTTCTGTATCCAGGTCTGCGAAAAGGCAGCAGGATACGAGAACCGCTTGTTGTTGAACACGTAGTACACGTTGATGCTAAGTCCTTTTGTTATGGCATCGTTGTATTCCAGTGGATTGTCGTTCTTGAACCAACTTGAGTAACTGTCGTATCCATAGAGTTTCTTTGCTACATAGTAGCTTGCATCTATTCCGAAGCGATTGTTGTATAGGTTGATGCTGATTTCGTTGTCTTCGTTCCATCTGAACCACTTGCCAGGATTGCCTGAAAGCGATATCGACAGTCCTTTGTAGTTTGCACCCATACCGAACAACGTACCCCAGTTATTTTCCATATACCCAGATTCTTTACCATAGTCATAGTGGATGAAGTTGTTCTTTACGTCGCATCTGAACTTGAAGGTCCACGGATATACAGGCCGCGACACATAAGCCGTATCAGTGGTTATCTTGTTTGAGAAAATCAGTTGCGACAAATCCTTCAGCGACCTGCCTATCTTACTCGGCAGCGTTTCCTTAACTTCGTCTTCGACAGCGGTGGAGTCATCAACATCGACAGTCTGTCCATGCATCATCGATGCATGGACAAATACGGACAGGACTATCAAGCCCCCAAACCGTAGCCTCCTCAAAAAGAATCCGCCGAATGCCATAGAAACAACTTGCTCCGTTGCAAAGTTATGAAAAAACCGCATAACGACAAAAAAACATCTCACCAATCAATAATGAAAGGCTGATTATAATGGTCTTGTTCAGAGTATAATGCCAAATGTTAAAAACAGAAAAAAATTGGGGATAAATCTTCTAATTGATGATTTTTTCGTATCTTTGCCCAAAGTAGTTGGTTTGTTGTGATTATTATTGTTTTATCTGAAATTCATGATTTAATGACAAAAATATATTATTTGCAGTCATGATGGCTTTGAGTCTCGTTGCAAAGGGACAGTCGGATGCTGTTGTACCGGCCTTGAGCTTATTCAAAAGGACACACATCACCAGCGGGTACATGGGTTAATAGGGTTGAATGGCGAAGGTAGAATGGCTAATGGCGAAAAGCGAAAGGCAAAAGTTAAATATTAAGGATATGAATAAGAAGATTCTGATATTGTTATTACTGGCGGTATGTGGAATAAGGGTTGCCGCAAAGGGGAGGCTGTCGATGGATTATGTCGTGAGACTGGATACCATCGGAAGGTATATTGAGGTGGAACTGAATTTGAGTTCCTCGCATCGGCAGAAGGACCTCATGCTGAAGATGCCTGTATGGGCACCGGGATACTATGCAATTCAGGATTTCCCCAAGCATCTCTGTGACTTCTCTGCCACTGACGCAGACGGAAACAGAATAGTATGGCGGAAGGTGGGCAAGAACGGATGGCGCATAGCGATGCCGGACAACGGAAGGGCTGTGGTGCGCTACCGCGTGTTTGCTGATCAGTATGACGTTGCTTCAAGCCATGATGGCAGCGAGGCTGCATTCATTGCTCCCAACGGTGTATTCATGTATGAGGAGGGTAGGGTGGACTGTCCGGTGATCGTCACCTATCAAGTGCCTGAAAACTGGAAGAGTGTATCGACAGGACTCAAGCCTATAGAGGGAAGACGGCATACTTATACTGCATCCGACTTCGACGTGCTGTACGATAGTCCTGTTCTCATGGGTAACCATCTTATCAGACAATTCATTCATGAGGGTCATGCCTATGAACTTGCTCTCGAAACTCCTGACGGCTACGAGGAATCGGGATTCGAGGACTGTTTCCGAAAGATAGTATCTGCATCGACGGAAATCATGAAAGATGTTCCTTACGATAATTATACACTCATACACATGGGGAAGGGAAATGGGGGACTGGAACATCTCAATTCGCAGGCTTGTTTCACCGATGGTACATTCAGGATCGACGACCGACATGAATGGCTCGACTACCTCGCCCTAACTGCACACGAATACTTCCACCTGTATAATGTCAAAACGATTCGGCCCATAGAACTCGGTCCGTTCGACTACGACAGGGAGGTATTCACTCCTCTGCTCTGGTTCAGCGAGGGCATTACATGCTACTACGAGGCTCTGATCCTTCACCGTGCCGGACTTGCGACATACGACGAGGCACTTGAGATGATATCGAAGTACATGCGCATGGATGAGAAACACGAGGGGCATCATCATCAGAGTCTGCGTCAGATCAGTTATGACATATGGCTTGAATTCTTCAATGAGGATGCGAACTTCAGGGATGTTAACATAAGCTACTACTTCCGGGGACCTGTGGTAGGACTGATCATGGACATTGAGATAAAGCGCCTCTCACAGGGAAGGCATTCGCTTGACGACCTCATGCGTCTGCTCTACAACCGTTATCACAAACAGAAACATCGCGGTTTCACGGAGGAGGAGTTCTGGTCAGCAGTCGATGAGGTTGCCTGTGGCTCCATGTCACACATTCGCTATATTGTTGACAATCCTGGGGATATCGATTATGAGAAGTATCTGGTGCCTGCAGGATTGACGCTCGACAGGAATACTTGGACAATAAGGGCGAAGGTAAAAGATTAAAGATTACAAACCTAACAAAATGCGAATATAATAAATGA
>DCGE01000094.1:39826-55472 GCA_002314525.1 Prevotellaceae bacterium UBA1786 | reverse complement strand
CCTCCCGATGGTCGGTAAAAAAAGGCTGGCGCGGTGGAAATGGAAACATCAGTACAAGTTTTTTTTAGCCGTAGGCACTTTTTTATCTCAAAAAGAAAACACAGGTTTTTACCAGTGACTCTCAATCCTGACGGGGAACATATAGCCCTTGTCGGCTCTGGCTGTCAATGTCTCGCGCAGTGTCTTGTCTGAGCGATGAGGCTTGACGGTCTTCTTCCTGCCATCGGGCATGACGATGGTTATGCGTCTGTTGAGGTCAAGCATATCATCGGCTAAATACAGTGTGAGTCTGGAGTAATCGCACCTTGTGATATAAATGGTGTTGCTCTTGATTTCGGCAACTATGGTCTTTCCTCGTTCCAGTTCATCCTTTGGGGCTTCCAACCAGTAGAACCACTGTTTCAGCACCTCCTCCTGACGCCATACGACACGCTTGGGATGAGGATTTCGGCGGAACTGACGCATCCAGTCGAGTGCAATAGTATCACGTTGCATCATCCAGTGGGGCAGACCTTCCATCACGTGTGTCTCGTGGATATAGCCTTCAGGATCGTTATTCTGCAGTGAGTCGAGTTGCAGTCCTCTGAGCGGCACTAACTTGTTGCGGTCGTAGGCATAGTCTTCGCTGCCGACCCAGATGGTGAATGGCAGGTTCCTCACGTTCTCCAGACGTACATCACCCGGATGCCCAGCCATCATGGCTGCTGCAGCCCAACGGTCTGCCATGCGTGGAACCAGTCGCCACTCCCCATCGCCTCCGGCTGAATAGCCATTGATGTAAACCTTGTCGGGATTGACATCCTCGCATACCACCAGAGTGCGAATCAGTTCTTCGTACATCGGGTCAATGCTATCGGTACACCACATGTTCCATAGGTTTCTCGGAGCACGAGGACAGACGTATATTCCCTCTTTAGGCTTATACAGCAGCTTCTGGTTCTCCCATTGCTGATCATTCACATCAGCAGGTACCCCACCCCCGCCATGCAGGGAAATCCACAGACTCCAGCCGTCATGAGGTTTCTCGCCGAAGAACTTCATAGTGAACTTCATGGAATCGGTTCCCTGACGGATGCACATATCATCCAGATTATGACGAAGCAGAATCTGTTGCTCCTGTTTCCATGCTGCATAAATCATGTCTGCAGCATCATCTCCTTTGGCACTGGCAGCAAAAGCAATCCCGATGCAGAAGGCGATGCAGAATTTTATGGTCTTGTAGTTCATGTGTGAGTAAAATAACTGAACAATGTATTATTGCACAAAATTAGTGAAAAAAAATCCAACAGCAAATAAATCATCTCAAAATCTTGCTTTCCGGATTATTTTTGTATGATTCCCCTTATGAACATAAAAAAATCGGTTATTATTTGTCGGAAACAAGTATTTTGCCTATCTTTGCACTATGACAAGAGCAAAACTTAATAAAAAGGAGCTTCAGACGAGGTTGATGAGTTTCATGTCATCACGTCCGGGAGAATTCTTTGCACTGAAGGAAATCTTCAGCAGTCTGCGTCTTACATCCCATCCGGTGAAGATGCTGTGTGTGGATATCATCACTGAATATCTTGACGAAGGTCGTCTGACATACAACTCAGACAAGAAGATAAGCATAGGAACGGGTGAGAGACGAGTCCTTAGACAGGGCTCAGGAACCGAGACGAGTACTTCGACAAAGCTCAGGAACCGAGACGAGAAGCGGGGCGGGAAGCCGTCGAGGACTGCGAAGCCGAAGAAGCCTCTGGATGACAATGTGGTGATGCACGACATTCTCAAGGAGTTCGGTCTGCCTTATTCATACCCAAAGTCGGTATCGAAGTATGCCGAGCAGTTCAGACCTGAGGTTACGAGTTCAGACATTGCAGAACGTGAGGATTTCCGTGATACCCTTACTTTCACCATCGACCCACGCGATGCAAAGGACTTCGACGATGCCATCTCGTTCAAGGTGCTGAAGGAAGCGCCGGCTCTCTATGAGGTGGGAGTACACATTGCCGATGTGTCGCATTTCGTACTTGAAGGTTCACCGATCGATCAGGAAGCCGAACAGCGAGGTACGAGTATCTATCTTGTTGACAGGACCATTCCGATGCTGCCTGAACATCTGTGTAACTTCGTCTGTTCACTGCGTCCCGACGAGGAGAAACTGACATTCTCCGTTGTCTTCGATATTGACGAGAATGCCAACGTACTTAGTTCACGCATCGTGCATACTGTCATCAAGAGCAACAGGAGATATGCATACGAGGAGGTTGACAAGATATTCGAAGGTGAGACTGACGGTGAGAGCCGTGAACTTGTCAGGGCCTTGACTACACTGAACGAACTGGCTCAGAAACTGTGTCAGAACCGTCTGAAGGACGGGGCAATTGAATTCAACTCTGAGGAGATGCGTTTCGATGTAGATGAGAAGGGACATCCGATAGGTGTATATTTCCACGTGGCAACTCCTGCAACGAAGCTGATTGAGGAGTTCATGTTGCTGGCCAACCGTACCGTTGCCGAGAAGATAGGCAAGGAAAAGCCTGCAAAGACACTGCCTTACAGAATACATGATCTTCCAGATCCCGACAAGTTGGGCAACCTGGCTCAGATTGTAGGCCGTTTCAACTATAGTCTGAATACCGACGGTCCGAAGAAGACAGTTGCCAAGAGTCTGAACAAGTTGCTTAAGGACGTGAAGGGCGACAAGATGGAGGCATTGGTTGACAACATAGCTCTCAGGGCTATGCAGAAGGCAAAATACAGTACTTACAACATAGGCCACTACGGATTGGCATTCCAGTACTATACCCATTTCACATCGCCGATACGCCGTTATCCGGATTTGATGGTGCACCGTCTGCTGACCCGTTATCTGCAGGGTTTCGCCAGTGCCAGCCGTAAGAAATACGAGGGACTCTGTGAGCATGCATCAATGATGGAACAGTTGGCTACGAGTGCCGAAAGAGCCAGTGTGAAGTATAAGATGGTGGAATTTCTCAGTGACCACATAGACGAGGAATTCGATGCCACGATATGCGGTGTCACGGAATACGGCATCTACAGCAAGATACACGAAAACCACTGTGAGGGATTCACGAACTGCAGGTTCCTGGGTCAGGAGGCATTCAACTTTGATGAAAAGAACTTCTGTCTCATAGGCCGTCAGTCGCATCATAAGTTCCAGATGGGTGACGAGATCAGGATACGTATTGCCAAGGTCAATCTGGAGCGCAGGACGGTGGATTTCGATTTCATAAAGAAATACCCTACTGAATGAAGATACTTATCACAGGTGCCAGTGGGTTTATAGGGAGTTTTCTATGTGAGGAGGCTCTCAGAAGAGGTCATGAGGTGTGGGCAGGAGTACGTGAGCACTCAAGCAGGAGATACCTCCAGTTGTCCGGCCTGAACTTCATAACACTCAACCTTGCGGACAAACCCTCTCTCATCTCTCAGCTCTCATCTCGGTTCCTGAGCCCAGTCGAAGGACTCAGCGCTCCCTTCGACATCATCATCCATGCAGGCGGGGCAACGAAATGTCTTGACAGACCTGACTTCATGCGTAACAACTACGATTGTACGCGCAATTTCGTTGACGCACTCGTGGAACTCGGTATGGTTCCCCGTCAGTTCATCTATGTGAGCAGCTACAGTGTTATCGGTCCTTCGGTGTATGGTGCCAGCAAACTCCGTGCTGAGGAATACATAAAGTCAGTTCCGGGTTTTCCGTACGTCATCTTCCGTCCTACGGGAGTGTATGGTCCACGTGAGAAGGACTATTACGTCATGGCGCAGTCGATAGCCAAACACATGGATTTTGCCGTAGGTCAGGATCAGAAACTCACGTTCATATATGTTGACGACCTCGTAGGTGCAATACTTGCGGCTGTGGAGAAGGGTGTGACACGACGGACTTACAACGTGGCTGACGGCAATACATACGAAAGTAGGACGTTCAGTGACTTGTTGCAGAAGGAACTGGGTGTGAAGCATGTATTACATTTCAGGGCACCGTTATGGTTTCTGCATGTAGTGACTTCAGTATCTGACTGGTGGGCCCGCAACATCACCCATCGGCCTTCGACGCTCAATCGTGACAAGTATCTTATCATGTCGCAGCGTGACTGGACTTGTGATATTACACCTATGAAGGAAGAATTAGGATTCACTCCTCAGTGGGATCTCTCACGCGGAGTAAAACAGACTATCAAATGGTACAAAGAAAATCATTGGCTCTGACAAGTGCCGAACTTGTCACCTTAATATATATAGCAGTCACTTCGGTGATGATGGCCTTCATGTGGGACGGTCTGTCCGACCCTATGGCAATGGTAGGATTGCGCGGAATAGTACTGGCAACGATGCTATGCTCGCATATTGCAGTGCACGTCATCAGTGCGTCGAAGTGGTACAAAGAGCATGAGACTATAGGTAAAAAAATCAATCGGGCAGTGAAGATATTCCCGTTGATGATATTCCTCATCTGGTGGTACCCCGAGACCTTCGAGTTCTGTTCGCAGTTTCCTTATAAGGATCATGTGTTCGCAGGTATTGACCAGAGTCTGTTCGGCTGTCAGCCGGCACTTGAGTTCGATCATATCATGCCATCGGCACTTGCCAGCGAACTGTTCTGTCTGGGCTACTATTCCTACTACTACATGATGGCAGCCGTGATTGTGTTCTATCTGCTGTGCCGTTACGACCAGCTTGACAAGGCTGAATTCATATTCCTCGGCAGTTTCTTCCTGTTCTATTTCATCTTTGAATTCCTTCCGGTGGCAGGTCCGCAGTTCTATTTCCGTGCTTTGATGGATACAGGTTCTATCAGCGACATTTCTGCATCTGCATCGTTCTCGAGTATGTTTGCCGAAGGTTTCCCTCAGGTAGGCAACTACTTCCAGACACACCGAGAGATGATTTCACCGGAGACACAGGGCATCTTCGGACAGTTGGTGATTGGTGCTCAGGAGATCGGCGAACGACCTACTGCAGCCTTCCCGAGCAGTCATGTGGGAGTAAGCACCATCCTCATGCTCCTTGCCTGGAAGTCCAGAAACAAATATCTGTTCTGGATTATGTTCCCACTCTACATCCTCCTTTTCTGCGGTACGGTATATATAAAAGCCCACTATCTCATCGACTCGATAGCAGGCTTCTTCACAGCGATATTGTTCTATTGGCTTACAGCCAGACTCTACTCCCAGTACAGAGGTTCAGGGTTGATGTTCCATTTGTGATCCTTGGGGAAGTCATCGCCTTCCCAAGCTTTCTTGCTCGTCCATTTCTCGGCTGGGTCGGTCCAGAACGGGTCGTCGGCAGGAAGACCGAGAGGAAGGAAAGCCAGTCCAGTCATATAGAGTGAGCCGTTGTTGGTGTACCAGTCAGCCACATTGGGATGATTGCCCATGAAACCGATGGTGAGGAAACCCTTCTCGTTGAAGTTATTGGCTTTGCCGAACATGTTCTTTGCCACGGCAGTGATTGCAGCACGTACCTGACCGTTGTGGAGTTCAGGTGGCAGTTGTCTTCTCCATGCCAGTTGAGCAAGAGGCTGGAGTACAGCCATACGGTAAGGTATCGACCTTCCGAAGACCGGGTAAGTGCCTTCAGGCGAGATGAGCCGTTCGAGTATCACACTGTATTTCTGCATTCGTTTGTCCACCTCCTTCAGACGGTTCTTGGCACCGCTTATCTTACCTGTGCCACGGACCATATAGTTGTCGTTGCCTCGCTTCTCAGTCACCATCTCCAGACATTCCTTATACATAGGCTGGATGACGTATGAGTTGTAGTAGTCGAATGCGAAGGCAGGACCGTCGGAATACCATCCGTCGCCTACGTACCATTCTTCCACCTTAGCCAGACCGAGATGAATGCGGTAAGGGTCGTACTGGGCATCGGCATACATGAGGAAACACTCTTCCATGCTTACGAACAGAAGCCAGTTGGTGTATGGAGGGTCGTAACGGCGCAGACCTTGCAGTTCCTTGATGTAACGATCCTTTGTTTCCTGACTCAAGGGTTTCCAGAGAGCGTCGAAACCTCGGAACAGACTCTCAACCAAATATGCCGCATCGACCAAAGTCTGACCTCCTGACTCCCAACCCAGATAGTCTGGACTCTCAGGATCCACAGCATTGGCATATGCCTTCAGGGCCCATTCACGTAGTTGTTTACGTTTCAGTCCTTCAGGACTATCGTCGTCAGGCAGCGACAGCCATGGAGCCAGACCAGCCATGAGTCGGCCGAAGGTCTCCATGTAGGCTACCTTTTTGTTTCTACCGTCCCAGGTGGGACTGAGTTCAAGACCGCCGTTTTCGACCGTCATATTCTTCTGGAGGGTACCTTCTGCCATGTTCTTCAGTACGGGTTCTGCCATCTGATACATGATATCCACCCATATCTCGCGGTCAGTCTTTTCCTTCTTTGGCAGGCTTTGTGTGCCATTGGCTGCAAATGAAGTCAGCGAGACGATGCAGGCCAGAAGTGTCAGGATGATTCTCTGTTTCATATTCTTTTCACTTGAAGGACTTCCTGTTCGTCGTTTTCGTTGTTCAAAGTGACGACTACCTTGTCGCCTATCGCTGCATCAGACTCGAAGTCACTGCCTTTAACATAGACAACGGTATCGCCGTCTTCTGTCATCAAGGTCAAAGTACTCATCATCTCGTCGACCACCATTCCCTTGACTTCAATGTCCTTGGGTTCGGCAGGTTCATCGGCAACTTGTTCCACAACCACAGCTGTGGAATCACCGTCTGAACCATTCTGTTTCTGACTGTCATTTGCACATCCTGTCAAAATCAATGGCAAACTCATTGCTGAGAGCAAAAACAATGCTATTTTCTTCATACGGTCTATAATGTTTTTTGTTAGCGAGTGCAAAGTTATAAAATTTTATCGAGTTAATTATTTGGTTTATATGATTTTTTTGTCTAACTTTGCATCGCAAAAGTGATTAATAGGTTCCGGTACTCAGTATTGGGATTTTATTTTTTTCGCTATTAGAAACTGAAAATTAAAAGCTAAAGAACTATGGCATACATGTCAAAAGAAGGCTATGACAAGCTCAGAGCCGAAATCAAGCAACTCGAAGAAGTTGAGCGTCCTGAAGTGATCCGTCAGATTCAGGAAGCACGTGAAAAGGGTGACCTCTCCGAAAATGCTGAATATGATGCAGCAAAAGAGGCACAGGGTAAGTTGGAAACCAAGATTGCCGAACTCAAGGCTGTTCTTGCTGATGCCAAGATCATTGATGCATCAAAGATACAGACAGAGACAATCCAGATACTTTCAACAGTGACTCTCAAGAATGTGAAGACAGGTCAGGAGATGACCTATACTCTCGTCAGCGAACGTGAAGCCAATCTTGCAGAAAACAAGATTTCTGTTGCCACTCCTATCGCACAGGGTCTTCTCGGCAAGAGAGTCGGCGATGTTGCAAGCATCACAATCCCTCACGGACAGATTGAGCTCGAAGTATTGAAAATAACTGTAGGATAATTGTCTTATGTCAATATTCTCAAAGATTGCTGCTGGTGAGATTCCAAGCTATAAGTGTGCTGAGACAGAGGAATTCTATGCATTCCTTGATATCAACCCTCTCGTAATGGGTCACACACTCTGCATCCCACGTCGTGAGGTTGATTATATCTTCGACATGGAGGACGATGAGATTGCTCGTTTCCAGGTATTCGCAAAGAAGGTGGCATGTGCTATCAAGTCAGTATTCCCATGTATCAAGGTCGGTGAGGCTGTGCTCGGACTTGAGGTACCTCATGCACATATCCATCTTATTCCTATGCAGTCAGAGAAAGACATGCTCTTCTCAAATCCGAAGAAGCAGTTCTCGGCTGAAGAGATGGCAGCTGCTGCAGAGAAAATCTACGCAGCCTTCAGACAGCAGTCATAGACGGTGAACCAGTCATAACAAAATAAAGGGGATTGCAGTACAGTTGTTGTTGCAATCCCTTTATTTATTTGAAGAAGTCGGTTATCAGTTTCGCTTTGGCAGGTCCTATGAGTTTTGTGAGTTCATCGGCTGAGGCTTCGCGGATACGTTTTACGCTCTTGAAATGCCTGAGAAGCGTTTCCTTTGTCTGTGGACCGATTCCTTTAATATCGTCGAGCTGTGATTTGGTCTGGTGACGACTTCGTTTGTCGCGATGGAAAGTTATGGCAAAACGATGTACCTCGTCCTGAATGCGTGTGAGGAACTGGAACAGTGGTGTCTTGATATCTATCCCCACCGATGATATGCCACCTTCCTTTTGGAACACAAGCAGTTCGGATGTGCGGTGTCTGCCGTCTTTTGCCAGTCCGGCAATAGGGATTCGGATATGCAGTTCGTCTTCAATGACTTTCCGTATGACTTCCATCTGGCCTTTTCCGCCGTCGGCAATGATGAGATCGGGGAGGTATCTGTCTAATTCGCTGGTGTGTTCGGCCTTGATCCTGCCATATCGTCGGAACACCACTTCGGCCATTGAGGCATAGTCGTCAGGACCTACAACGGTGCGGATATTGTATTTCCTGTAGTCATCCTTTGATGGTTTTGCACCTTTGAACACTACACAGCCGGCTACGGCATCAGTACCCGAGATATTCGAGTTGTCAAAGCACTCGATATGGTAAGGGAGTTTCTCAAGGTGCAGGTGTTCCTGGAGGGCTTTCAACAGGTTGGTATTGCGCTGTTCCGGGTTGAGCTTCTCTGCCTGACGTGCCTTGTCGAACTTATACTGGCGCACATTGGCAAGTGAAATACCCAGAAGGTCGTGTTTCTCACCACGCTGAGGGACTGTGATCGTCACGTCAGCCAGTTCTGTCTCAATCTCAAAAGGCAGCACAATTTCCTTTGCATGGCTGTGATACCGTTCCCTCATCTCCACGATGCCGAGTGCCAGCAGTTCTTCAGGAGTTTCGTCCATCCGTTTTGCGTATTCAAAGGTGAATGCCTGGTTGATACATCCATTGGTGACGTGGAGGAAGTTGATAAAGGCTGACTTCTCGTCATCGGCTATGCTGAACACATCGATATCATGGGAATAATGTGCTATGACTTCAGTCTTCTCACAGTATTCCATGGCAAGCATGTATTTCTGTTTCAGGATTTCAGCCTCTTCGAACTTCAGTTCCGACGCCAGTTGATTCATCTGTTCAAGGAGTCTGCTGCATATTGTGCGTGTGTTGCCCTTGAGGATCTCCTTGACTTCGCGTACGTTTTCCATGTATTCCTCGTGCGACTGGTGTCCTGTGCACGGAGCCTGACAGTTCTTGATATGGTATTCCAGGCATGTATTGTAGCGGCCTTGCTCAATACCTTCCTTTGTCATTGGCATACGGCACCTACGGAGGGGGTAGAGTTTGTTGATGAGTTCCAGCATGTTGTTCAGAATACCGGCATGCGAGAACGGACCATAGTATTCTGCATGTGGAACAGATGTGTTACGAGTCTTGAATATGCGAGGCAGGTATTCGTGTGTTACGCATACTGATGGGTAGGTCTTGTCGTCCTTGAGAAGTATGTTGTAGCGGGGTTTATACTTCTTGATGAGGTTGTTCTCAAGAAGCAGAGCGTCTTCCTCAGTCGATACTACTACGTATTGAATATCACATATCTTACTGACGAGGATCTGTGTCTTTCTGGAGTTTACGTTCTTCAGGAAATAGGAACTGACACGGCGTTTCAGGTTCTTTGCCTTTCCTACATAGATGACAGTGCCTTCAGAGTCAAAATATTGGTAGCATCCCGGCTTTTCAGGCAGAGATGCTACTATTGTCTTGAGTTTGTCCTTGTCTGTCACTTTTAGCTATTTGCTGTTTGCTAGCCAACGGCCAACGGCTAACGTACCAATGACCTACACCTTAATAAGTGTCATGATGTCAATCTCATCACCGATGAACTCACGGCCCTTAAGACCCTCGTCACGGATTTCGATGATGAAGTTCATATAGCACTTCTTCGGATTGAACTTACGGCAGAGATCCCATGCTGCCTTGATTGTACCGCCTGTTGCGAGGAGGTCGTCGTGGATGAGTACTACGTCATTCTCTGAGATAGAGTCCTTATGTATTTCTATTACGTCTGTGCCGTATTCCTTAGTAAATTCCTGACTTACGGTTTCAGCAGGCAGTTTTCCCGGTTTACGGCAGAGTACGAGTCCCGCTCCGAGACGCTGTGCAAGGATAGCACCCATGATGAATCCACGTGACTCGATTCCAACAACCTTGGTGATGCCCTTATCCTTATAGTATTCATACATCTCTTCTTCCATTATCTTAAGACATTCAGGGTCTTTGAAGAGAGTTGTGACATCACGGAAATTGATTCCAGGAATCGGAAAGTCTGGGACACAGCGCAAGTGGTCCAATAGATACTGATTGTTCATTTCGTTGTTATTTTAGTTAAATCGTTTACGTTATCGTCCCAACAATACAAGCATAGCATTGATGTCGCTTGGTGAGACACCGGGAATCCTGCTTGCCTGAGCAAGAGTAGCAGGATTGATGGCTGAGAGTTTCTGGCGTGCCTCAATACTTATCTGAGACATGTTCGGATAGTCGAACTTTCCTGCGATACGGATGTTCTCAAGCCTTAGCATCTTGTCTGCCACCATCTGCTCACGTTCTATGTAGCCTTTGTACTTGATGAGTATCTCGGCTGCCTCCGATATCTCTGAGGCGAATTCGTTATCGTAGGCAGAGAACAACTGATTCAGGAATTCGTCGAACCCCTTTATACTGCGACGCATGTTCTCTATTGTCACACCTGGCCTTCCGAGAAGGTCAACAAGCTTGCATCCTCTTTCCAGAGGGGTGGTGCCTATGGCAACGAGAGCATCGTTGATGTATGCCGCCTTGATGGAGAATGTTTCTGCAAAGTTAATGATTTTTTTGATTTCAGCCTTCTTATTCTCCATTAATTTATATCTTTCTTCGGTTGCAAGGCCTATTCGGTAGCCTTTTTCCGTAAGTCTCATGTCGGCATCGTCCTGACGGAGCAGTATGCGGTATTCAGCTCTTGAGGTAAACATACGGTATGGTTCGTCAACTCCCTTTGTGACGAGGTCGTCGATCAATACTCCAATATATGCTTCATTCCTGTGAAGTACGAATGGTTCACCTCCAGTGCACTTGATTGCTGCATTGATTCCGGCAATAAGTCCCTGACCCGCTGCCTCTTCATAGCCGGTAGTACCGTTGACCTGACCTGCAAAGAAGAGGTTTGGCACCACTTTCGACTCCAATGTGTGATTCAACTGGGTAGGATCGAAATAATCATATTCAATAGCATAGCCCGGACGATAGACCTCCACATTCCTGAAACAAGGAATTCTGCGCAGTGCCTCTATCTGTACATCCATCGGCAGAGACGACGAGAATCCGTTGAGGTACATCTCATTTGTTGTCTCTCCTTCTGGTTCGAGGAACAGCTGGTGGAACGACTTGTCAGGGAAGGTATGCAGTTTTGTCTCTATGCTCGGACAGTATCGCGGACCTATGCTCTGGATCTGACCGTTATAGAGTGGTGAGTCATTGAAACCCGAACTCAGAATCCTGTGCACCTCCTCGTTCGTCATGCATAGCCAGCATGGGAGACGGTTCAACCTATGGCTGGAATGAGGTGTGAGATATGAAAACCTATACCAGCCTTCATCGCCATCCTGGCGTTCCATGAGTGAGAAATCCACGGTTCGGCGGTCAATTCGTACCGGAGTACCGGTCTTCATCCTACCCTGTCGTATTCCCAGTGCGGTTATCGACTCCGTCAACCCCTTCGCTGCAGGTTCGGCAATTCGTCCGCCTTCGACCTTCTTCCTTCCAATGTGCATCAGACCGTTCAGGAACGTACCAGCAGTGATGACAACACATTTGGCATGGAATTCAGCACCCCACATGGTTCTTACACCGATGACTTCGTGGTTGTTGGCTGTCAGGAGTTCGGACACACAGTCCTGCCAGATGTTCAGGTTGGGTGTGTTTTCAAGAATCGATCTCCATGTCTGGATGAATTTTGCCCTGTCGCATTGTGCACGAGGACTCCATACTGCAGGACCTTTTGAGAGGTTGAGCATACGGAACTGAATGGTACAAGCATCCGTCACCTCACCCATACGACCTCCCAGTGCATCAATCTCACGCACTATCTGACCCTTGGCAATACCACCTACCGCAGGATTGCATGACATTTGGGCAATCTTGTTCATATCCATCGTAATGAGTACCGTCTTGGCACCCATACGCGCAGACGTAGCAGCAGCCTCACATCCGGCATGTCCCGCTCCGACAACTATGACGTCGTAATTGAAAATCACAATTCCGTCTGTTTGATGATATTGTTCTCAACAGCCTGTTTCAGGAATGACCTTACCTGTTCAACCTGTGCACTTGCAAAAACAAGCTGGTACATAAGCAAGTCGTTGCCGCTGCTTGTTATCTTTATCAACTGACATGGAACAGCAGTCTTTCCTTCCGCAACAGCACCGAACCTAATAATCCATCTCTTACCTTTTGCAGCACGCGACAACATGAATTCACCACTGTCCTTCCAAACTACGTTCCCGCTGCCGAGATCAGTAGTCCTGCCGAATACGAAGTTCATAGGTTCATCCTCGCCCGGATACCCATCGATATCCACCTCGATGAATTTGGTCTTCTTCTGAGTAGTCACCTTCATGGAGAATGTCAGACCTTCCTGAATATCGTCCGGATTCGTCGAACTGATACACGACATGTTCTCATACCTCAGACTGTCCTGAGCAAGAGAGGAAATGCAGAACACCGAAGACAGAGACATTACTATTCCAAGCAAATTAATACGAGCCAATCTGTTCATTTTTTATTTTCGTTTAATTTATTGCAAAGTTACAGTAATTTTTTGACATTGAGATTAAACCTACGAAAAAAAATGAAGTCTAATAAGCAGATTTCGTTAATAACAATTACTAACAACGTATTAAAATTTAAGTATTATGAGAAAGTTATTTCTAGCAATTCTTTGTTGCATGGCAACAAGTGTATTCGCACAGGGACAAGGTGGTTTCGGTGGTGGTCAGTTCGATCCAGCACAGATGGTAAAGCGTCAGGCAGATCGTATCAAGGAGACATGCGAACTCACTGACGAACAGTATGAGAAAGTAAAGGCTCTCTATCAGAAGCAGTCTGACGAGATGAGAAAACAGATGGAAGAAGGTCAGCAGGGCCAGCGCATGGATCGTGAAGCAATGCAGAAGCGTCGTGAAGCACAGGAAGCAGAACTCAAGAAGATTCTTACAGAAGATCAGTGGAAGAAGTACGAAGAGGCACAGAAGCAGATGCGTCAGCGTCGTGGTCAGGGCGGTCCTCAAGGTGGATTCCCAGGTGGCCCACAAGGCGGCGGTTTTCCAGGTGGTCCTATGGGTGGTCCTCAGGGAGCTGTACAGCAATAAGCAAGTATCTTATATTACAATTATCAAAGGATGCGTCAATGACGTGTCCTTTGTTTTTGGCTGAAACTTTTTGTCAGGTTAATTTTTTGTTGTACTTTTGCACATCATAAATATTAACAATAACGGAAAAATGGAAAAATCATCAAATCTGAAGTTCAGGCTGACGGTCATGAACTTCCTTGAGTTTGCAGTGTGGGGTGCTTACCTCACTTGTATGGGTAACTATCTGGGAAAGGTCGGTATGGGTGCAGAGATTGCATGGTTCTATTCCATGCAAGGTTTTGTATCTATCTTCATGCCTACTTTGATGGGTATCATTGCTGACAAGTATATCCAGCCTCAGAGACTGTTAGGTCTTTGTCACTTGATTGCAGGTATTGCGATGATGTATCTTTGTTATATGGGTGCGGCTGCTGAGGCGGCAGGTGTAAACCCTGACAAGGCTACATTCATTACCGTGTATCTGATAAGCGTGGCTTTCTATATGCCTACTTTAGCTCTGTCGAATACAGTTGCCTTCAAAACACTGACCAATCACGGGTTTGACACGGTGAAAGCTTTCCCTCCTATCCGTGTGTTCGGAACAGTGGGTTTCATCGCTACGATGTGGTTCGTGAACTGTGCTACATTGAACGATGGTGGTTTCTCTTTCACGCTCGCTGCTGATAGTTTCAAGTTTCAGTACACTTACATGCAGTTCCTTGTATCGGGTGTTCTGGGTGTGTTGCTTTGTATCTATTGTTTCACTCTGCCGCAGTGTAAGATATGTTTTGACGGAACAAAGAAGCAGTCGTCAATCTTTGATGCCTTCAAATTATTCAAGACGAGGAAGATGGCTTTGTTCTTCATCTTCTCAGCTCTGTTGGGTATGGCTCTTCAGGTTACAAACAGCTATGCTACACCATTCCTTACGAGTTTCAAGGGAATTCCTGAATACGCTGATACTTTCTGTGCCAACAACGCTACACTGCTCGTTTCCATATCTCAGATGGCGGAAGCATTGTGTATACTGCTCATTCCTTTCTTCCTCAAGAGATTCGGTATTAAGACTGTCATGCTGATGGCTATGCTGGCATGGGTTCTGCGTTTCGGTTTCTTCGGGTGTGGTTCTCCTGACTTCCCAGGTGTCTTGCTGTTTCTTCTTTCATGTATAGTATATGGTGTTGCATTCGATTTCTTCAATGTATCGGGTGGCCTGTTTGTTGACAAGGAATGCAGTGATGATATAAAGGCTTCAGGTCAGGGTCTGTTCTTGCTTATGACAAACGGTCTGGGTGCGACAATCGGTACGCTCGTTGCAGGTGAGATCATCAACAGTCATTGTTCATGGAATACTGATGGTTTCCTTCTCGGCGATTGGTCAACATGCTGGTACATCTTTGCTGGCTATGCACTTGTAGTGGCAGTGCTGTTCGCAGTGTTCTTCAAGTACAAGCACGTGAAGGAGTAATTCCTATCAGTATATCACTAACCCTGCCAATCCACATAGGATGAGTAGGACTATTGGACTGATTTTGTGGGTGAATGAACCCAAGAAGGCGAATCCGAAGATTATGAGACTGGTGATGAACTGAAACGGACTTTCAGAGAACGATCCGAAGTTCTCGGTGTTCATCAGCAGGATGGCTGCTGCTGCGATTAGTCCTACTACTGCGGGACGGATTACTGAAAACATCACATCGATAATAGTGGTTTCACCCGGACGTCTGGAATTCATGGATTTCAGCAAGAGGCGTGAAATCACTATCATCAGTATGAAAGGCAGCCAGAGAACACTGATGGTGGCGATGACAGCTCCGATGACAGCCACCCATTCAGGCATGCCGGAATTAAGGACCGAGGTGTAGCCCGTATATGTTGCCACGTTGATGCCAATTGGCCCCGGAGTGCTCTGGGATATTGCCACTATATCGGTGAACTCAGATGCTGTAAGCCATGCATTCTTCTCGACCACTTCGTTGTGGATAAGCGAGAGCATGGCATAGCCACCGCCGAAATTGAATATACCTATCTTGCTGAATGTGATAAACAACTGCCAGAAAATCATTGTCTGCCTCCTTTCACCTTACCGTAGATGTAACCACCGACTACTGCACATAGTACTATCAGCACAGGACTGACACCGTAAAAGGATATCAGTAAACAGGCCAGGATTGGTATCCAGATGTTGTTCAATGCGATCTTAGCCGTCTTGAACATCTTGAAACATGGTACGAGGATCAGTGCTACGACTG
>DCGE01000094.1:32492-39810 GCA_002314525.1 Prevotellaceae bacterium UBA1786 | reverse complement strand
TGCAGGACGTACTCCCATGAAGAATTTCTCCACCCAGAGATTATCCTTGAACGACTGAAAGAAGATGGCGATGAGAAGTATCACGATGATACTCGGTATTGCCACACCTATAGCCCCTGTCAACCCTAGCAACCACCCTTTTATGTCATTTCTTGCATTTGCGATCTTCATGCCGGCATAAGTCGCCATGTTGACGGCAAACAAACCAGGTGCAGCTTGTGCAATAGCCATTACATCAAGAAACTCCTGATTGTTCAGCCATTTCTTCTTGTTGACGATATCAGCCTCGACCATTGGTATCATGGCATAGCCTCCCCCGATTGTAAATGATCCGACCTTGAAAAAGGTTATGAACATATCCAGATAAATATTCATATCAAAAAATCAAATTTCATGCAAAGATAACGAAAAAAAATGAGTAACTTTGCAGACAGAACCTAAAAATTAAATGAAAAGAGTATTATATTTGTTCTTGTTCCTCTTAGGGATTTCTGTTGCGGGAAATGCACAAAACACAAACAGCAGCATTATCGGGACGTTGAGTCGTGTGACGAAGTTCGGCAGCCTGTATCCACAGGAAAAAGCCTATCTCCACTTTGATAACACAGCCTACTTCAAGGGTGAGACGATATGGTACAAGGCATATGTGGTTCAGACTATGTCTGAAGTTAGGAGTGGGGAGTTAGGAGTTAGGAGTGGATACAAGCCGACGGGGTTGAGCAAGGTGCTGTACGTGGAATTGGTCAGTCCTGGTGGTGATGTATTGGAAACTCAGAAACTCCATATCGATGAGAACGGCGGTGCACATGGGCAGTTCGAGCTTGACAGCATCCTAGGGTCGGGCTTCTATGAGGTAAGGGCATATACTCGTTACATGGTCAACTGGGGTGTCAATGCAATATTCTCAAGGGTATTCCCTATTTTTGAGGCGACTCCAGCATACGGAGACTATTCTGCCCCTACGATTAAGACCACTCTGTACAAGGACCGCAACCCGAATTCCCGTATGGCAGATTCGCTGTATCTCACAGCTGCCAAGGAGGGACTTTTCACCAACGACAAGCCGAATAAAATATCTGCCACGTTCTATCCAGAAGGTGGTGATCTGGTGATGGGACTCAAGTCGCGCGTTGCCGTATCTGTAATCGACGATAACGGCTCTGCCTACAAAGGCAAAGGTGAGATAGTTGATGGAGGTGGAAAGGTTGTCTGTTCGGTTGAGACCGACTCCACAGGCCGTGGACTGTTCGAGTTAGTCCCAACAGGTGAGAAACTCTTCCTCTCCATGCCGAATCACAGAAAGAAAGTTCAGAAGATAGAACTGCCCGTGGTCAAGTCAGAAGGTGTAACCATGTACCTTGACGTAGTCGATGACGATATGAGTGTAGTACTTCGTTCACAGGGTGACATAATAGGCAGTGACATAGGTTATGCCTTGATGCATGACGGAACGATCTTTGCCTGTGATACTATGAAGGCCCAGTCACTCATAGAACTATCCCTCGACCGCTATACAATGCCGGAAGGAGTGAATCAGATCACTGTCTTCGGAGCAGGAGGGAAGATTCTCTCGGAACGACTGTTCTTCATCTGTCCGAAGCCAGACAAGTCAGACAGCATCATCATCACTCCTGCATCGAAGGGTCTCGGACCGGTTTCGGAAGTGATTTTGGATTTGAAGACCCGGCCGAATTCTGTGTTCTCGTTCTCAGCAATGGACTGGGGAACCATGAAAAACGGCAGACAGGGCAATGCAAAGACATGGATGCTGCTAAGCAGTGATGTGAAGGGATATATTGCCAATATAGACTATTATTTCGAGGCTGATGACAAGGAACACCGTCAGGCTGCCGATCTCTTGATGATGGTTCAGGGGTGGCGGCGGTACGACTGGCAATTGATGAGTGGGCAGAAGTGGTTCAATAAGACACACCCTATTGAAGATCAGTTGTATATCTATGGTCAGTTGAGGGAATACCGTAAGAAGAATCCTGTCAGTCATGTTGAGATGGATACCTATCTGTTCAATCGTCAGGGACAGAGTCTTATGGGCTCCACTACTACTGACTCATTAGGTAATTATGCCCTGAAACTCCCGGACGTAAACGGCGACTGGGCACTCCAGATCTTCACCAAGATAAATGACAAGCGCAAGACGTTCTATGTGGGAATAGACCGTCAGTTCGCGCCGTTTCCACGTTTCATCACTCCTGACGAGACTAAGGTGACTCAAAGGAACAGGGCGAATCTGTTTGGGAAAGACGATGGACGAGTGTCGATAGATGAGAAAGCTGATGAACTGAACTACGCCGAGAGAGTGAAGGTGATTCCTGAGGTGACGATCAAGGCAAGGAAGTATTTCACGAGCGATGACAATATTCAGTGGTACAGTCAGCGCACAGGTCGGCATTGGGCCACCGTATATTACAATGGTCCGCAGGAACTCGACAAAGTTCTTGACCGGGGTGAACGCATGCCTTCCGTGTTCGAGTTCCTTGCCATAAGGAACCCACTTTTCGGCAATCCTGATTACGATAACCTACCATCGTGCTTGGAGGTATCGCTTGATAGTCTTAAACCGGAAGTATGGCTTCATGGCATGGCATACGGAGGAAGGAAGATCAGATGGATCATTGACAACGGACTTGCTACATATGTCAGCGATCAGTCACATTTTGAGAAACTATCAGGCCAGAACTCCTTTGACGATATTGTGACCTTTCCTCAGTGGATGGATGAAGTGAAGGCTATATACATAGTACCATGGAGTCCTAAGGAAGAAGAAAGCTATGTGAGGATATACATCTATCGTCAGCAGATATTCACCACTGAGAGCCAGAAGGGTCTGCGCCGTACGCACTATCAGGGATATAACGTTCCCGAGACCTATAGGATGGAGGATTTGAACGTACTTCCACCACTTGAGAACCTACGCCGTACACTCTACTGGGAACCGGATGTGAAGGCTGATGAAAACGGAGAGGCACGCATAGTATTCTACAACAACCTATCGGCAAAGCAGATTTTCGTAACAGCCGAAGGACTGAGCCCTGACGGTCGTATCCTCGTAAACGAGTGATGATAACATATAATGTGAAAGAACGGGGTGCAAGGGTTAAACATTTGGTGGATATTGATTTTTTTCGTACCTTTGCACCTCGTTTTTAGGATATTAGAAATTTCATGAGTTCAAAATCATTGCAGCCATGCCTTTTAAGATGCTTGAAGGGCTATTCTAGGGATGTGTTCCTTAAGGATATGATGGCGGGAATCATCGTGGGCATCGTAGCCCTTCCACTTGCAATTGCATTCGGTATAGCAAGCGGAGTAACGCCAGAGAAAGGTATTATCACGGCTATCATAGCTGGTTTCATAGTATCAGTGCTCGGAGGTACGAAGGTACAGATAGGTGGACCTACTGGAGCCTTCATAGTAATTATCTACGGAATAGTCACCAATCCTGAATACGGTCTTCAAGGCCTACTCATCGCCACGATGATGGCAGGAGTCATACTGTTGGTGATGGGACTATGTCGATTAGGTACTCTCATCAAGTTCATCCCCTATCCAATCGTAATCGGTTTCACTGCCGGAATAGCTCTGACTATCTTCACAACGCAGATAGCGGATATCATGGGTTTCACTCAGGATGCCGTTGCTGTTGATGGTGAGATACTGAAGGTGCCACTCAAAACTCCTGGTGATTTCATCGGTAAATGGGTTTGCTATGCACAGAGCATCAATACGTTCAACATGTGGAACTTCATTGTATCTGTCGGTTCGCTGCTCGTAATAATATTCTTTCCACGCATACTCCGACGTGTGCCTGTACTCAACAAGATTCCGGGTTCGCTCTACGGAATCATCATCGGTACGGTAACAGTGCTGATACTGAAGGACTATGTCGGTGAGATAGGAGTTGACACAATAGGAGACCGTTTCCATATCCAGGCACAACTGCCGAGTATGGCAGTACCGGAATTCACTTTCAGCACACTCAAGAACCTGATGCCTGTGGCATTCACCATAGCCATTCTCGGAGCTATTGAGAGTTTGCTCTCTGCTACAGTAGCTGACGGTGCTATAAGTGATCATCATGATTCCAACATGGAACTTGTAGCACAGGGCATTGCCAACTTCGTCACACCGATATTCGGGGGAATCCCTGCCACAGGAGCTATTGCACGTACAATGACTAATATAAACAACGGAGGACGAACTCCTATTGCAGGAATAGTACATGCTGTAGTACTTCTTCTCATACTTCTTGTTCTGATGCCATATGCGGAGTATATTCCTATGGCATCGTTAGCAATGGTACTGGTAGTGGTAAGCTACAATATGAGTGGATGGAGAGCGTTCAAGGGTCTGTTGAAGAATCCGAAAAGTGATGTCACGGTATTGCTCATAACCTTCTTCCTCACTGTAATCTTCGACCTCACCATCGCAATAGAGGTAGGATTGGTTCTTGCTTGTGCATTGTTCATAAAACGAGTGATGGAGACAACCAATATCAGTGTCATTCAGAATGAGATAGATCCTGAAGAAGGGGGAGACCTGCATCTTGCCGATGAACATCTTGAAATTCCTGAAGGTTGTGCTGTGTATGAGATAAATGGTCCGTTCTTCTTCGGAATAGCAAATAAGTTTGACGAGCTTCAGGCCAATATAGGTCACAAAAAACCACGAGTAAGGATAATCCGTATGAGGAAAGTTCCGTTCATAGACTCAACAGGCATCCACAACTTGCAGAATCTTATCGAGATGAACCATCAGGAGGGTACGCATGTGATACTTTCGGGAGTAAACGAGAAAGTGAATGCACAACTCCAGAAAGCCCGCATCTATGATCATATGGATGCAAATCATATATGCAGTCACATTGACATCGCTCTCCAGAGGGCACGCGAGTTTCTGGGATGAATCAATGAGATATATTGTTGTTATCGCCACGGTAATATATCACAATTAGTCTTCCGACAACGCACCCTCAGTCTGCCGCAACCGCATATCCACTCAGACGACATCGTACCTTAAGTCTGTAAGATAGCTATCTTACAGACTGAGTGTCTGCTCTCGTTAGACTTATCATGCTTTCTAGTGTGACTCAGACACTGCTCTCGCAGTACTCAAGTATTATTGGACAGCAATAGATATATATCCAAAAACACTCAGGTTCTAAGGAAGAGCCTGAGTGTTATTTTGTATTATGAAGTATGTGGGATTACTTCACCTTGAAGTCGAATGACTTGAGGTCTTTGTCGAGTGATGATGAACCGTAGAGGATCTTGTAGTTACCAGCCTTGGTTGAGAGTTCATCGATTGACTCGTCATAGAACTGGAATGATTCGCCTGTGAGTTCGATGACAGCCTTCTTTGTCTCACCTGGTTCAAGGGTGATCTTTGCGAAGCCCTGAAGACCCTTGATAGGTGCATCTGGGTTGTCGAGCGACTTGACATAGACCTGTACGATCTCATCGCCCTTCACCTTACCTGTGTTGGTAACAGGAACAGTGACTGTAACCTTACCGTTCTTCTTCATTGACTTCTTGGAAATCTTACCCTGACCATATTCGAAGGTAGTGTATGAGAGTCCGTAGCCGAATGCATAGAGAGGAGTGCCGGTGAAGTAGCGGTATGTGCGGTTGTTCATTGAGTAGTCCTGGAAATCAGGCAGATCGTCGTTGCTTGCATAGAATGTGACAGGGAGTTTGCCTGAAGGGCAGAAGTCGCCGAAGAGTACATCGCCGAGAGCCTTTGCGCCACCCTGACCAGGATACCAAGCCTGGAGAAGTCCGTCGATGTTCTTCTCAACACTTGCGAATGCCATTGCAGAACCAGAGCAGTTCACGAATACTACAGGCTTGCCAGTCTCATGCATGGCATTGATAAGCATCTGCTGAACCTTAGGAAGTTCGATGGTTGACTTGTCACCGCCTTCACCTTCCATACGAGCAGAAATACCACCTATTATAATGATAACGTCAGCATCCTTAGCCATAGCCTTCTCCTCGACGAAGTCAGCGAGTTTGCGCTGACAGAAGTCACCACGGAGCATAGCGAAGTTGCCCGTACCACGACGATATTCAATGAGGATGTCGTAAGTCTTGCCTTTCTCTACTTTGAATGTCTGGAAATTCTGTCCTCCGCGGCCAAAGCCTCCGAATCCACCGAATCCGCCACGACGGCCTCCAGCCTGAGGCTGAGCCTGTGGGATAGTGTCACCGTTGATGATGAGAGTATAGCCGTTGTCAGAAGAGAGAGAGTAGCTCATATCACCAGTGAAGGTAGATACGTACTTGCCCTTCATGCGAACAGAGATCTTGTCGGTAGGAACACCTTCTGCGAATCCCCATGCACCGAATGTGCTGAAGTTGATTTGTTTGTAGTAGCCCTTAGCTGCTGGTTCGCCGGCGAGGTCATTGTTGCCGAAGAACTCAACATACATTCCCTGCCCGTCATTCATGTCACCGAGGTGATAAGTAGTTACATATTCATCGTTGAGCTCGCAAGCCTTGGAGTATGCTACTTCAGTACCAGGAACTGCCTTCTTGATTCCTTCGAGAAGGCTGTGCTTATGGTTGTCGGTAGGAGTGCCACCATAGTTACCGTTGAGGAGTTCTACATCATCGGCGTTAGGACCGAGAACGAGAATCTTCTTGTAGTTCTTCTTGAGAGGAAGGATGCCGTTGTTCTTGAGGAGAACCATTGACTCACGTGCTGCCTGAGTAGCAAGTTCATCAAACTTCTCACTGCTGATAACATCCTCACCGAGGTTAGCCCATGGAATCTGGTCAGCAGGATCGAACATACCAAGTTCAAAACGCCCCTTGATTGTACGGCGAAGATGATCATCAAGATCTGATTCCTTAACAGAACCATTCTTCAGACCATCCACGAGAGACATGAATGCCTTACCACACTCAAGGTCTGTACCATTGTGGATGGCGTCGATAGAAGCACTGAGAGCATCTGGGTGAGTGCCGTGCTGGTTTTTGTTGTAGAAGTTGTTGATGGCATCACAGTCAGTGAGGATGATGCCGTCATAGTGCCACTTATAGCGAAGGATGACGTTGAGAAGTCGGTCGCTGTTGCAGCAAGGCTGACCTTCGTAGCGGTTGTAGGCACACATAACCTCTCGTACATTACCCTTCTGAACCAATACCTTGAAGGCAGGAAGATAAGTCTCCCAGAGGTCTCGCATCGATACGCGGGCATCGAAAGAGTGACGGAGAGGTTCAGGACCGCTATGTACTGCATAGTGCTTAGCACATGCATGAGTCTTGAAGTACTTGTCGTCGTTGCCCTGCATACCGAG
>DCGE01000094.1:20895-32422 GCA_002314525.1 Prevotellaceae bacterium UBA1786 | reverse complement strand
TCCTGACCACGACCCCAACGAGGATCGCGGAAGATATTCACGTTTGGACACCAGAATGTGAGTTCAGGGTTGCCAGGATAGTAAGTAGCACCCATCTTCACGTTGAAAACATTGTGATCAGAGCGGTTCCAGTTGGCACGAGCCTCATCAGATACCGCAGCAAAGACATCGTACATCTGCTGAGGATTGAAGGCAGCAGCCATACCGATAGGCTGTGGGAATACAGTGTATCCACCCTGACGTACACCGTGACAAGCCTCACTCCACCAGTTGTAGGAAGGAATACCGAGGCGGTCGATTGATACTGATTTGTTCATCATAAGTCCCACCTTCTCTTCAGGAGTAAGGAGAGAGATGAGGTTTTCGGTTCTCTCGTCGTATGAGAGAGAAGTGTTCTGGAATGGATAAGTCTGGGCTGACATTTCCATGCCTGACACCATGAGTGCAAGACTCAGAACTAAGATTGCTTTTTTCATGCGGTTAATGATTTATTGGATGATTGATATTAAAACTATTTTCTGTGATCTTGTTCGAAAGCTGTCATCCTTTCATCGAGCAGCGCATACTGATGGTCTTTGATGAATGAAGTACAGACTCTGAGACCCTGCTGATGACTGCCTGTGGTATCGAGAGTGATGGCACTGACACCGTAGTACATAAGTTCGCGTGCGAGTTCACCACCTGTCATTCCTGGGTAGCCGATAGTGAAGTAGAATCCATCGGCTAAGTTTTCATCAAGGTCCTTGTCATAGACGATTATGAAACCATGACGGGTGAATATCTCCTTGAGTTTGCCAGCCCTTCTCCCGTATTCAGATACTTCCTTGCGGAAATCGTACTCACCGTTGCTTGCAGCACGGAACATGGCAGCAAGAGCATACTGAGCACTGTGGCTTGTACCGCTTGAGAGAGCATAGAGTACACGATGTACGAATACAGGTCCGAATTCACCATTACCGTATTTCTCCACGAGCAATGGGAAGGATTTGTGATAGAGTTTGTCTGAGATGCAAGATACGGCAATTCGTTCACCCGCATAACTAAAAGCCTTGCTTCCACTGATAAGCAAGACATAGTTATCGGTATAGCGAGCAACTGTCGGCTGGTAAGGTGGTTCAAATGGTGTACTCAGATTCTTGCGGAAGTCCATTGCGAAGTATGCAAGGTCTTCGAGTACTACAACATCGTACTTGGTCGCAAGTTCACCGATGGTTTTGAGTTCCTCTTCACGGAGACATACCCATGTAGGGTTGTTCGGATTGCTATAGATGATTGCGGCAATATCGCCTTTCGAAAGATAGCTCTCGAGTTTCGGACCGAGTTTCTCGCCGCGATAGTCATATACGTCAAAAGTCTCGTATGGAGTTCCCATGACGAGGCACTGCTGTTTCTGAACAGGGAAACCAGGGTCGATGAAGAGAATCTTTCCACCTTTCTTTGACTGTGATGCAGTGGTGAAGGAGGCATATGTACCCTGCATGGAACCACATACGGGAACACATCCTTCTGGAGCCACATCAACACCGATGAAAGCCTTGATGAAACGCGATGCTTCCTGTTTGAGTTCCGGAATACCGTTTATGTTAGGATAGAGTTGAGGAATACCCTTCTCCAATGCTTCTATCTGAGCCTTGATACCCTGAGGAGCAGGTGGAAGACCAGGAACACCCATCTCCATCTTTATGAATTCAACACCCGATGCCTTCTCGGCGCCTGCTGCTACGGCAACTACTTCACGTATTGTTGCTCGAGTATAATCTTTAATTCCCATTTCGGCAATGGCCTTGTCGATAATGGATCTTTCAATTGAAACCAAAATACTTTATTTTAATTATATTCTATTACGTCTGAATAATCCAGACGTACAATCCTCCAATCTAATTGCAAAGTTAACTATATTTTTTGAATTATAATATAATTCCGTACTTTTTTTGCCTTTTGAATATTAATAGATGCAGCTTGGTTTAAGTTGGAAATCCCTATCACGTTTAGGGAAAATACTCATCACGATTAGGTTTTTTCCTTTTCGGAGCTTGTAAGTTTTGTATAATTTTGCAGCGTCAAAACAAATATTCAACTCTAAAAGAAAGGAGAACAGTTATGAAAACTTTAAGAAGAACAATGGCGATGATGATGATGCTTTTCAGCATGATGTCAATGAATGCCGCTCGTATGACTTATTACGAAATGAGAGATCACGCACGTTTCCTCACCGACAGAATGGTTTATGTTCTCAATCTTAGACCTGCATTGGTAGACGAGTTGTATCTGATCAACTATGACTATATATGTGGAGTCAACGACTACCTCGACGACATAGCAATGGGATACAGGTACGATGACTACAATACGGTACTCCTGTCACGCGACTATGCACTCCGTCTGCTACTCGGTGACGTAGCATGGAGACTTCTTACAGGCTATGATTACTTCTATCGTCCAATAGCATTCGAAGAACACAGATGGCACTTCACCGTTTATGTTCACGACAGATGGGGAGGAAGACTTTTCTTTGACAGACCAGTTCACTATCTTGACTACAGAGGAGGTCACTACTACGGTGGAATGGCAGTAGGTTGCGGAGTTTGTTGCCGTACTGAGTACTACGATACCAGAAGTGGATATGTAAACCGTAGGAGTATGGATAGCTACGAAAGACATTATGCAAATTCCAACAGAAACAGGGGAGCATCCAACAGCGACAACCGCAACTACAGCCGAAATGACAATATGAACAATCGTGGCGGCGGCAATCTCGACAATAACAGAAATTCGTTCAGCAATTCGAGAAATGACAACAGATCAGATTTCAATTCAAGAAGTGACAATAGGTCAGATTTCGGTTCAAGAAGTGATAGCAGATCAGATTATGGTTCAAGGACTGATAGCAGGTCGGGCTACAATTCAAGAAGCGACAGCAGGACAAACTACGCATCAGCAAATACAAGCAGATCATCTGAGCGCGGATACAGTTCCGACAGGGGAAGTTCCCGTTCAAATGTAAGTTCAGGAAGCAATCGCTCCTCAGGCTCAAACAATACATTCAGCACGCGTACAAGTGGAACCAGCCGAGGAGGTGGTCGAAGATAAACACCTAAGTGAACATGTAAGTTATTGATTTCTTGACTTGTCAGTCCTGCACATGACTGGCAAGTCTTTTTTCGGTGTGTGGTATGATCAGAAGATATAGTTCTCTTCTTCGTCGGCTGCTGATTCTCCATCCATGCCCTGTTCATCATCAGGAAGGTCTTCGGTTGACGGAAGGTCGGTAGGTTGGTTGAGAATCTCTTCGTCAACCTGTCGTTTACCTACTGGATCGAAGTTTTGGTTGTAGAAGTCGAAGTAGTCCTGGAAGCTGAGACCTCGCATAAGTTTCTTGAGGTTCTCTTCCGATATGATGAACATCTTCAGTCCTTCCATGACCTGAAGCATCTCAGGGTCGTTATGGAGTTTGTGGATATATACATAAGCCTCTTCATAGTTGTTGAAGCCCTTCACCTGGAACATGTCGATTCCGTCACCTTTCTCAATATCCATATCGAAGTTACGGACTGTGAAGTTCGAGAAGTTGTAGTTGGCTATCTCGAAGAGCAACGCATTGGTATTCACACTGTCACGCTCGAACGCCACAACGAATATGAACGGAATCTCCTTGTCAGCTATGAAAGCCGTGTCACCACCCAGACTGTCACCTTCTTCCAGTATTCCGAGTCGGCGGCTCCAGAGCGAACCGTGATCCATCGTACCGCTTGAAAGCAACCTGCCGTCCTTGAGTCCCTTTACGTATAGACCTGCCAGTTCACTGACTGTGCTCTTCGGATATTTCTCCACGATTTCCTTCATCTCCCTTAGGAAGTCCTCACGTTGGCCGAGATTGAGTTTGCTCATAGTGGAAAGGAACATGAACCTCGCACGGTTAAGTCCGTCAGGATATTCCTTAGCAACGTATTCGGCATTCATGATCACGGAATCGTATGCACCTTCTATATAATCATTATATGTAACCTGATAGATGGAATCCTCGACCTGTACTCCATAGCGTGCCTTGAACTCGAAATAAGGGTCGGATATGAGGACTGTATGCGGATTGTCGGCAAACTCACTCTGCATCCGCTCCTTGTAAACCTGTGCAGAATCCGTCTCGCCTATTCTGGAATAGAGCTGGAAGAGGTTGTAGTAGAGTTCCCCATCATGTTCATAGTCAGGGAATTCGTTGAGTACCCGTTTGAAGGTCCGTTCTGCCAACGGGAAGTTCTCCATCTGGTCTTTGTAGATGATGGCAGCATTATAGAGTCCGTCAACCAGTGCGGCATTCGAAGCCTGCATCTGTTCATCAGTCAGAGGGATGTCCTTCAGATAGTATTCAGGTCTGTGAGGGTCGTTGCGGTATTCCTCCTCCTTCTCAAGTTGCTTGCGTTCAGCATCAGTAAGGGCAGTGTCTGCTTCTTCAGGTGCCACACCCTCAGGTTTGGCTGGGAGAACATTGCCCAGACTGTCAACGCTCAGTGAATCCGATACGATGGAATCCGGTTGTTCGTCAGCAAGTACGGTGATGTTCTTTCTCCGCCAGTCGTCAGCGAGAGTACGGTTACCCCACTTCCTCGTGAATTCAGTCTTACCAGCCGACAGCACCTGAGGATTGTAGAAATACCAAACAGCCTCCTGTTTTCCGCCAGGACGACGATTGGCAGCCCCACCCTGAGCACCGCCACCTCTGTTATTCTGTTGTGAGGCAGCATACTTTGCAGCATCAGCCTTTGCAGCCTCTTCCTTTTCCTTCTTCTTCACCTCCTCGATGATGAGTTTGATGACCTTCATACGTTCCACGGAATCCATGCGTGCCAGTCGTTGCAGACTGTCCTGGAGTTCCACTGCAGAAGCATGAGGATACAGGTCGTCGAGAATCTTTGAACGACTGTCTATCTCCTTGTAGTCCTTACGGTCCTTGTCGAGCATACCGAGAGCGGAAGTATAGCATTCCTTGGCACCGGCAAACTTCTCAGTATCCCAGTACAGGCGTCCCAAGTGCAGACATAGGATGCCCTTCTCAGGCGAGTTGCGTGAACTCTTCTCCACGCCTGTCTTGTAGTTTGCAATAGCACTTACTGTATCGCCTTTTGCCAGATAGATGTTTCCGAGAGCATAATATACCTGATCGAGATAGTCCTTGTTCTTCTCGTTCTTTGCCATCCGGCGGAGTTTCTTGATCATCTTCTTCGAGTCCTTCGACGACATCACCTCAGTCTGCTGGATTCGTGCGTTGAAGGCAAGTTCGTACGGAGGATTTTTTGAATAGACCTTTCCGAAGTACTTATATGCCAGTTCGTCCTGACCTGTTGAGTGGTAGAGCTGTCCCAACAGATAGCAGAGACGGGCCTTCTCTATGTTGCCCTTCTGTTTCTTCAGCACTTCCAGCACATAGGGGATGGCCTCCTCATAGTTCTCATTGCGTATCTTACAGTCAGCCAGCACCTGAGCCTTCATGTATTTCAGGTTATTTGGGAAACTGTCCTTCTGTGCACGAATCACCAAGTCCTCAGCCTCGTAGAACCAGTCTTGTTCTGCATAGCACAGAGCCTCGAGCATCCGGGCTTTCGCAATGATGTTTGGAGATGAGAAGAATGTTCTCTGGATATGAGTGAATGTAGATATTGCTTCCATGTAGTCACCCATTCGCATCTGTGATTCTCCCATCAGGAACCAAGCCTTGTACAGGAACGGATTGTATTCCCTCTGACTGAGCCATATTTTGTCCTTTGCAGTCTTCGGCTTGTTGCTGTTCCAATCGGGACGTTTCGTTATGGAATGTTGTTTGATGGTCTTCTGACATTTCTCGATGGCACGTTCGAACTGACTCTTGCCTATCGAGAGAGTAGCCTCGTTGCCTATGACGAGCAGCGGCAGAGTCTCGAGGTGGTTGTCGGCATTGCCGTTTATCTGGGTTTCCACACCATCGAGATAAGACACCTTTCCGTTGTAGTATGTGTTGTAGTTTGCCTTTATGGCATGAACCTTACGGGTGATGGCAGTGTTCTTCTGTGTGGAACAACCCAGCACGCACAACAAGACACTGCACAATACCACACCGATACTGCACAGAGCCAATCCCCGTGATGTCATTTTACACTTCATCATTCTACATTTACTACTCTAATAACGCAGAAAAAGTGATTTTATTTCATAAAAGAACCAGTTTTTTTCATTTTCTTGGAATTATCCTCGTTTTGATGCAATAATTCCAGGGGGTAGTATTCTGCTGTCGGAGGTCAGCTATTCGTATGTGTTGCAGTACTTATATCCAAGTTTCCGATAGAGTTTTTGGTAATCGGTGAGTCGGGCACAGAAATCCTCCCAATTCTTCCGTTCGGGCTGCATCCAAAGCACTTCACTCATCGCAGCCAGACGTGGAAGCAACTGGAATTCAACCACATCGGGACTGTCTATATGTTCGCCCCAGACATTGCATTGAGCACCCAGAATAAAGCTGCGCTCTTCTTGGCTGAGTTCTGTAGGAATAGGTTCCATTTCATAAACACGACTCATAGGCAGTTTAGACCAGACAGCAACGTTTGACTTCATGTGGTCTGATAGTTGTCCGTGGTCGAAATAGCAGTGACTGGATGGCGACATGATGACACGATGATGCTGACGGGCAGCTTCAATGCCTCCTTCCACTCCACGCCAGCTCATAACGGTAGCGCCCTCTGACAGCCCTCCCTCGAGGATTTCATCCCATCCTATCATTTCACGTCCACGAGAGGCTAGGAATTTCTCCATCTCCTCGTTGACGTATGATTGCAGTTGTGCTGCTTTTGTGAGTCCGAGTTCCTTCATCTTGTTCTGACACTTGGGGCATTTTTCCCATCTTGTGCGAGGGCACTCGTCGCCGCCGATATGGATGAAATGGCTTGGGAAGACATCGCATAGCTCGCCAAGGATCTGGCGCAGGAAGTCAAGGGTGCGTGGATTGCCGACACACAGCACATCACGACATACTCCCCAGCGGCACCATACTTCATAAGGGCCTCCCGTGCACCCTAATTCAGGATATACACTGAGGGCTGCCATCATGTGGCCCGGAAGGTCTATCTCCGGAATGACAGTGATGTAGCGTTCTGCAGCATATGCTACGATCTCACGCATCTGTTCTTGAGTGTAGTAGCCTGTGACGGGTGTGTCGTCATAGATGGCATTGGCAGGGTCGCTGAGTCCGAGGTTATGACCGATGATGGTATGTGGACGGTAGCAGCCTCGCTGTGCCAGCTGAGGCATCGCCTTCACTTCGAAACGCCACCCTTGATCGTCGGTGATGTGCCAGTGGAATTTGTTGATGCCATGCAAAGCGAGGATATCGATGAATTTACGTACGAAGGTGATGGGATAGAACCGGCGGGCGCAGTCGAGCATTGTGCCCCGATACTGAAAGCGAGGAACATCGGTGATGGTGGCATAAGGGAGTTGAAGCGTGTCGCCTTGCTCTTGTGCGATGCTCTTGCGGAGCATCTGTATGCCATAGAAGACACCACTCTCGCTGGCTCCCTGAATGGTGACGCCTTTTTTGTTGATGGTGACTTTGTATGCGTCGGGGTTGTCGCTCTGCAAACCAAGGGTCAGTACGACAGGCATTTGCCGTTTCCCAGCTTCCATCTGAGGCGTCAGCCCAAGGAATTCTTGTGCAAAAAGGGCATTGCGGCGCATCTGTTCATTCCCGGCAGGGTAGGCCACAGGTTGTCCCTTTACGAATGTGAAGGTTTTTCCGCTGGCATCCAACTGTACTGTGGGCAGTGGGATGACCTGATAGTTTACTGTTGCCGCAGCGTTGAGACACATCATGGCGGCAAGGGTGATAATAAAGAATTTCCTCATAATTCTATTGCTGTCTTTATAGGTGCAAAGTTACTATAAATTTTTTTCTTTCACGATACAAAAGAACAAAATTCAGCAAAAAAACGAAAAAAAGCCTGTCAGTGATGATTAAGGTGTAAAATAACGCACAGATATTCATCATATCTCAAAAAATCTTCATACCTTTGTGACCCGAAAGATGTGCAAGTTTAAAGACATACTACACGTTTGAGAACCGTAAAACAGAAGATATGAAAAGACTACTTTCCACAACTATGCTGGCACTTATGAGTGCAGCATGTATGTTTGCCCAGAAGCCCTTCAAGATGGAGGGAAAGATAGAGGGCGAGAAGATCAATACCAAGTATTACATTCAGGTGGGCTGCGAGGGAAGCTATGGTGTGTACGAACAAGAAGAGGAGATTGAGGTGAAGAACGGCAAGTTCAAGTATTCAACGCAAATCAGTTCTATCGTTCCTGCTTGGCTGAAGAAGGAATCGGGCGATAACGTGCCTCACATGACTATCTATCTCGTGCCCGACGAGAAACTGAAACTGACAGTCAAGGATGATGAATACTTCTATGACGGCACAAAGGTTTACAAAGAAATGAACGATGCAGACAGATTCGTCACTGCTATTACAAAAGATCTGAAAAGCTTCAATGAGACTGCTTATGCTGAACTGATGAATACTACAGAAGACAGAAAGGAGACTGTGAGAGACAGTCTCACGAAAATCATAATCCAGAAGACAAACGCCAGAAAAATGAGCATCGAGGAGTACCGCAAGCAACACCTTGATTCCGAGGGTGCATTAATCTACCTGTCAGATTATGATGATGTTGAGGTGATATATTGTGACTTATGGCTGAAAGACAAGAACAGGGACGATCCTGACTTCCTCAAGAAGAACCGTGTGGGTGCTTATCTGCATTCGCGTATTGACTATATAATTGCCATGCGCAAGTTCAGGCAAGAACAAGACTCTATCGAGCAGGCCAAACTCGACGCAATGAACAATGCTCCAGCTCCCGACTTCACGCTCAACGACATCAACGGAAATCCCCTCACACTATCCTCCCTTCAAGGCAAATATGTCATCCTCGATTTCTGGGGCAGCTGGTGCAGCTGGTGCATCAAGGGCATTCCTGATATGAAGAAATACTACGAGAAGTACGCTGGCAAGTTTGAGATTCTCGGCATTGACTGCGGAGATTCGGAACAGGCATGGAAGAACGCTGTGAAGAAGCATGAGATACCTTGGTTGCACGTTTACAATCCTGATTCAAGTACGCTGACAAAGGATTACAATATCACGGGCTTCCCAACAAAGATAATCATTGATCCTAAGGGAAACATCAACAAGATCATTGTAGGTGAGGATTCTGCATTCTATGCATATCTTGACGAACTATTCGGAAAGTAAACGTAGATAAACCTTTTTTGCGTATGCGTACGTGCAGGTCAGGTTGTATTATGATACTGCAGATTGTAATTCACTCTACTAAGCGTTTCAGCGTTACAGCGTTACAGTAAAAATACATGTAGGTGGGTTGGAGTGAAAGGTGATAAGAAGTGTAAAAAAGGAAATGGAATACAATGCTTTTTTGGCAAAGAACAATAGAATTTTGGGCAGTGTAACGCATTGTTCAGTAGTTAGTAAAGAATAGTTATATTATTATATATCAATACATTATATATTATTATTGTATTAATAACAACACAAAAAACACGCTTTTCCCCCGAACTGGCAACTGTAACACTGAAACGCTGTAACGCTTGCTTCCCACCTTGCCAGCAGTCACTCACCCCCGAGGGAGCGGAGGTGCAGGTCCGCGACAGCAGAGACGCAGGTCCGCGACAGCTGAGACGCAGGTCCGCGATAGCTGAGATTTAGGCCTGCGACAGCTGAGACGTGGCACTGCGAGACTAAGAGTCTGACGTCCGAGACTCCGCTCTCGCAGGGGCAAACCTCAGCTATCGCGGAAGTACCTGTCAGCCATTGGGGATGTTCACGTCAGCTATCGGGGATGCACCCGTAGGCCATCGGGGGTGATTGCGTGGGGAAGAATATTATGGAAACTATGGAAAGAAATATTTTATTCTTTCAAGAATAATCACTAACTTTGCCATATCAAAAAGGGAACGATTATGAAAAAACTGATACTTCTTGATGCATACGCTCTTATCTTCAGGGCTTACTATGCTCTGATACGTGCTCCGAGAATCAACTCGAAGGGCATGAACACATCAGCCATCTTCGGTTTCGTGAACTCTCTGGAGGAGGTTCTGAGGAAGGAGGCTCCCGACTATATCGGTGTGGCGTTCGACCCTCAGGGACCTACTTTCCGACACATTGCCTATCCGCTCTACAAGGCCCAGAGGGAGGAGACTCCCGAGGCCATCAGGACCGCCGTGCCTTATATCAAGCAGATTCTCGAGGCTTACAGGATTCCGGTGCTGCAGGTCGAGGGGTTCGAGGCCGACGACGTGATCGGTACTCTTGCCTGGAAGGCTTCGGAGGACAAGGAACTGACGACCTACATGATGACTCTCGACAAGGACTACGGGCAGCTGGTGCGCGACAACGTGCTGATGTTCAAGCCTCAGCATGGTTCCAACGACTTCGACATCCTCGGACCGAAGGAGATATGCGAGAAGTATGGTCTGCAGAATCCGCTTCAGGTGATCGACATGCTCGGACTGATGGGCGACAGTGCCGACAACATTCCAGGCTGTCCGGGTGTGGGACCTAAGACGGCAATACAGCTCATTCAGCAGTTCGGCAGTGTGGAGAACCTTCTGGAACATACCGATGAACTGAAGGGTGCACTTAAGAATAAGGTGGCTGACAATGCCGAGGGAATCAAGACTTCGAAGTGGCTGGCAACGATCAAGACCGATGTGCCGGTGGAACTCGACCTTGAAAGTCTGAAGGCTGAACCGGCCAACGAACTGAGGCTGACGGCTCTGTTCAACGAACTGGAGTTCAGAGGACTGCTGAACCGTCGTAACACCATCCCGACTGCTGAGGAAAGGAAGGCACCCGACCTCTTCGCACCGAAACAGAAGGCTCCCGACGACATGCAGCTCGACCTCTTTGCTCCTCAGCCTTCGGTGGAGCAGCGGCAGAAACCGTCTGAGAAACCGAGATACTCTGCTGAGGACTATGCGAACGCCGAACTCCTGAAGATAGGCTACGACCTCAAGAAGGACATCGTGCAGCAGGCTCAGATGGGTGTGGAGGTCAGGGGACCGATGTTTGACACGATGCTGGCTAACTACGTCATCAACTCGTCGGTACACAACAGCTGGACGGAACCTACGGAAGAGGAAATGGTCCGTCTGACTGACGAGATGGAGCGTGTGGGTGTGCTCCGACTCTTCAACGAGATCGAGATGCCGCTGGTTCCCGTTCTGGCAAGGATGGAGATGAACGGCGTGAGAATCGACACTCAGTCGCTTGCCGAGACGTCGAGGGTGTTTGCCGGCAGGATGAACGACATCGAGAAGGAAATCTATGAACTGGCAGGTCAGACGTTCAATATCTCTTCACCGAAACAGGTGGGCGAGATGTTGTTCGACACGCTGAAACTCTCATCAAAGGCAAAGAAGACCAAGAGCGGACAATACGTGACTTCGGAGGAGGTGCTGCAGAACCTCAGGGGGGCGCATCCGATT
>DCGE01000094.1:20700-20881 GCA_002314525.1 Prevotellaceae bacterium UBA1786 | reverse complement strand
AAAGATACTCGACTACAGAGGCTACAAGAAACTGCTCTCGACCTATATCGACTCGCTGCCGAAGCTCATCAACCCGAAGACCCGCCATATACATACCACTTTCAATCAGGCCGTTACGGCAACGGGACGACTCTCGAGCAGCAATCCGAACCTGCAGAACATTCCTATACGCGACGATAAG
>DCGE01000094.1:0-20634 GCA_002314525.1 Prevotellaceae bacterium UBA1786 | reverse complement strand
TCTCGGCCGACTACTCGCAGATTGAACTCAGGATCATGGCTCATCTGAGTGGTGACGCCAATCTCATCGAGGCCTTCCGTGAGGGTCACGACATCCATGCCGCTACGGCTTCGAAGATATTCAAGAAACCTATCGGAGAAGTCACGACCGACGAGCGGCGCAAGGCCAAGACGGCAAACTTCGGAATAATATACGGTATCAGTACCTTCGGTCTGGCTGAGCGGATGCAGGTGCCGCGCAGTGAGGCTAAGGAGTTGATTGACGGCTATTTCCAGACCTACACGAAGGTGAAGGAATACATGGACCGTTCCATCGAGATGGCAAGGGATAAGGGTTATACCGAGACCTTGTTCGGTAGGCGTTGCTACCTGCCCGACATCAACAGCCACAATGCGGTGGTGCGCGGCTATGCCGAGAGGAATGCCATCAACGCTCCGATTCAGGGCAGTGCGGCCGACATCATCAAGGTGGCTATGATCAACATCGACAGAAGGATGCAGGAACTCGGCCTGCGCTCGAAGATGATACTTCAGGTGCACGACGAACTGAATTTCAGTGTCGTACCCGAGGAGAAGGACGTCATGCAGCAACTCGTGATTGAGGAGATGCAGAATGCCATCCAGCTGCAGGTACCGTTGATTGCCGACTGCGGATGGGGCACGAACTGGCTTGAAGCACACTGATTTTTTTGGCTGAGTCGGGAATTAGTGGTAACTTTGTAGCGCCGTAGGCGCATAAGAGGAGTTAGGAGTTAGGAGTGGACATCTAGAATTGCTAGAGATACTAGAATAACTAGTCACAAAAAACAAAAAATATATGAGTTTAATTGATAACATTATCGCAAGGGCGAAGGCTGACAAGCAGAGAATCGTCCTTCCTGAGAGTCTTGAAGAAAGAACTCTCACAGCTGCCGACAAGTCGTTGGCAGACGAATTGGCTGAAATCATCCTCATCGGCAACAGAGACGAGATCATGGCTTTGGCTGCGAAACTGAACCTGAAGAATATCGGCAAGGCAACCATCATAGATCCTGCTACATCGGAGAAGACGGAACAGTATGCACAGCTCTTGTTCGAACTCCGCAAGTCGAAGGGTATGACTATCGAGGAGGCAAGGAAGAAGGTGTTGGACCCTCTTTACTTCGGATGCCTCATCATCAAGAACGGTGATGCCGACGGACAGATAAGCGGTGCTCTGAGTACTACGGGCGACACTCTGCGTCCTGCACTGCAGATCATCAAGTGTTCTCCGGGAATCACTTGTGTGAGCGGTGCGATGCTGATGATCACCGATGCTCCTGAATACGGAGAAGACGGTGTGTTGGTAGTGGGTGACGTTGCCGTAACTCCTATGCCTGATGCCAATCAGTTGGCTCAGATTGCCGTTTGTACGGCTCAGACAGCCAAGAGTGTGGCAGGTTTTGCCGACCCACGTGTTGCCATGCTTTCGTTCTCGACGAAGGGCAGTGCAAAACACGAGGTGGTTGACAAGGTGGTTGAGGCTACTAGTCTTGCAAAGCAGCTCAATCCGGATCTGAAGGTTGACGGTGAATTGCAGGCCGATGCTGCTCTCGTTCCGTCTGTAGGTGTGAAGAAGGCTCCAGGCAGTGACATCGCCGGAAAGGCAAACGTGTTGGTATTCCCTTGCCTCGAGGTGGGAAACATAGCCTACAAGCTCGTTCAGAGACTCGGTCACGCTGATGCGATAGGTCCTATCCTTCAAGGTATTGCACGTCCGGTGAACGACCTCTCACGTGGCTGTTCGGTTGACGACATCTACAAGATGGTGGCAATAACTGCTTGTCAGGCACAGGCGAGCGGAGCTCGGAGTTAGAAGCATTTCCCCCTAGAATAGCTAGCCCTACCAGAATAGCCAGAAATGCTTGAATAGCTAGTCAAAAAAATAAATCCAAAATAGTAAATGAAAATATTAGTTCTTAATTGTGGCAGTTCATCAATCAAGTATGCACTGTACAATATGGATGACCAGAGTGTCATCACGAGTGGTGGAATAGAGAAGATCGGTCTTCCTGATTCGTTCATCAAGATAAAGACTGCCGATGGCAGCAAGGTGAAGATTGACCGTGAGATACCTGAACATACGGCGGGTGTGAAGTTTATCTTCGAATGTCTGACTGAAGGCGAGAATGCAGTGCTGAAGAGTCTCAGCGAGATAAATGCCGTAGGTCACAGAATGGTGCACGGTGGTGAGAAGTTCAACAAGAGTGTCGTGCTGACCGACGAGGTGATGACTGAATTCGCTAAGTGCAACGACCTTGCCCCACTCCACAACCCAGCAAACATCAAGGGTGTGAATGCTGTGAATGAATGTCTGCCGGGAGTTCCGCAGGTAGGTGTGTTCGATACAGCCTTCCACCAGACGATGCCTGACTATGCATTTATGTATGCTCTTCCATACGAACTCTATAAGCAGTACGGAGTACGCCGTTACGGTTTCCACGGAACGAGTCACAGATACGTCTCACAGCGTGTGTGTGAATATCTCGGCATTGAGGCTGAAGGCAAGAAGATCATCACCTGCCACATCGGTAATGGTGCAAGTATCGCTGCCGTGAAGGATGGAAAGTGTGTGGATACAAGTATGGGACTCACTCCGCTCGAGGGTCTTATCATGGGAACCCGAAGTGGTGACATCGATGCTGGTGCTGTGACTTTCCTCATGGATAAGTTGGGTCTTGACACTACGGGTATCAGCAATCTGCTGAACAAGAAGTCGGGTCTTGCCGGTGTGAGTGAGGCATCGAGCGACTTCCGCGACATCCTCGCTGCAATAGCATCGGGCAATGATCATGCCAGGTTGGCTAAGGAGATGTACACATACCGCATCAAGAAGTACATCGGTCAGTATGCTGCTGCTATGGGTGGTGTTGACGTGATAGTCTTCACAGGTGGAGCAGGCGAAAACCAGTGGGAGGTACGCGAAGGTGCCACAAAGGGACTTGAGTTCCTCGGAGTCAAGATGGATAAGGAAAAGAACCACTCAATCCGTGCAACTGAGGCAATCATATCTGAGGAAGACAGTCCTGTTACCGTTTGCGTCATCCCTACCGATGAGGAACTGATGATTGCTACCGATACTTTGGAACTAACTAAATAGTAAATTTATGTCATTACAATGTGGAATCGTAGGACTTCCGAATGTAGGTAAGTCAACTTTGTTCAACTGTCTCTCGAACGCTAAGGCTCAGGCTGCCAATTTTCCGTTCTGCACTATTGAACCTAACGTAGGTGTCATCACTGTGCCTGATGAGCGTCTGGGCAAACTGGCTGAGATAGTTCATCCGGGACGCATCGTTCCTGCTACGGTGGAGATAGTTGACATCGCCGGACTTGTGAAGGGTGCGAGTAAGGGTGAAGGACTTGGTAACAAGTTCCTCGGAAACATACGTGAGACTGATGCCATCATTCATGTGCTGCGCTGTTTTGACGACGAGAACGTGACTCATGTTGACGGCTCTATCGACCCGGTTCGCGATAAGGAAATTATCGATACTGAACTTCAGCTGAAGGACCTTGAGAGTGTGGAGATGAGGATGCAGAAGGTGAAGAAGATTGCTGAGGTGGGTGGAAACAAGGATGCCAAGATGGAGTACTCCGTGCTGTGCCGCATCAAGGAGGCTTTGGATCAGGGCAAGTCGGCGAGAACCGTTGAATTCGATACGAAGGACGAGCAGGCATACGTAAAGAGTCTCTTCCTCCTGACTACCAAACCTGTGCTCTATGTCTGCAATGTGGATGACTTGAGTGCTGTCAGTGGCAACAAGTACGTGGATGCCGTTCGTGAGGCTGTGAAGGACGAGGACGCTGAGATTCTCATCGTATCTGCAAGGACGGAGGCTGACATCGCCGAACTGGAATCGTATGAGGACCGTCAGATGTTTCTTGAGGAGATTGGTCTGAAGGAATCAGGTGTGAACCGTCTTATCAAGACTGCCTTCCGTATGCTCAACCTTGAGACCTTCATCACCGCAGGTGAGATGGAAGTGAAAGCTTGGACTTACCGCAAGGGGTGGAAGGCTCCTCAGTGTGCGGGTGTGATTCACTCCGACTTTGAGAAGGGTTTCATCCGTGCTGAGGTTATCAAATATGAGGACTACATCCAGTATGGCAGTGAGGCTGCCGTACGTGAAGCCGGAAAACTCGGTGTGGAAGGCAAGGAATATGTAGTTCAGGATGGTGATATCATGCATTTCAGATTCAATGTATAACACTCTTTTCATAGATTGGCAGCCTGAGTTGACGGCATTCTTGGGTATCAGATGGTACTCGTTGTTCTGGGTGATAGGTCTGCTCGGGGCTTACCTGATAGTAAAGAAACTCTACAAGAGTCAGAATATACCAAGCGAGAAGTTCGAGCCTCTGTTCCTGTATTGCTTTGTCGGTGTGTTGGCAGGAGCAAGACTGGGGCATTGCCTGTTTTATGAACCGGACTATTTCCTCGGCAGCGGAAAGGGATTCATCGAGATGTTCCTTCCCATAAGATTTGCTCATGACTCATGGGATTGGCACTTCATCGGCTATACTGGTTTGGCCAGTCATGGCGGTGCAATAGGTATCTTCCTTGCCACCATACTCTATGCCCGAAACAACAAGGTGAAGTTCATGACGGTGATGGATAATATCTGTATATCTGTTCCTTTCGTGGCTGGATCAATCCGTCTGGGTAACCTTATGAATTCGGAGATTATCGGCAGTCCTACCGACCTGCCTTGGGGATTCATCTTCCATACTAACGAGGCTCTCGTTGACGGCCGGCTGGCACCTCGTCATCCTTCACAGCTCTACGAGGCAATAGCGTACTTCATCATATTTGCCTTCGTGATCTGGCTCTATCAGAGAAAGAAGGAGCGTGTGGGTACAGGACTCTACTTCGGAGTGGTACTGCTGTGCATATTCGTGTTCAGGTTCTTTGTGGAATTCATCAAGTTGGAACAGGTGGATTTCGAACAGGGAATGCTTCTGGATATGGGTCAGCTGCTCAGTATTCCGTTTATCATAGCAGGTGCGTATTTCACATTCAGACCTTATAAAAAACAATGAGGAAGTCTTTTGCTTTTATCGCGTTGTTCATCTGTGCATTGTGTCTTTCGGCCAATGATGGAGTATATTTTGCCAGCGGGAGTTTTCTGGTTCCTGTGGAGGAGACGGAGATTGCCGTCAGCAGTGAAGTGCTTGACATCACTCTGGACAAGGACGGATATGCGTACATTGATGTGAAGTATGTATTCCAGAACAACGGACCGGCAAAGAAACTCACTATGGCCTTCGAGGCCAATCCTCCGTATAATGCCGGAAAGCCATTGGATAAAAGGGGAATACATCCGTTCATCTTTGACTTCAGTGTTGAAATGAACGGCACGAAACTGTCTTACCGCAATACTGTCGTCGATCTGCAGTATGCAAAGGGAAGAAGGGTGGATAGGGTAACAAAACCACTTGACCTTTCCAAGTGGAAGGGGGCTGGAGAAGCTGATGACGACAAACTGCCGGTGGATAACACGCTGTACAACAGTGAACTGGATTCTGTCGTTTCGTTTGCATACGCCTACTTTTTCGATGCTTCGTTCAAGCAAGGTAGGAATACCGTGCATCACAGATATAGGTACAAGATGGGCTATATGGTTGGAACGGAACATGTAGTGCCTTATTGGCTGACGCCGGCCACTCGTTGGGCCGGACACAGAATAGGTGACTTCACAATGAATATCCGTTCGAAAAGGGGTGATGAGTTCTGTTTCTGCGACACCTTATTTAATAATGGAGAGTTTTCTACTGATAACGGTATGCCTTTCTATAGGGTTGTTACTGATCAAGGAAAATACCTGTTGGCGAATGTAGGAACAGGAATGCTTACCTGGCACGCAAAGAACTTCAGTCCGAAAGCTGATTTCGAGATATGTTCTGCAGATAGGATTGTTCCAGGCCTCAACCGCACGTTCAACGACACAAGTGGTAAGGTTGTCGTAAGCAAGTCGGGGGAGGAGTCGGGCAGATACATAGGCAAGGTGGGCAACAACTACCTCGTGAGCATTCAGGACTACGGTCTAGTCAGCAAGGATGACTATGTCATCAAAGAGGTGAGTGCCAGAAACGGCGAGGGATGCTTGGTACTGAAAGGCAATTCTACTGTGAATGTACGTCAAAGGCCTACCACTGAAAGTGCAGTGATAGCGAAGATAAAAGACGAAGAAGGTGAATTGCCGGAAGTATATCCTTGTCTGGGAATGGCAGACGGTTGGTTCCGCATAAAAGTAGGAAACAAGACTGGATACGTCAGAGCCGACCTCATGCTATGGGATTCGATAAACAGCTACTGAAATGAGAATATCAAAGTCACATTTTTGACTTGAAAATACTAAATTTGGCAGAAATAGGAAAAAAATCGGGAAAAACTATTGTGGAATGAAATATTTTTCCTACCTTTGCATCCGCAAATTGCGCGAGGGCGTGATTTTGCTAGGCTTAGGCCACAGGCTGGTCCCTTCGTCTATCGGTTAGGACGAGAGATTTTCATTCTCTAAAGAGCAGTTCGATTCTGCTAGGGACTACTACGAATGAAATAATAAAATAAACAACAATGGCAAATCACAAATCTACATTGAAGCGTATCCGTCAGAACGCAACAAGGAAAGAGCATAACCACTATTACGCAAAGACTATGCGTAACGCACTTCGCGATTTCCGTAAGGCAGACGGTGCAGAGGCAAAGGAATTGCTTCCAAAACTTCAGAAGATGCTTGACAAGTTGGCAAAGCAGAACATTATTCACAAGAATAAGGCAGCCAATTTGAAGTCTGGTGCAATGGAGCACCTCGCTAAGCTAGCATAAAGATAAGGAGTCGTGCGACTCCTTTTTTTGTATAGGAATAAGTGAATCCATAGAACCAATATATGAAAAAAGAGAGCGATAGTGCTCTCTTTTTCTGTTGGTATGAATCTGATATCAGAACAGGTTGATGTACTTATCAAGTTCAACTTTCTGGATATCCTTGAAGTACTGGTATGTTGAAGTCTTGAGATCAACTGTGGCATTTTCGTCACAAACGACAATGCCGTGTTGGTGCATCTGAAGTGCACTGGCAGTCCACATATGGTTGACACCTTCTTCAATGATGTGATGAAGTGCGTTGCTCTTCTGAGGTCCGTTGCATACGATAAGCACTTCCTTGGCTGCCATTACAGTACCTACACCTACGGTGAGTGCCATACGTGGAACCTTGTTGACATCGTTGTCGAAGAAACGGCTGTTTGCCTGAATGGTGTTGGTAGTGAGACTCTTCACACGTGTCCTGCTTCCGAGTGATGATCCTGGTTCGTTGAATGCAAGGTGACCATCAGGTCCCACTCCACCCATGAAGAGGTCGATGCCTCCTGCGGCTTCGATAGCCTTTTCATACTCTTCACATTCCTTCATGAGGTCAGGTGCATTGCCGTTGAGGATATGAACATTCTCCTTCTTGATGTCAATGTGACTGAAGAAGTTTTTCCACATGAAGCTATGATAGCTTTCCGGGTGGTCAACTGGTAGGTTGACATATTCATCCATGTTGAAAGTCACAACGTTCTTGAAACTGACTTTACCTGCTTCATAAAGTTTGATGAGGTTTCTGTAAAGACCGAGAGGTGAACTGCCTGTTGGACACCCAAGTACGAATGGGTTTTCAGGTGTAGGGTTCTTTTCAATAATTCTCTGGGCAACATAGTTTGCAGCCCATAAGGACATCTGATCATAATCCTTTGTAATAATAACTCTCATGGTTGTAGTGTTTAGTAGTTATTTGTATAAAAAACGCTTAATATTCTTTTTAGGGGTTTTCTCGAATTCCTGATCGTGGACTTCCACTTTGGAAATCTGTGCAAATTTCGGCAGATTTTTGTTGATTGAACTGCGGATGCTGTCAGCATGATTGCCGAAATCCTCACGGATGATGTTGTTTGCGTTCAGGGTTTCATCGGTTGCGAATATCAACGCGACAAGTTTCTGATTTCGCTGAACCAGCACACATTCATCCACCAGCTCGTGGCGTAAGATGATATCTTCGATTTCCTCTGGATAGATATTCTGTCCATTTGCTCCGAGAAGCATGTTTTTCTTTCTTCCGCGGATGTATATATTACCTTTTCGGTCCATCGTACCCAGATCTCCGGTATGAAGCCATCCTTCTTTGTCAATAGCGTCGGATGTGGCTTCAGGGTTCTTGTAATAGCCCATCATGAGATTGTCGCCACGACAGACAATCTCTCCCGGAACATTCTCGGGATCATCGCTCAGTATATCAATCTGCATTCGGTCAATCTGCTTTCCACATCCTCCTGAGGTGTAGTTCTTCCAATCCACGTATGCAATCAGAGGACCGCATTCAGTCATTCCATAGCCTGATGTGAAACGGAAATGAATCTTCTGCAGCAAGGCCTCAACGTCCTTTGCAAGTGCTGCACCTCCGAATACAACCTCGTAGAAACCTCCTCCGAATACCTTTGACAACTTCTTGCGGATGACACTGTATATATACCTGTTCAGACCTGGTATTTTCAGTGCAAGCTTCATCTTCGGTGTGTTGAGAAGAGGCATGATGTTTTTCTGTACAATCTTCTCAATGATGAGAGGCACGAGGATGATCATGAACGGCTTGAGTTCGCCAAAAGCCTTGATGACGACATTAGGACTTGGAATCTTGGTGAGGAAAGTGATGTGGCAGCCTACGGAAACCGGGAAGAGAAACTCAAAGCTAAGTCCGAACATGTGAGCCAATGGCAGCAGGCTGATGCATCCATTGTTGCTTTTCAGTGGGAAATTAGCTCGTGCATATACGTTGTTTGACCAAAGTGACCTGTATGGCAACATGACGCCTTTTGGATTCCCAGTCGAACCTGAAGTATAACTGATGATAGCTAGGTCATCGTTGTTCTCGTCGGTGAAGTTGACACATTCAGGACTGATGCCGTTAGGATACCGCTTCTTGATTTCATCATCGAGCCGTGCGAAGATGTCATCCATCTCAGTGCTTTGTATGAAAGGTCGGAACGTCTTCAGGTCGATCATTTTTTCCTTTCCCTTCTCTGCCTTGAGGAACGTAGTCTTGTTGGTCAATAGCAGACAAGAGTCTGAGTGTTCAGTCAGCATTTCCACTTGGTTGATATGGAAATCCGAGAGAAGTGGAACAGCAACAGCTTTATATGTGAATATTGCAAGGAAAGCGACAGCCCAGTTCGAGCTGTTCTTGTCGCATATTGCTATCTTGTCGCCAGGCTTGATTCCGTAGAGATCCATAAATACGTGGATTCTGACAATTTTCTCAAAGACTTCACGATATGTGTATGAAACATCAGTACCATAGTCATTGAATGCAATGTCATTCCATCTGTTGACTATCGAATTGCTGATGAGTCTCATCATGGAGCTCGTGCTGTCGATATGTTGATTCCGCATGTTGGTATTTGAATTTTATCGGATACAAATTTATATGATAAAAGTGTGTTATCAACGTTAATAACATATTTTTTATTTTATGCTACTCATATACAAATCAACCGTGCAGTCTTTGTTGCACATGCAAAAGAACACCTGAGCATTGAACTCTCCCAAAGACCTTTTTATGAAATAAACAAGGTAAATACATTGTCATGTTGTTTTTTTTTTATAACTTTGCGAAGATATAAATAATTGAATAAAATGAAATGTAATTACCTATGTGTCATCTGTGCTGTAACATTGTTGTTCAGTTGTGTTTCTCCAAAGAAAATCACATATTTTCAGGATGCAGAATTAATCAACAGTAATGCGTCTTCAGTTGTTGAAGATATTACTATCAAGCCTGGTGATAAGTTGTATATCATGGTCAAGGCCCAGGGAGATCAGGAGATAAACAACATGTTTTCAATGTTGTCTGGTAATAGTTATTCCAATATTACAACAACCGGCAATAGTGTTTATGGTTACACTGTTGATGAAAACGGTTTCATTGATTTTCCGGTACTTGGCCGAATAAAGGTCGGCGGATTGAAGCGTAGCGGTGTTGAAGCTTTGGTAAAACAACAGATCATTGATAGGAAACAGGCTAAGGATGTTGCTGTGACATGTACTACAATGAACCTTTACTTCTCAATTCTTGGAGATGTAAAGAATCCGGGACGTTACACAATCGACCGTGATAATCTTTCAATAATCGATGCTCTTTCAATGGCTGGCGACTTGAATATTACGGGTAAGCGTGGTAATGTACTTGTTATGCGTCAGGCCGACGGAAAACAAAAAGTATATACAGTTGATCTCACATCAGCCCGTCAGACGATGTCAAGTCCCGTATACTATCTCCGTCAGGGTGATGTGGTATACGTAGAGCCTAATGACATGAAAGCTCGTCAGTCAACAATTAATGGCAACACAGTACTCTCAACAAGTTTCTGGATTTCTGTTGCTTCATTGTGTGCATCATTGGCAACACTCTTCCTAAAGTAAAAAACGTTGTTAAAAACATACTAATAAGATGGCAGTTCAACAACAGACTATTAATCAGTCGCGTAAGGTGAGTGATGATATCTCACAATATAAGGATCTTTTCTTCCTATGTGTAAATAAATGGTATTGGTTCCTGATTTCGCTGGTATTCTGCTTAGTTGTGGCATATTGGTACATAGGCAAATCACAACCAGTCTATACTCGTACTGCAAAAGTACAGATTCAATCTGAAGGAGCTGGTAAAAGTATGAGTAACCAACTCACTTCTTTCAATGAATTGGGTATGCTCCGTACGACTTCGAATGTTGACAACGAACTTCATGCTTTCCAGTCTGCAGACAATATGCATGATGTTGTTATTCAGATGGGTCTCCAGTATAACTACACAGTTAAAGGCCGACTCCGTACACAGACATTGTATAAAGAATCACTCCCAGTAAAAGTTGAGATTTTTGGTCTGACTGAACCTGATGCAGCTTCTTTTGAACTTGATATTGACGGTACGAATGTTACTTTATCAAAGATGGTAAAGAATAAGAATCAATACTCGTCTGTATCCAAAGGGCGGATAGGTAATCTTATCGCTACGCCTCTCGGAACCATAAAAGTGAATATTACCGACCCTAAAAAGACTAAACTCGGAAAACAAAAGATCTACGTAACTCGTTCTTCACTTAAGTCCACAATTACTGGATGTCTTAGAAACTTGAGCGTTGCACTTGCTGACAAACAGTCTGATGTAATAACTTTGTCATATAAAGATTTCGTGGCAGATAGAGCAACCGATATCATTAACACCCTTATTGAAGTCTATAATCGCAGATGGGTGGAAAATAAGAATGTCGTAACTCGTGCAACATCACAGTTCATCCACGAACGTCTGGCCCTCATCGAAAGCGAACTATCTGGAGTTGATGAACAGATTTCTCAGTATCAAAGTTCCAACATGATTCCAGATGTCAAGGAGGCAGCTTCTATGTATATGCAGCAATCAAATGCTACATCCCAACAGATACTTCAACTTAGCAACCAACTTGAGACATGTAAGTATCTTATGTCTTTTCTTGGTAGTATTGATAATACACAATTGATTCCTACAATTTCCGGTATTGGTGCTGATGGTGTTCAGAATCAGATTAGTGATTATAATGATATTGTTTTGAGACGTAATAGGCTGGCTCAGGATTCCTCGACAGAAAACAAAATCGTTAAGGATATGGATGAGCAGATTTCAGCTCTTCGTCGGAGTATCGTCCAGTCTCTCAATAATCAGAATGTTGCCCTTAATACACAGATTAGCAATCTAAGACGAAGCGAGTCAACGACTAATACAAAAATCGAGAATAATCCTCGTCAGGCAAAGATATTGCTTTCTGTTGAACGTCAGCAATCTGTAAAACAAAGTCTTTATATCTTCCTGCTTCAGAAGCTTGAGGAGAATGAACTTTCGCAGGCGTTTACTGCCTACAATACACGCATTATTGAACTTCCTACTGGAAGTGATCTGCCGATCTCTCCAAAATCAATGCAGATTTTCGCTATCGCCTTAATTCTGGGTTTGGCACTTCCACTTTGTGTTATCTATCTGCGTGAGCAACTGATTACTACAGTCAGTGGTAAGCGTGATATTCAGGATGCGCTTTCAATGCCATATCTTGGTGAGATACCTCTAATTGTTAGAAATGAAAAAACTACTTTGCCATGGCGGAAACAAAAGCAACAATATTACCATGATGTTGTGGTAAAACGAGGAAGCCGTGACAACTTCAATGAGGCATTCCGTGTTTTAAGAACCAACATAGAGTTTGTATCATCGGACCAAAACAAGGTTACAGCAATGACATCATACAATGTCGGTTCAGGAAAAACATTCTTGACAATGAATATCGGAGTATCTCTTGCAATTAATGATAAAAAAGTATTGTTGATTGACTGCGATATCCGAAAGGCCAACCTGTCAAAATACATCAATTCGCCAAAGTTAGGTCTGTCTGATTATCTTGCAAGGAAAGTCGACGACTACCACGATGTGATTGTGCAGTATCCAGACATATCTAATCTTAGTATTCTTCCATGTGGTACTCTCCCTCCGAACCCAACAGAACTTATTTCTGATGCACGATTCTCTGAAATGATTCAACAGGTTCGTGGTGAGTATGAATACATATTCCTTGACTGCCCACCTATCGATATGATTGCAGATACACAGATTGCGAACAAGTCAGCTGATAGAACAATGTTTATTATACGTGCTGGTTTGTTTGAAAAGAGTCTGTTGAATGAAATCGAGGAGTGTCACCAGTCAGGTAGATACAAGAACATGTCTGTTATTCTTAACGGAACAAGGGGTGAGGGCGGCAAATATGGCTATCGTTACGGATACCGTTATGGTTATGGTCGCTATGGCTATGGTAGATATGGTTCATACGGAGAAAAAGATAGTAAGAAGAAATCGTGAGGAACTAAAGTGATCATACAAATAAATATTATGTCAAATACTTCATACTTGATAGGCTTAGTACTTTTTGTGCTGAGCCTATTGTGTTCTTGCGAAACGGCAGAGGTTCCGAACTCTGGTAAAGAAACTCAGTATGGGCTTAGCATCCACCTGACTGGCTTTGATGTTAAGTATTCCGACATTGAAACAAGGGGTCTGGTTAATTCTTCTCGTAGAATCTCGTTTGCAGCCTTCAATGAAGCACATGAAAAGGTTGACTCGCTTGAACAGGTTGAAGGATACGTTTCTGCTTTCGGTGAACTGTCATGTAAACTCAAAACGGGCAAATACACACTTATTGCCGTTGTCCACAGTTCATCAGAACCTGCCGACATCTCGGACGAGAGAGTGTGTTTTGTGAATGACAGTATAACCGATACGTTTCTTGCCACACAGGAGATTGTCATTTCCGATGACACCCCGATAGCTGAAATCAACATGAAAGCCAACAGAACTGTTTCGTTGTTCCGGCTGACTTGCAAAGACCAGCTACCTGAAAACATCAAGTCGTTCCGTGTCAAAGTGTCATGTGGCGATACAAGACTCAATCCGCATAATGGCTTTTCCATAAATGACAGAGCGCACCTATATTATAATATGGTGTCACCTGCCGATAGAGGCAAGAAAGACTATTCATTCGATATCTACACGTTCCTACCGTCTGAAACAAAGACTTCGGATATTATTGTAACAGCAACCAGTCTTGATGGAGATGAAATCAAAACCGTTTCGTTCAATAACATCAAACTGGGCATCAACAAAAAAACCGAAGCCCAGGGTGCCTTTTTCATTCAGAAGCAGTCCATAGGCATCGGCTACGATGACGCATGGGGAGCAGAAGAAATAATTGAGTATTAGCTGCTTCTACTTTTAAACTAAACGCATTTCAGTTCATCGCAATGCCCTGAAGGGCTTTCAGGAAATTGCTGGTCACCTCAAACGATCGTTCTGACACGGTATTCCAGAAATTATTATATGAAATCAAATTGTTTTCTTTTGCCGGAACATCGCTGATTACCCTGAAAGAGACAAAAGGAACATTGAACAGATAGCATGTCTGTGCCAATGCGGCTGACTCCATATCGACAGCTATCGCATCAGGATAGATAGTCTTTATCTCATCCATTTTCCGGAGGTTATCGACGAACCAGTCACCTGATGCAATCAGACCTGCATGGATTTTTCCTTCATAATTGAGACTCAATGCCTTCTTGACTATTTCATCGGGGGTTTCAAAAAACTGTGGAAGCCCTTGTACTCTACCTTGTATTTCATCTTCAATGCCACAATACACATCGTGATATGCAATTCGGTTGCTGACAGCAACATCCATGACATTCATATCCGACATTGCACCGCCGGCACATCCGGATGACACTATGATATCGGGATGGTATTCCAATATCAGTTTAGTTGCATTAACTGCGGCATTGACCTTGCAGATACCTGTTTTCCTTACGACGACATCATCAATGGATAACTTGTTGAGTTGTTCAAACTCCTTATCCATTGCAACAAGAACTCCAATCTTCATACTTGATTACTGAATCTTGATGATATTTGAGAAACCAGTTATGTCGAATACTTCTTTGACCTGAGGGCGCATATTGTTCATTACCATCTGTCCTTTTCGGGCATTGACGCTTTTCTGGAGCATGAGAAAGATTCGGAGTCCCTGACTGCTTGTGTACTCCATTCCGGAGCAGTCAAATTCAATCTGAGGATTCTCACCTTCCATCAAAGGTTGGATGTCTTTCTGAAACTGATCTGCATTTGTTGTGTCGAGGCGGCCATTAAGAACTACTTTAGTCTTCTGACCTTCATTAAAAATCTGTACTTCCATTTTTCTTTTTTTATTGTATGAATTATTGATAATCATTGGTATTACAGGATAAGTTCCATCTGAAGGTTGTTGCAACCATGCTCAAATGTATATGTTATCTTATCCATCATCTGTTTGCAAATAAAGATGCCAAGACCTCCAATCTGCCTGTCCTCTGCAGCAGCGGTAATGTCTGGATCATCTTTATCCAGAGGATTGAAAGGTACTCCTTCATCTCTGAAAGAGAGTATAAGTTTTCCGTCTTGAATGGTAGTTCCTACGACTACATAGCCTTCTCCGTTCTCATACGCATAGCTGACTATGTTTTCGACAGCCTCTTCAATACATAACCTAACCTTGAACTGGATTGTATCGTCATTAGGTATGTCAGGTGAAGACATAAGATATTCAACGATATCACCTGTCTTGTTCTTGATAGGATCAAATGTTCTTTCCATAATCTATAGTCATAATTGTTATATCGTCATTCTGTTCTGTACCATTTGTGAATGCTCTCACTGATTTTAGTAAATCCTCGGCAACGTGTTTAGGACTCGTCAGTGAACGAGTGCTTTCAGCGAATTCAATAAGGCGCCGGTTTCCATAAAGTTCTTTATCTGCTTTTTCAGCTTCAGTAACCCCATCGGTATATAAGATAATCCTGGTTCCAGGTTCAATATCTGTATACTGTCCCTTATAAACATATTCCTCCAACAATCCTGCCGCAAGGTTCGGTTCCTCTGAAAGGAAATGTGCTTCACCTGACGGCGGAACAATGATAATCGGGTTGTGTCCTGCATTGCAGTATTCCAGATGTCCTGTGTTGAGATTCAGTTTTCCGACAAAAAGAGTAACGAACATTGATGTACTATTGCCGTCACAGACCGAATTATTGATACGTGACACAATCTCTTCAATGCTTAGGTTCAGTGCGGATACAAATCTGAAGGCACTTCTGGTAAGCGACATGAACAACGCTGCTGGAACGCCCTTACCTGTAACATCACCCACAGCAAAGTAAAGAAACTCATCTTTTATGATGAAATCATAGAAATCGCCGCCTACTTCTTTTGCCGGATACATGATGGCACTGACAAAAGCAGGGAAATCCTTAGGGACCATACCCAATTGAATCTTTCTGGCTATGTTCAGTTCGCTTTCGAATCTTTGCTTCGCTTTTGTGGTTGCTTCAAGTTGCTTAAGTGATACTTGCATATCATGGAGTGAATCGTGCAGAGTTTTCAGCTCATCGTTTGAATCAATCTCGGGCAATTGTGCATTCAGGTTGCCGTCCTTTATCTGGAGGGCATAATCGGAGAATTGCGATATCGGAAGACTGATTTTCTTGATTGCGCTACGACTGCAGATATAAAGCAGTATCAGCCCTATAATGACAACCAACTGGAAAAGCAGGTTCATTGAGTTAAGGTCTTTCAGGATCTCGTCGTAAGAGCATAGAATATATGCAGACCAGTTGTTGCTGACAGATCCGTAGATACAGAAGCATCTGGTTCCCTCATAATAGAACTCTTCCATGCCTTCATCACCGCTCAATATGTTATCCATGAAATTGGATGCTCCGACCATGTACTTATCAACAACCGAGTTGATTGTTTCTTTCATGATGAATGATGAGTCAGGATATGCAACAAATTTACCCTGTTTTGATATCAGAGCAACGATATTCTCATCGTCATCGTTGTCGGAATTGATTATGGAAGTGAGATTAGCAAGATTTACATCTGCGGTTACGACAGCAAATACATTGCCCAGACTGTCGATTACAGGAACTGAGAATGTCGTCATCATCTCTCTTCCGCCACCTTCATCATAGTATGGTTCACACCAATGGGGCTTCTTTTCTAGTGCAGAGACCTTAAACCATTCTCTTTCGGGATAATCATAACTATCGTTTCCAAGCTGGAAGGAAATCAGCGTACTGTCTTCGTTATAGTACGAATATGGTGAATAGTACAAGCCTTTTTCCTTGAAATAATTTGGCTGGAATGCAACAGCACTTCCCATAATGTTTTTATTGTCACGGACAAGTTCTTCGGTAACTCTGTACATGTAGTCAGGGTCATTTCTATGTTCCCTTATGACCCACACAGAATTCTGAACAGCTGCCTCCACATTTGAAATGACCTTTTCGATATCTCCTATTTTTGCGTCAAGCATGTTCTTTGCATTCTGTCTGGCGCTGTTGGTGATTATGGTACGTGAGCGTCCTGCAACAAGGTACATAGCCACAATGAATAGAATAGCCGTAATAACTATTACATAAAGGCTCAGCCTAGAGGAAAAAGAGTTGCTTGTCTTCATTTACTGTTGTTTTGGAAATACCTTATTGATGAGTTCAATAAATTCTTTATAGGCAAAAGTGCCGTTGAGTTCGAACAAGGCATCGGCCAGTCCTCTGTAATGCCATTCGTGTTCTTTTGGGTCGCTCGTGTGGAATCTTGACCACAGAGCTTCGCCTATCTCGCAGTAGTCACGATGAATGGCTCTCATGTTTGACAGTTTGTCTCCCAATGCTACTATCTTGGCATCATGACTTGCTTCAGAAAGGCGGTTGATTGCCGCTTGCTTGCGTTCGTGCCATGATTCCTCTGCACTTTTGCCAACAATTACATTTTCACTCTCGCAAGCAACCAGAGATGCTACTCTGTCCCCAAAGGCCGTCCGTATTTCATCAATGTTTGTTTCAGTATCCTCAACAACGTCGTGAAGTGCCGCTGCGGCAAGAAGTTCCTGGTCGGGAGTGATTGTCGCAACGATCTCGATCGCCTCCAGAGGATGGACAATGTAAGGAAAGCCCTTTCCTCTACGCTCGGTGTTGGCATGAGCTTTTACGGCAAAGATAATTGCCTTATCCAACAATGTACTGTCAATATATTTGTTTGCCATAACTGATGATGTCACTGTAAATTCAGGAACGGCAGTTCCTTTACTTGTTCAATTAGTCTCTTAGCACGGTCTGCATTGTATGGGGACTCTCCGTTGAGGGTGTCAAATAACTTTGTCAGCCCATGGGCGCCTCCTCCGTTTTTAAGCAGATATACGATACACAGGTTTTGTACTCCGATGTTTGATGCAACAATATCAAGGTCGGTACCGCCAATCTGATGAAGAGCCAGATGGTACGCATCATCACTGTAATCCTTCTTTATCTTCTCCACATCGCCTAATGTCTTACATCCGATTTTCATGAACACCTTCAGGAATGGTGTCATCGGCGTCTGATGTATTTCCGCTTGGTTGATTGCTGCAATTTTTTCCGTAAGCCGTTTGAATGGTTCCAGTTGCAGATATCTCATGAACGAGTCACCATCAAGATTGACTTCCTCGAATTTTCCGTCTTTCACCAGTGCTTCAACCTTGAATCTGTATTCGTTGATCCTGTTGCGGATTCTGCCGAACTCATCGTCAGCCAGTTCAAGCATGCCTGCCAGTCTGTTCAATGTCCTGAGATAGTCTTGAGGAGCTTCAATACCCGATTTATAGCCAATATCATGGTACATATTTGCCCATACATGCTGAAGCGCAGTCCGCATCTGAAGTTCAAACCTATACTCATTCAGTTCAGGCATCGCCTCGTTACAGAACAGAGATTTCGGGATTTTGCATATATAGTGAAGTGAAAGATATCCGAAACTGTTGAGCTCATGCGTCTTACGTTTGTCAACAGAGTTCTTCCAGTCAATTTCGAATAGTTTTTCCATCAAGGCAGATATCTTATCAACATCATCATTGTAGAATGCTATGATACGAGTACCGAAAATATCAGTCAGATCCGACAACGTATTGTATTTTGCGCCTTTCAGGTTCAGTTTGCCAGCCAGACTCTTCTCTGTTTTAATTCTTCCTTCGATGGCTGTCACGGCAATGTTATTCTCTTTCAGGCATTTCTTCAGCTCTGCCAGAACAACCTCCTGCATCTTCTTGAACACAGGTAATTTCTCACGATACTCCTCGATAATCATCGAGCAGTGAATGTCCAATCCATATTTTTCAATATCTATCATAGGCTTTCTTCAATTATGTCATGGACGTTCTGCATTAGTTTTTTTGTAGGAATCCCTTTTCTATCCTCGACTGATATAGGATGGTGCATCGTAAGGGTGAGCTTGTGGCGTGTCACGCTCCATGCCTTTCGGTTGAAAGCCTCAAAGCCACCGGTAAGGGTCAGAGGAACAATCGGAAGTCCGATTTCGTTAGCCAACATGAAGGCACCCCTCTTGAATTCACCGAGTTTGCCGTCGTGGGTGCGTGTGCCTTCAGGGAATATTACCATTGACATTCCTCCTCTCAGTGTCTCCTTTGATTGCTCAACGGCTCTCTGAATGGAAGATATACTGTCGCCGACATAGATCTGATGAGTATTCTCGCATGCCCAACCGATTATCGGCATCTTTCTCAAGTACTCCTTCATCATCCATTTGAAGTTGTGTTTCAGATAACCATAGCAGATGAAAATATCTAGATAACTCTGATGGTTTGCGAGAAACACATACGATTGGTCTGGATTCAGATTCTCCGTTCCTTTGACTTCCACCGGCAGCAGAAAAAGCCGACATGTGTTCTTCCCCCACCATCGTGTCACTTTCGTATAGACCCTATCGCCGCAAGGAAACATAGCCGCAGCACTGCTTACCAATGCGGTGAACAGTGTGTCAATAAGGAAAAGCGGCAATGCCACTACGATACTGTATATCTTGTAAATGAACATCATTAACTTCTAACTTCTGTCGTTCTTGAAAACCAATGCCATACCTTTAGTCTCATCAACTATATCGCCATCATGAAATATCAGGTTTCCATTGACATAGGTACTCTTCACCCTCCACTTGAAAGTATGCTCATCCATAGGATTCCAGCCACATTTGCAGTAGTAGTTCGAACCTCTGACTTGCCAATAAGCTTCTGGATCAATCAATACCATGTCGGCATAGAATCCAGACTTTATGTATCCTCTGCGGTCTATATGATAAAGTTTTGCAGGATTGTGGCACATCAATTCAACAACCTTCTCTATAGGTAACACACCTTTGTCTGAAAGTTCCAGCATTGATACAAGTGAAACCTGAATCATAGGCATTCCCGACGCTGCGTGAAGAGCACCTCCCACCTTGTCGGAAAGTAAATGAGGAGCATGGTCGGATGATACAACATCAATAAGTCCGTATGTCATACCCTTTCTCAATGAGTCACGGTCTTCAATTGACTTCACTGCTGGGTCGGTCTTGATTCTTGGCCCAAGGAAATCATAGTCCTCGGTGTGGAACATGAGATTAGTGATGCAGACCTCTGCTGTTATCTTTTTCTCCTCAAGAGGAGCGTTCTGGAAAAGCCATAGTTCCTTCTCTGATGAAACCTGTGCCACATGAACCCGCGCTCCTGTTTCTCTTGCCAGCAGCACAGCCCTGAGTGTAGCATTGAAACAGGCATCCACATTGCAAATTCTGGAATGGTATCTGACAGGAAAGTCGTTCTGCCCTTTGAATCGTTTCATCAATTGCTTAGTGTTTTCCTTTATGGTTGTTCGGTCTTCACAGTGAACCATAACCAACACGGGCGACTGTTCCATGATTTTCTTCAGAGTACTGTCTTGTTTCTTGGCAGTTTTTCCAAGGCTGTCATTATCCATATAGACCTTGACTCCACAGACGTGACTCGGGTCAAGATTCCGAAGAGTCTCTATGTTGCTTTTTGTTCCTCCGTAGAAGAATGAGTAGTTCACATGGCTTTTTTCTGCAGCCCTGCGGAACTTGTCCTCCAGCAGTACGATGCTTGTGGTAGCAGGAACTGTATTAGGCATGTCCATGTATGAAGTCAC
>DCGE01000134.1:254-9298 GCA_002314525.1 Prevotellaceae bacterium UBA1786 | reverse complement strand
TGAGGTTTACGGCGGAGGAGGTATCGTGCCTGACGTATTCGTGGCAGAAGACACTACTGCCTTCACGTCATACTATCAGGAGGTGGCAAGCAAGGGACTGATAAGCCAATTCTGCTTTGATTATTCCGACAACAACCGAAAGGAACTTGAAGTCATAGACAGTGCTGATGATATCGTGGCTCACCTCAAGAAGAATCATGTGATTGAGAAGTTTATCAAATTCTGCGATGAGAAAGGCATCAAACGCAGGAACAACCTGATAAAGCGTTCCCATCAGTTGTTTGAGGATGTGATCTTCGGTTCCATAGTGTACAACATCATGGATATGGAAGAATATGTCAAGTACTTCAACAAGAACGACATCACTGTTGCAAAAGCCATCCAGATGTACAAAAACGGAGAGACTCGACCAGTTCTGAAACCGAATGACAAAACAGGAAATAAGAAATCAGCTGAGGCAAATTAGGAAGGACAACTACGACAGTTCATCACTAAGCATCATCAGCAAGAAGGTCACTGACAGATTGGAACAGCATCCTTTGTTCCGACAGGCTCAGTGCATCCTTCTCTTCCATTCACTTCCCGATGAAGTCAATACACATGAGTTGATTGAGCATTACCATCAGGAAAAGACGATCCTGCTTCCGACGGTAATCGGAGACGACATGGAACTCCATATCTATCAGGGCGGCAGCAGGAAAGGTGCATTCGATATCAGCGAGTCAACAGGACCTCTGTTCACTGACTATGATGCAATTGATCTTGCGGCGATTCCGGGTGTCGGGTTTGATCGTGAAGGCAACCGTCTGGGAAGGGGGAAAGGATATTATGATCGTTTTCTGCCCCTACTCCACTGCCACACCATCGGCATCTGCTATCCATTCCAGTTGGTTGAATCCATTCCGACAGAACCTCACGACATAAAAGTAAACGAAGTAATATCATGACAGAACTGAAGACCATTGACTTCTCGGCATTTCCGGATAACGATGACTGTGCAAAGATTGAGGACAAACTCTATCTATTGGACAACCTCAGCCGATCAAACAGAGCAATCAATATGAAGGCTCCTGTACGGCTCACTATGACGATTGTTATGGTCACCGTAAAAGGATGCATGAGGGTAAAAATCAATCTGCAGGAATATAATGTCAGTGAAAAGATGGTTGCCACAATGACTGCAGGATCGTTCATGCAGATTATTGAGACATCTCCCGACTTCAAAGGGTTCTTCATTGCAATTGCAAAGGATTTCTTCGACTATTCAAAGGAAATAATGATTGGAATGGCACTGCTCCATAGGAACAACGACATTCCTGTTGCCAAACTGAGCGAAAACAACTTCCTTGATGCCAAAGAATTGTACGCCATCCTGAAACGCAAGCTACAACAGCATGACTTCAAATACAAGGAACAGGTTGCACGTATGTATCTCGGATTGTTCCACTACAATGGACTTCAGGCCATAGAGGATTATGTTGATAAATCCAAAACGCTTATTGCCAACCGCAAGGACGATCTTTCAACACAGTTTCTGCAAATGGTCAAAGAACACTATCGTAGTGAGAGAATGATATCGTTCTACTCTTCGAGGCTTGGTGTCACCCCGAAATATCTTTCCTCGGTTGTCAAGGAGGTGACAGGTAAATTTGCATCCGACTGGATTAACGACTATGTCATTCTGGAATCCAAAGCCCGTCTGAAAAACAGCAATATCTCCGTCAAGGAACTGAGCAACGAACTCAACTTCGGCAGCACATCAATATTCACCAAATACTTCAAACAGCACACAGGCTATTCACCCGTTGAATACAGAAAATCATAATTCACATGAAAGTAATACAGATCAATCCTTCCGACAATGTTGCAGTAGCCATTGAACCATTATTTCAAGGCGAGAGCATACACATAGACGATAAGGCCCTTATTATTAAGGATGACATTCCGGCTGGTCACAAGTTTCTTCTTATCGACTTGCAGGAAGGCGACGACGTCATCAAGTACGGCTATCCTATCGGACATCTGAAAGAAGAACTCAAGGCTGGCCATCTGGTCAACGACACCAATATACAAACCAATCTTGAAGGACTGCTGGACTATGAGTACAATCCCATTGATGACACCGGTCTTGATACGCTCGGTCTTGTTCTTCCACAGATGTTCAAAGGTTTCAGGAGGAAGAATGGAGATGTAGGAATCAGAAATGCTATATGGATCGTACCTACCGTCGGATGCGTAAACGGTGTGTGCAACGAAATTGCATCTCGTTTTAATGCCAAAGCAAGCAACATCAAAGCAATCCCTTTCACACACAACTATGGTTGCAGCCAACTCAGCGAAGATCACGAGAATACACGACTAATACTTCGTGACCTTGTACTTCACCCTAATGCAGGAGCTGTCTTGGTTGTTGGACTTGGATGCGAGAACAACCAACCCGACAAATTCGAACAACTACTCGGCAGCTACGACAAGGAGAGAATCCGCATGATGGTCTGCCAGAAAGTCGAAGGCAACGAAGTCGATACCGGACTTTCCATCCTTGAGGAACTCAGACGTATCGTTTCATCTGACGAAAGAGTTGACATTCCCGTCTCTGAACTCAGAATAGGACTCAAATGCGGTGGCTCAGATGGTTTTTCAGGCATCACTGCCAACCCGTTGCTCGGAGTCTTCTCCGACATGGTAGTGGCAGCCGGTGGCACAAGCGTACTGACAGAAGTTCCTGAGATGTTCGGTGCTGAGACCATACTCATGAACCGATGTGCTGACAGCGAACTCTTCGAAAAGACCGTCAGACTCATCAACGACTTCAAGCAGTACTACCTTTCCCACGGAGAACCCGTAGGCGAGAATCCTTCACCAGGCAACAAAGCAGGAGGAATCTCCACTCTTGAGGAGAAAGCACTTGGATGCACTCAGAAATGTGGAAAGAGCAAAGTCAGAGGAGTGCTCCGATATGCAGAACGTCTGTCGGAAAAGGGTCTCAACCTACTGTCTGCCCCTGGCAATGACCTGGTAGCAAGTACAGCCTTGGCTGCATCTGGTTGCCATATCGTACTCTTCACCACAGGACGCGGAACACCTTTCGGCACCTTCGTACCTACGATGAAGATCAGCACCAACACCACCCTCTTCCGCAGCAAACCGAACTGGATTGATTTCAATGCGGGAGAACTCGTTGAAGCTACAAGTATGAAAAACCTTGCATCATCGTTTGCCGAAAAAGTCATCAGAATAATAAGCGGAGAACCTACACAGAACGAAAAACACGACTACCACGAGATAGCCATCTTCAAGACAGGTGTCACTCTGTAGCAGCATTTTTCCGAATCAAAAAAAGTGAGCTGTTTCAATCTCTGAGACAGCTCACCAACAAAAACAAATTGATAAGTGAGAAAAATACTATAGTCTATGTTTTAACCATTCATTCGGCTAAAATAATTCTGCATTTCATTCGCTTTGCATGCAGAAAAAGCTTTCTTACAAATATATTCTCGTGCCGATCATCAGAATGGAACTGGAGCATCGTCCGCTGACAAGCTGTTTATTGGATCATCTGGATCCGGTACATTATCTATAGCGTTATTTTTTTTGTTTACTCGCGAAGAAATAATCGTTCCGGCATCTTCACCAGGGAGTGGAATTACGGAATCATTGAGGTTGAGGAACCGTGCATATTCTGATTTGAAACGAAGTCTTACATCTCCCACAGCACCGTTACGGTGTTTTGCGATAATCAGTTCCGATATACCTCGCAGGTTATTGCCATACTGATCTTGATATATCTTATAATACTCCGGACGATGAATGAACAATACCATGTCGGCATCCTGCTCGATAGCTCCCGACTCTCGTAGGTCGGACAACTGAGGACGTTTGCTGTCCATAGGGGCTTCAGCTGCCGCCACACGGTTTTCAACTGAACGGTTCAACTGTGAAAGAGCAATGATTGGGATGTTCAGTTCCTTGGCAAGTCCCTTCAACGAACGCGAGATGGTGCTGACCTCTTCCTGACGTGAGCCATACGACATTCCCGATGCATTCATCAGCTGCAGGTAGTCGATCAGGATAAGTTGTACCCCATGTTCGCGTACCAATCGGCGAGCCTTGCTCCTGAGTTCAAAGACAGAGAGCGAAGGTGTGTCATCAACAAACAAAGGTGCATCGTAGAGTGCTCTGATTTTATAGTCCAACTGGCCCCATTCGTACTTTGCGAGATTTCCGCTCTTGATCTTCTCGCCAGGTATTTCACACACATTGACAATAAGACGATTGACAAGCTGCACATTCGACATTTCCAACGAGAACATAGCCACCGGAATACGCATATCTATTGCGATGTTCTTCGCCATTGAAAGCACGAATGCCGTCTTTCCCATTGCCGGACGGGCTGCGATGATGACGAGGTCTGACTTCTGCCATCCGTTTGTTATCTTGTCGAGATCGTCAAAGCCTGAACTGAGTCCTGATAACCCGCTATCATTGGCTGCAGCTTTCTGCAGGAGTTCATACGCCTCAGTAATGATAGGATTGATCTGCGTGAAGTCTTTCCTCATGCTGCTCTTCGAGAGTTCAAAGAGTTGTCCTTCAGCACGCTGCATCAACTCAGTGATATCCTGTCCTTCATCGAATGCATCTCGCAAGGTATTGCTGGAATATGTGATGAGTTCACGTGCCAAAGCCTTTTCTGCAATGACCTTTGCATGAAAGACTATATGAGCTGATGAAAAGACTTTCTGAGTCAGTTCGGATATATAGAAAGGTCCTCCTACATCTTCCAACTCGCCAGTGGAGCGGAGTTCCTCTGTCACAGTCAATAAATCGATAGGTTTATCTTCCGCCGCCAAAGTCTGAATGGCGTGGAAAATCTTCTCGTGACGTGAGTCATAGAAAGAACGCGGTTTGAGGATGTCGGCAATCTGTCCGAATGCATCCTGTTCAATAAGACAAGCACCTAACACTGCCGCCTCAAAATCAACTGCCTGTGGTTGCTGACGTCCAAGTTCACTCTGAACCTGTGCATCTGCCTTCTTGCGTGTGGTATTCTTTCTTGTTTCTGCCATCGTTTCTTACTTATCGGCTGCAAAGGTAGAATAATTCCCCGATTTTGATATGGTAAAGTTATGAAAGCTTTGAACATGGTTGTTCATAACTCTGTTCATAACGCACAAATATCAACGCCAAAACGTTTATTTACAACATGTTACACCAAACATCTTTATTTTAGTCTGTTCACAAGTTATATTAAGGCAATAATTTATTTTGAATTTTCCGATAGATTTTGTAATTTTGCAAAAAGAAAAGATTGTCTATGTCCAACGATTCAAATAATATAATAGAAGAGGTGCGCGCATCATTGGGTGGAATTGAAATAAATCCATTTGATGAGGCAACGGCAGAGATTGCCGTGAGCGAGATGGGTATGGGTCGTAGTGTCGTGATGAGTATTCTGCTCCTTGATAGCCTGAAGAAAGGGGAAAAGACGATCAATGACATCGAGAAAGAATATGGTGCCGATGTGGCTCATATTCTTACCGGATTGCAAAAGATCAACGAACTGTATGCAAAGAATCCTGTAATATCCACCGATAACTTCCGCGATCTGCTGCTTTCTTTTGCAGAAGACATGCGAGTTGTCTTTATCATCATTGCCGAACGAGTGAACCGCATGAGGGGACTCAAGGAAAACGGAACCGAAGAGGAACGCCAGAAGATATCTACAGAAGCCAGTTTCCTTTATGCGCCTCTCGCTCATAAGTTGGGTCTCTACCTCATCAAGTCTGAACTCGAAGACCTCTCAATGAAATACCTTGAGCATGATGCCTACTACATGATCAAGGAGAAACTGAACGAGACGAAAAAGTCAAGAGATGCATATATTGCCAAGTTCATCGAACCTGTTCAGCGAAAGCTCGAAGAATCGGGACTGAAATTCCACATGAAGGGAAGGACGAAGAGCATACACTCCATCTGGCAGAAGATAAAAAAACAGAAATGCCAGTTTGAAGGTATTTACGACCTCTTTGCCATCAGGATCATCATCGATTCCGAACCCGACAAGGAGAAGCAGGATTGCTGGCAGGCATATTCCATCGTCACCGATATGTACCACCCCAACCCAAAACGTCTGCGAGACTGGCTCAGTGTACCTAAGAGCAATGGATACGAGAGTCTGCATACTACCGTCATGGGACCTGAAGGCAGATGGGTGGAGATTCAAATCAGGACTGAGAGGATGGACTATATCGCAGAACATGGATATGCCGCTCACTGGCGCTACAAAGGTGTAAAGGACAGCGGTGGCAAACTTGAGAACTGGCTCAACGATCTGAGGACATCACTCGAAGCCAGCGACTCAAGCAATGAGAACCTCGTCAATCAGTTCAAGGTCGATCTGTACAGTGACGAGGTGTTCGTATTCACTCCCAAGGGCGATCTCTTCAAACTGCCCAAGGGTGCATCATTGCTTGACTTTGCATTCCAGATCCACACCAACGTAGGAAGCCACTGCACTGGTGGTCTGGTCAACGGCAAGAATGTATCTGTCAAGACCAAACTCGAGAGCGGTGATCAGGTGGAGATCATGACCAGTCCCAACCAATTGCCTAAGCAGGACTGGCTGAACTATGTCATCACATCGAAGGCAAAAGTCAAGATCCGCCAGTCGCTCCACGAACAGGAACTGCGAACTGCCACATACGCAAAGGAGGAAATCAGCCGTAAACTGAAGAACCGCAAAGTGGAATATGACGATAATATCATCCACAAGGTTATCAAGAAAATGGGCTTCAAGTTCGTGATGGAGTTCTATAAGGCCATACAGCAGGGAACTCTTGATGTCAACAAGGTCATAAACACATATATCGACATCATCAATCCTCCTGAAGATACTGATGAGCAGCCTGTGGAAAGTGCCGAGAACTTCAAGCTCGATTTCAGTCAGAATCAGTCCAACATAAGCGGAGAGACTCTTATCATCGATAAGAACGTGAAAGGTCTGGAGTATCAGTTCGGCAAATGCTGCAATCCTATCTATGGCGATAAAATCGTCGGATTCGTTACTCTGAGCCGTGGAATCACCATCCACAGGGCCGACTGCCAGAACGCACGCCACATGCTCGAAGAGATGCCGTACAGGAAGATCGACGTCAAATGGTCGGATAAAGGCGGACAGAGTCAGGTCATTCTCCATGTACTCGGCAATGATGACATCGGCATCGTCAACAGTCTGACCAGCATCATCCTCAAGGAAAAGACCGTTATGCTACGAAGCATTGACATCCGCTCATCCGAGGACGGACTGTTCAGTGGCACACTAACACTTATGGTCAGTGACCTGTCGAAACTCAACGGATTGATCAAGAAACTAAAAGACGTCAAAGGCGTCAAAAATGTACAAAGATGAAAATTGTTCTCATTCAGGTCGGAAAAACCACTGTCAAGACATTCTCCGACATCATCGACGAATACGGAAACCGACTGAAGCACTACCTGCCTCTCGACATCATCACGGTCAGGGACCTGAAGGATGCGAAGGCTCTCAGCGAGGATCAAATCAAGCAGAAGGAGGGCGAGATGATTCTCTCTGTCCTTCAGGATGGCGACAATGTAGTACTTCTCGACGAGAGGGGCAAGGAGATGAGAAGTATCGAGATGGCCTCATGGATGCAGAAGAAACTGACGAGCAGTCCAAGGAGGTTGGTTTTTGTCATCGGTGGACCATACGGTTTCAGCAAGGATGTCTATAGCAGGGCCAACGACATGCTCTCGCTGTCCAAGATGACCTTCTCGCACCAGATGGTCAGGATGATCTTCATGGAACAACTCTACCGAAGCATGACAATACTCAAAGGCGAGTCATATCATCATGAGTGAGACGACCAGAGGTTACAGTCATAAGTTCCCTAAACCATAAACCATAAACCATAAACAAACATGACACAACAAGACATTGACCTTCTTTCGAAGAAGGGTATAAGCGAACAAACCGTTGCTCATCAGTTGGAACAGTTCAAGAGTGGATTTCCTTTCCTGAAACTTTCCGGTGCTGCTTCGATTGAAAACGGCGGAATCAAAAGTCCTGACAGTCAGGCAAAGACTGAATACCTCAAGGCATGGGAAGACTATCTCAATGAAAACCACAAAGTACTCAAATTCGTTCCGGCTTCAGGAGCTGCAAGCCGTATGTTCAAGGATCTCTTTGAGTTCCTCGACGGTGATAGCGATACTCCCGACAACGATTTCATCAAGAAGTTCTTCGACAATATCGAACATTTCGCCTTCTACGAAGCACTCAACGATGCTTGTGTAGTCAATGAGGGTGAGGTCATCGACACACTCATCGAAAACGGCGACTACAAGTCTGTCATCTTCAACCTCCTTGATGAACAGGGACTGGGATATGGCAAACTTCCGAAGGGTCTCCTCTTCTTCCATGCCTACGACGATGCCGTTCGCACTCCTCTCGAAGAACACCTGGTTGAAGGTGCTCTCTATGCCAAAGGCAAGGACGGAAAAGTCAATGTTCACTTCACCGTCAGTCCTGAACACAGACCTCTGTTCGAAAAACTGGTTGCCGACAACAAGAAGGAATATGAAGACCAGTTCGGTGTGAAGTATGAAATATCCTTCTCAGAGCAGAAGAGCAGTACTGATACCGTTGCCGCCACAGAAGACAATGAACCGTTCCGCAACGACGACGGTTCAATGCTTTTCCGTCCGGGTGGTCACGGAGCGCTTATTGAGAACCTCAACGACCTTGATGCCGACATCATCTTCATCAAGAATATCGACAATGTTGTGCCTGACGGTCTGAAGGACGAGACCGTGACATACAAGAAGTTGATTGCCGGAGTTCTTGTAAGCACCCAGAAACAGATATTCGACTATCTCACTCTCCTTGAGAGCGGTAATTTCACCCACGACCAACTTACCGAGATCTCTGACTTCATGACCAAGACAATCCTCTGCATTAATCCGAACGTGTCAGAGATGACCGACTCTCAGCTGGCTGAATACCTGAAAGACAAACTCAACCGACC
>DCGE01000134.1:0-197 GCA_002314525.1 Prevotellaceae bacterium UBA1786 | reverse complement strand
GGCGGTCCTTTCCTTGCATACAATCAGGACGGCACCATCTCACTTCAGATTCTCGAAAGCAGCCAGATTGACAAGACGAACCAGGAATATCTCAACATGTTCAAGGGCGGCACCCATTTCAATCCGGTTGATCTTGTTTGCGCAGTCAAGAACAACAAGGGCGAAGCATTCAACCTCACACAGTTCGTCGATCCTCT
>DCGE01000024.1:3371-3546 GCA_002314525.1 Prevotellaceae bacterium UBA1786 | reverse complement strand
GGTCACCGGAAGCGAGTGAATATTCTGCCATGGCTATAATGGCGAAACATTCTGAGAATACGTAGCGCCTCTTCTGGATGGGAGCACCTTCCGCCGTTACAGTGAAGAACATATGGCCGTCAGTGTCGATGCAGTGTTTTTCGATGAAATCTATGCATGATTTCGATGCCTCAAG
>DCGE01000024.1:1671-3300 GCA_002314525.1 Prevotellaceae bacterium UBA1786 | reverse complement strand
GCCCCTGGAACCAGACAGACTTGGTAGTGTCCATCAGGGAGCCGTCTCTGTCGAGGCAAGTGAATACTCCTCCATTTTTCCTGTCCATTCCGTAGTGGAGCCAGAAAGGAAGTACATTATCTACCAGGTCTGACCTGTAACGGTCACGACAGGCGGTCAGATATTGTCTTTGTTGTGGTTTCATAAGAACAATCAGTTAGTTTATGTTTATTTCACTTTTTTCGCTGTTCCCAGGATACCGACGCACCTCTCACAAGTGGTTCGTCAGAACCTGGTTCACCTGCCACAAAGCCGTCCGGATAGCTTTGGCCATTAATAGTGACTCCTTTGAATTGAAGTCCTTTACATCCCTTTACTACACAAGGCTCACCGGGAGCCAGAACTTCAGCCTTGAAATTTTCAAGGAGGACACTGCCTATCTCGTGACCGGCATTCCCAACGAAATTCAGTGTTCTGGCACTCTTCACATCGAAATTACGGAATACGAAAGCATCCGCTCGGCGGATTTTGACACCCGGTTGGGATACGATCTGCACGGCACTACCATCAAAGGAACCGCTGTAGTTTTCAAACACGATGTTGGAAATATCCATATACCCTTCATCATCAGAATTGAGGTATCGTGTAGGATAGTCTGCGAAAATACCGTTATTCCCCACTGCCACGATATTTTTGAACAACGCATCTTTAATCGTATCATCAGAAGGACATCCCAAACGGACGGTCTGGCAGCGTGAATTGAGGTCACAGTCAGTGACTATAATATCTTCGCAGACCACATGCTGTCCGTCATTTTCCCTCATAGCCCTCAGTATCAGACAATCGTCACAGGTCTTGAACCGTGATCCGCTTACACGGACATGCTTGCAGCCATCGAAATCAATGCCGTCATTGTTAATCATACGCTGATCGGCAGTTATTGTGATACCGTTGACCTCAATATTACGGCAGAATCTGATGAACATGGTCCAGCAGGGGGAATCCTTGAAAGTCACCCCTTCCAGACGGATGCCGTCGCAATTTACGAACTGAACCATTCTGGGACGCTCAACGGGAGGTTTCGGAAAATAGCCGTGCGACACACCTGTCGTATCGAAGAATTTGACCCCCTGACCATCAATGACACCCTTGCCGGTAATTGAGATATTCTGAGAATCATAGGCATAGACAAGCACCTTGCCGGACTTTTCAGGCTTTATCGCACACACATCTTCGGGGAAGCTGTCATAGGCCTCGCTCTTATCAGCTCCGAGCAGGAGTGCGCCTTCCTCCAAATGAAGCTCGATATTACTCTTGAGTCTGATGGAACCCACCTCGTACACACCTGCAGGCACGATAACCTTCCCCCCACCCCTGTCGAATGCTTTATCAATCAAGACCTGGATATCGGCACCTGTACTACCCTTTACGGTATATTCCCTTACGGAAGATGAACACATCGTGAAAACCGATAAAATCGAAAGAAGGCATAAAACTCCGGATAATCTGGAAACAACGCTCATAAAGTTTCTTTTTAATTATTATGAATTGACTGACGAGTTCTATTATTTATAGCCAAAATAAGGAGAAAATATGAAAACACCAAATTATAATATATGCTCTTGCGTAACGGAATAGTATGAATAATGC
>DCGE01000024.1:0-1586 GCA_002314525.1 Prevotellaceae bacterium UBA1786 | reverse complement strand
CCTCCGGGTTATGAGCCCGACGAGCTACCAACTGCTCTATCCCGCGATGTGACTGCAAAGGTAGAGCAATTTCCGGATATTCCAAATTTTTTTTAACGGTGGCTTAGTTATATCCTTCGTTTTTCTTGAATGAAGAGCCGTCAGTGGGGTCTGCATCAGGAAGTACAGCATTGAGGATAATACCTACCAAAGCTGCAATGGCCAGTCCTGAAAGTGAGAAGCTTCCGCCGAAGTTGATGGAATCATTCGCACCGTATTTGATACCGATAGCCAGTACGAGAATCAGTGCTGCCACGATAACATTACGAGACTTGGTGAAATCCACCTTGGCCTCGACTACATTACGAACACCGACTGCTGAGATCATACCGTAAAGGACGAGGGATACGCCTCCAACTGTAGCTGCTGGCATGGTGCTGACTGCTGTTGCGAACTTAGGGCAGAACGAAAGCACGATTGCGAAGATAGCAGCGAGACGGATCACACGTGGGTCAAACACCTGAGTGATATTGAGGACACCTGTGTTTTCGCCATAAGTGGTGTTTGCAGGAGCGCCGAATGCAGAAGCGAGAGCGGTAGCTAGACCGTCACCCATCAATGTTCTATGGAGACCTGGGTCAGTGAGATAATCCTTGCCTGTGGTTGATGAGATTGCGCACATGTCACCGATATGCTCGATCATGGTAGCAAGTGAGATAGGAAGGATTGTGATGATTGCTGTGATGATGAGGCCCCAGTTAGGATTAGCAAACACTGAGATTGCAGTGTTCTCCATCTTGAAAGGAAGGCCGATCCATGCGGCTTCCTTAACTGGTGAGAAGTCAACAGCACCGAAACAGCAAGCAACGATATATGATCCGATGACACCGAGAAGGATAGGAACAATCTTGACCATACCCTTGCCCCAGATGTTGCAGATAACGATGATGACGATTGCAGAAAGAGCAATCCACCAGTTGTTCATGCAATTGGTGATTGCAGATCCAGAAAGAGTAAGACCAATGGCAATGATGATAGGACCTGTTACGATTGGCGGGAAGAAGCGCATGACCTTCTTGGTTCCAAAGATAGCGAAAAGTCCTGCCAATACGAAGTACATAAGACCAGCGCAGAATACTCCAATACATGCATAAGGAAGTGCCTGAGCCATTGTGTATCCCTCTTCACCAGCAATCTGCACAACACCAGCATATCCACCGATGAAGGCGAAAGACGATCCGAGGAATGCAGGTACTTTCATCTTTGTGAGGAGATGGAAGAGAAGGGTTCCAATACCAGCGAAGAGCAATGTCGCAGACATTGAGAGGCCGGTAATCATCGGAACAAGCACAGTTGCTCCGAACATTGCGAAGAGGTGCTGAAGGCCGAGGATGGTCATTTTTGGCGCGCCAAGCTGACGTGCATCAAAGATTGGCTGGTTCTGTTGTGTTGCCATATTAATAATTAGTTAGTAGTGAAATTCAAACCGCAAACAAGAAAAAAACTCGAGAGTATTTTAATAGAAGCAATCTCAAAAGATAACCTCAAGAGATAAAAAAAATAGAATGGGACTACTCCCATTCTATTGTTGCTGGTGGTTTCGAAGA
>DCGE01000165.1 GCA_002314525.1 Prevotellaceae bacterium UBA1786 | reverse complement strand
CTCCGCTCTCGCAGACCCAAACCTCAGCTATCGCGGAAGTACCCCTCAGCTATCGCGGAAGAATGCGTCAGCTATTGTGGAAGCAACTCTCAGCCGTCGGAGATCCACATGACTGGTCTTTACGATTTGCGATTTATCATTTAATAGGATTGCAACATAGAAAATCCTGAAGAGAATCTGAAACGAAAGGAAAACAAATATTTTTACTGAACTTTGGATATTCAATATATTTTTCATAACTTTGTATCGCTAAATTTCAAGATTATATGAGTACGGTATCAACTAATGTCATGGATCAGAATCGTTCCTTCTTCTGCAGACTGAGTCTTGTTTCTGCATTGTCACTATGCTTTTCTCTGTCTGTTGTTGCTCAGCCAAAGACAAACTACTATACAGCTTCAACACTCGACGGCAAGAACGGTCGCAGTCTTGAGCTCGCTATAAAGAATATAGTATATACGCATACAAAGGTGAAGTACGATAATTTGTGGACTGCATACAAGACAACCGATCCGGGACCTGCAGACTCGATACCGGCATCATATAAAGACGGAAAGACCGATTTGGTGTACGACATGTATGCGTGGATGAGCCAATACCCGAAGTTCTATTCTGATAATGATCATACACAGACGGGTGGCTTCAACCGTGAACATGCCGTGCCGAATTCGTGGTGGGGAGGAGAGTCCGGCAATGCCATCGCCTATACTGACCTGCACCATCTGGTTCCAGGTGACGGTGCCGCTAACAATGCCAAGAGTAACTATCCGATTGGCGAATATGCTTCGGACATGACGCTTAAATGGCCTACAACGACAGAGACGTACATGGCAGCTGATACGCATGATCATAATTCAGTAAAGCCATGTTACAATAATGCTTCCCATGTATGGAAGGTGAGTAATTCATCCGACTTCGGAGGTGCAGACTATGTGTTTGAACCAGCTGAACAGTACAAAGGAGACTTCGCGCGCATGTACCTTTATGTAGTATGTGCGTACGAAGGCGAACTCACATGGCAGACCAACTACATGTTTACCAGCGATGCCCAGAAACAGACTACCATCAAGCCTTGGGCTCTCAATCTTCTGCTCAAATGGCACCGCCAGGATCCAATAAGCGATAAGGAACGTGCACGCAACAATGCCGTTGAAGGTATTCAGGGAAACCGCAATCCGTTTATCGACTATCCTGAACTCGTGGAATACATCTGGGGCAACAAGCAGGATTCGGGTTTCAACCTGTCGAAAGCTGTAAGCAGCTACAGCAGCGAATACGGCAAAGATGACAAGAAGACTGCAACCATCACGTTTGTGCTCCATGCTAAGTTGGGCAAGGCGTTCGAGGGTTTCCGTTATACCACCAACAGTGATGGTACGAAGACATACTCTTCTTCAAATCCTGCTGTTGCAACCGTGAATGAGACAACCGGCGACATAACTCTTAAGTCGGCTGGTCGTACAACCATCACCTTCACCACATCGGAGACAGCCTCTTTCACTGCTGCTCAAGACAGTTACATGATAGAGGTCAGCGAGTAGTCTCTTGGTGCCTTACCATGAAGGCAAGATAATAGAAACGGACTTAAAAATCAGTCTGATTATACGATTTTTTGGGCATAAATGAATAATTATTAGCATTTTTGCAAAAAAAAGTTTGAAAAATTTGATAGTATTGAAAATTTTTCTTTATCTTTGCAACGAGAAATTAAGACAATACGTCTATAACATGTTATTCACTAATTTAAATTAAGCAAAAATGAACGAATTAATCGCAACTCTCGATCAGCTTTGTGATGCTCTCAAGGCAGATCTCGCTAAGGCAGCTAACGGTAACAAGGCAGCAGCAGCTCGCGCTCGTAAGGCAACTCTCGAAATCGCTAAGGTTGGTAAGGAATTCCGCAAGGTTTCTGTTAAGGGCTAATCCTGTCCTGCAAAAAACATAATCCGTCGTAATGTCAAATATGACAATACGGCGGATTTTTTAACACATATATTATGAACATAAGAGGTATTCTTTTTTCGGTTGTGTTGTTGACGTGTGTATGTGGTATCAAGGCTTCGAACCCGATAAATGGGTTGCTTGAGAGAATCGATGCCGGTGCTGCTGCGAAGTTCTCGATTGAACTGCAGAAAAATGACAAGGATTTCTTCGAACTCGATCAGAAAGGCGGGAAAATCGTTGTCAGGGGCAACACCTATTATAATATAGGTGCAGGACTCAACTGGTACCTCCGCCATTATTGCGGAATACACCTCTCATGGAACTGCATGAAGGCAGAACTGCCCGATGTACTTCCTGCCGTAACGAAGAAGGAACGCCACGAGACCGGTTTGAAACTCAGATACTATCTGAATTACTGTACCTTCTCGTATTCCATGGCCTTTTGGGGTTGGGAGCGTTGGCAACAGGAGATAGACTGGATGGTGCTTCACGGTATCAACCTCCCGCTTGCAGCCGTTGGACATGAGTGCGTATGGAGGAACATGCTTCTGCGTATGGGCAAGAGCGAAGAGGAGATTGGACGGTTTATTCCCGGTCCTGCCTTCTTTGCCTGGTGGGAGATGAGCAACCTGGAAGGGTGGGGCGGTCCGCTTCCGCTATCATGGTACAGTCAACAGGAACGTCTCCAAAAACAGATAATACGTAGGATGAAGGAATTCGGCATGAAGCCAGTCCTTCCTGGTTATGGTGGTATGATACCGAGTTCGGAAGTCGAGGACAGCAAGAAAATCTATTGGAACGGGTTCACCCGTCCGGGAACTCTGATGCCAGACGATCCGCTGTTCGACAAATATGCGAGACTCTTCTACGAGGAGACAGAGCGTCTCTATGGCAAGGCTGACTACTACAGCACCGACCCTTTCCATGAAGCGGGTGGAATACCGAAGGACTTCAACATAGGCCAAGCCGGCAGGGGCATACTTTCAGCCATGCAGAAGTACGGTAAGAAGAATGCCGTATGGGTACTGCAAGGTTGGGGCGGCAATCCACGTCAGGAGATGCTGGATGTGTTGCCTAAAGGCAGCGTGCTGGTTCTCGACCTCAATAGTGAGGCTGTGCCTCAGTTCGGTCCGGTGAACGCAGCGTACCATAGGAAGGACGGCTACGGAAGCCACGACTGGTGTTTCTGTGAACTGGAGAACTTCGGAGGCAACGTAGGACTTCACGGAAGGTTTGATATGCTGGTCGACCACTATCAGAAGGCGCGTGAGTCATACAGCGAAAACATGAAAGGCATAGGTCTGACTATGGAGGGCATAGAGAACAACGCTATGATGTACGAACTGATGACAGACCTTATCTGGATTCCTGACGGTGAATTCAAGAAATCGGACTGGGTGACTCAGTATGCTTTGGCGCGTTATGGAATCGTAAACAACAAATCACTCAACAGACTCACCGTTGACCACCATAATCCGGTCAATTTGATAATGATTGCTACGGATGCACTGACAAACAGTATCCTGAACAGTCCTGAGGGCAACTGGCAACAAGGTACGCACGAAAGTATATTCTGTGCCCGGCCTTCGAAAGATGCTTTTCAGGTTTCCTCGTGGTCGCAGATGGAGAATTACTATGATCCGATGTATGTACAGACAGCTCAGTCGGCTATGGAGACCTTGAAGCCTGTATTAGGCGACAATGATAACTTTGCCTACGACTATGTCGATATAACCCGGCAGACGAATGCCGAGAAGGGCAGGAGACTGTATAACTATATGATGGCTGACTATAGGTCATTCGACAGTGTGTCGTTCGAGGAGCATAAGAAGGAATTTCTGGCATTGATCCTCACTCAGGACAGTCTGCTGGCTACCAGACCTGAGTTTACTCTTGACCGCTGGCTGGAGATGGCACGCGCCAAAGGGGGAAGTGAGGCTGAGAAGAACCTCTACGAATGGAATGCAAGAGTGCAGATTACCACATGGGGCAACCGTCGCTGTGCAGATGATGGCGGTCTTCATGACTATGCCCACAAGGAATGGGCCGGTTTGCTCCGCGACTTCTACTATCCGCGATGGAAACGCTACCTTGACATGCTGTCAGACGTACTTGCAGGCAAATGTGCTGAAAAACAGATAGACTGGTACGAGATGGAGGAAAAATGGGTTAAATCTGTATAGGAATGTTCTATAAATTAACT
>DCGE01000016.1 GCA_002314525.1 Prevotellaceae bacterium UBA1786 | reverse complement strand
GCACAGGACTACGACTTCCTCTACAAGGCAGGCGTAGCATGCATCTTCGGTCCTGGAAGCTCAGTCAGCTACTCAGCGACAGAGATAATGAAGATCCTCAACGAAGACTGATCACAGTCCTTCGTATATACTACCACAAAATGGAAGCCAGCCAACTGACTTCCATTTTTTCGCATCATATTTGCTAGTGTGTACGAATTTGATTATCTTTGCACCACAATTGGAAAACTACAGACAATATGGCAACATACAACTACGACATCCCGTCCCTGCCAGACGGCAGACAGACAGCAATCCGAATCACTAAACCATCAGGCGAATGCCTCATCCTCACATTCCCGAGCGATGCCCCACAACAAGCTCCCCAGGAATATCTCGACGCCATCGGCCAAGTCATGCAGCACCACCCCGAAGGACTGATGGATGAATACAACGTACTCTTCTCACGCTTCCTCGCACGCAACAGACTCGAAGCCCCCATCAGCGTTAGCTACGACCTCAATATCGAACGGACACAATTCTGTGCCCGCATCCGACAGATCCGTGAGAAGAACGGCATGACCATCCAGCAGCTCGCCGACAAAGCCGGCATCAGCGCCGCCGACCTCACCCGCCTCGAACAAGCCCTCCCCTCCCCCGACATTGACGCCCTCATCAAGATCGCCAAGACCTTCGAAGCCCGCCTTGACATCATCGAGACACTGTAGAAGCCTATTGCCTAATTGACAGAATTCGCCAAACATATACAGAAACAGCCGGCTACCATGATTGATAGTCGGCTGTTTGGTATTTCGTGAATCGGAGGGTTGTGGGTCAACCGGCGATGACGAGTTTGTAGCCTTTGCCGTGAACGTTGAGGATTTCGACGTTTTCGTCGTCGGAAAGGTGCTTGCGTAGCTTGGTGATATAGACATCCATGGAGCGGGCGTTGAAGTAGTTGTCGTCAATCCAGATTGCCTTGAGGGCGTACTCGCGTGGGAGGAGTTCGTTGGACTTGTTGCAGAGTAGGGTGAGGAGTTCGGCTTCCTTGGTGGTGAGTTTGGTTGACTTGCCATTGATGGTGAGGAGCTGCTTCTGGGTGTCGAACCGGTAGTTGCCTATGTCGTAGCTGGTCACTTCGCGTGTACTCTTGCCACGTACTCGGCGCAGGATGGCTTCGATGCGGAACACCACTTCTTCCATTGAGAATGGTTTGGTGATGTAGTCGTCGGCTCCGAGTTCGAATCCTTCCTTCACGTCTTCCTTCATGGTCTTGGCCGTAAGGAACATGAACGGTACGTCGCTGTTGATGTCGCGGATGCGTGCTGCAAGTGTGAATCCGTCCATCTTTGGCATCATGACGTCAAGGATGCAGAGGTCGAATGTATTGTTTGAGAATGCTTCAAGTCCCTGTTCTCCGTCAACGCAGAGTGTTGCCTGATAGCCTTTTGCCTCGAGGTATTCACGAAGGAGCATTCCGAGGTTCTCATCGTCTTCGCACAAAAGGATGTGCACTTGATCTAATCTTTCTTCCATAAAATTCAGTTTTTAGAGTTTATAACTATTTTAATATTGGTTTGTTTAATCTTCACTATTCACTTGGTTGGTGAGTCTGCCGAACCATCACTCTTTCACTCTACCACTGGTAGCTTGATGAAGAAGGTAGTTCCGAGGTCGGGTTCGCTCTCGGCATAGATGGTTCCGCTGAAGGCTGTGACTATCTTCTTGACGTATGCCAGTCCGAGTCCGAATCCCTTGACGTCGTGGAGGTTGCCGGTATGTACCCTGTAGAATTTCTCGAATATCTTCTTGAGGTCTTCCTTCCGCATGCCGATGCCGTTGTCCTTGATGGCTATGACTAGGTTCTTCTGTTCGTTCCAGATGGATATCTTGAGTTCGAGCGGTGCATCGGTGCGGCAGTATTTCACTGCGTTGTCCATGAGGTTGAAGATGACATTGGTGAAGTGCATCTCATCAACGAGGATGAAGGGATTCTCAGCCCTGAGGTCGGTGATAATCTTGCCGCCTCCGCGTTCCACCTTGAGGGCGAAGGTATGTACGATTCCGGCTATGGACTCACTGGCATCAATCTCCTTGATGTTGTACTTGATCTTCTGGTTCTCGTAAAGTGAGAGCTGCAGTACCTTATCAACCTGGAAACGGAGTCGCTTGGTCTCGTCCATAATGGTCGAGGAGAGGCGTTCGGTGAGTTGCGGGGTCTTCCTGACGGATGGGTCGTTGAGCATCTGTGCTGCGAGGGATATGCTTGATATCGGGGTCTTGAACTCGTGGGTCATGTTGTTGATGAAGTCACTCTTCATCTCGCGAACCTTCTTCTGGCGGAAGGCGATGACGAGTGTCAGTACGAAGGTGAAGACAAGGATGGCGGAGAAGAGGATGGTAGGGAGAAAGAACATGAGTGCCCGCTGGCGAGCTATCGACATGTTGGGGAAGTTGACTGCCAACTTACCCATCTGCGACACCGGACTGTTGGGGAAGAGGTCGGTGGTGTAGAGCCATTCTCTGCCTTCGGGTGTATAGTCACGGCACTGGTATATGATCTTTCCGTTGCCGTCGAGCACCTGATAATGGTATTCGTCGTTGATGCCTGCGGCTGAGAATTCAGATTTCAGTGTCTGGTCGAGGCGGCTGAAGTCGATGCGGTCTTCAAGGAGCATGTCAGATGTGGAATAAAGCAGGCTGTAAACCACCTCATCGACGAGTTCGTTTGCTTTTATCTTTCGCTGCCGAAGGATTTCCTGAAGGTCAGGGGTAAGGCTCCGGTTGCTCTTACGGGTGAAGAAACGACTGTCATGCGCATCGAGTACCGACGACGTGTCAATTGTTGTAGGAATGCTGTCGTTCTTGAGTCTGATGGTATTTTCATTCAACGTGCCTCTCTGCAAGAAACGGTTTGCCTCGTCGATTTCCATCTGATGGGCGGTAGATCGTAGGCAGCGCGTCACGGTCTCATCAAACATCTGCTTCCTCATGGAGTGAACCTCCACGATGTGCCACACCTGAAGTCCGAGCAGACAGATGACCGAGACACCAATGATGGTTGCCAGTATGACGATTGTTGACCTTTTCATAAATGCAAATTTATAAAAAAATATGTAAGTCAAACGAAACAACCCTTTCAGTTCACGCAAAATTATAATAAAAAAGCCGACAATTTAACAATTGCCGGCTCAATAATTGAGGAAATATCAATTTTATGGTAAATCTCCTTAATCTTCGTCCTTTGACTGCTCTTCGAATTCCTTCATGAGCTTAGTCTGGATGTCAGTAGGAACAAGTTCGTAAGTAGAGAACTTCATTGAGAATGAAGCGCGTCCACCAGTGAGCGAACTCAGTGTGGTTGAGTAACTTGCAAGTTCATTAAGAGGAATCTTGGCGATGAGCTTGTCGTAGCCGTTGGCACTTTCACTGCCCACAATCATACCACGACGTCCCTGAAGGTCACTCATGACGTCGCCCATGCGGTCGCTCGGAGTGAGAACCTCAACGTCGTAGATAGGTTCGAGAAGTTTAGGACCAGCGTTCTTGAATGCCTCAGCGAATGCATGACGACCTGCGAGCATGAATGAGAGTTCGTTGGAGTCAACCGGGTGCATCTTACCATCATATACTATTACGCGTACGTCGCGTGCGTAGCTACCTGTGAGAGGTCCCTGTTCCATACGAGCCATAATACCCTTGAGGATTGCAGGCATGA